>JAYWAC010000193.1:0-11860 GCA_043782755.1 Pseudomonadota bacterium | reverse complement strand
CTTGGCGCCGGCCAGACGTCCGAGATCGCTATTGACCCTGGCGGCGGCGAGCTTCACCAGCGCCAAGGCGCGCAGTAACGGCGCGGGCAGGGTATGGCCGCTGACCGGAAAATTCAGCAGGGCACGCGCCGTCGAAGCGCCCCACAGCGCATCGTCGGGCACCGACATCTCCCCCATCGAATCGTGACGCTCAGGCATGAATGAAGTGTAGTCCTTGCGCTAGTGCGGCGTCGGCATCAGGGCGACACCAAACGACGCGAATACCAGAAGCCGGGCAACATCGGCAGCCAGAAACTCAAGCCGCGAAAGATCAAGGTCGCCGCCAGCGCCACCGCGACCGGCACCCCGATCATCTTGAGCGTCAGCACCGAGGCCGCTTCGAAGGATCCGAGTCCGCCCGGCAAGAGACCGATAGAACGAAACAGATTGGATAACACCACACTCGCGAACACGCCGAGAGGCGCCGCGCTATAGCCAAGCGATGCGATCACCATCCACACCGTCGCGACATCGAGCGCGATGATGCCGAGTTGCAGCACACTGGCGTGCGCCAGCACCAGGGGGTCGCGGGCCAGCGCCGGATCGACTTCCTCGAGCAGATGCAGGACCTTGCGCAGATGTACATTGGCGAGCATGCGGTGACTGGGCCAGCGCAGCGTGCGCCCGCTCACCGCCAGCACCATGCCACTGAAGACCAGTGCATAGGCGACGAACAGTATCGCCACCACCGCCACCAGTGCATTGGCCTGGCCATAGAGCGTCGAGATCAGCAATGACGCCGCCAGGGTCAGCGCATAGGCGGCGTAATAGGACACCAGCCGCACCACCACTGCGGCAGTAACGATGCTGCGGGGCATGGCACTGCGCGCGAGTTCACGGGCGACGGCAAAGGTGCCGCTCAAGCCCGCTGAGGGCACCGCCTGGTCAAGAAAGAGCTTGCTCAGACTGAGCTGGTAGGCGCGCTTGAAAGACAACTTAAAGCCGGACACGCGCGCGGTCAGCCGCCACACTTCGCCCTCCAGCACATAGGTCGATGCCTGCAGCAGCAGAGCCAGACCCAACCACCACGGCTGCGCCTGTTGCGCTAGGCGCAGGAAGGCTTGGGCTTCGGAGAAATGCAGCGCGGCGGCAATCACGCCCGCCAGCATCGCCGCGCCGAGCAGCCAGGAAAGCCAGTCGCGACCATGACTCGCGATCACTGGATCGGCAGCGTGCTCGAAGGGGCGCAGACTCATCACTCAATGCCCAGGCGGTACCAGTCGCGCATAGAAGAAAGCCTTGGCGAATTCCGCCGCCACCACATACATCGCGGTCAGAGCGACGATGGTCAGCAGCAGGGCGGCCGGCAGCGGCACGAAGCCGAACAGCGAATTAATAGGCAGATAGGGCAAGGACAGCGCCACGGGAATGACCAGCGCCGTGCTGATCATGAGCCACTTGCCCGGGCGACTACGCAGACACAGGCGGCGCGTGCGTACTACCAGCGCGATGACGAGTTCGGTCAGCAGCGATTCGATGAACCAGCCGGTACGGAATTCCTCGGGCGAGGCGTGAAATACATATAACAGAGCGCCGAAAGAGAGAAAGTCGAACACCGAGCTGACCAGGCCGAACAGCACCATGTAGTTGCGCACGAACACCGTGTCCCAGCGCTGCGGTCGCTCCACCCATTCCGCATCGACATTGTCGCTGGCGATGGTGGTGGCGGGAATATCCGCCAGAAAATTATTCAACAGGATCTGGGAAGCCAGCAGCGGCAGGAAGGGCAAAAACGTCGAGATAGCCGCCATGCTGAACATATTGCCGAAATTGGCACTGATGGTCGTCAACACGTATTTCAAAGTGTTGGCGAAGGTGCGGCGGCCCTCATCGATACCTTCGCGCAGGATGTCGAGATCCTTGCGCAGTAACACGAAGTCGGCGGCGTCCTTGGCGACATCGACTGCGGTGTCGACCGAAATACCGACGTCGGCAGCATGCATGGCGGGCGCATCGTTGATGCCATCGCCCATATAGCCGACTACATGGCCGGTCTTCTTGAGCGCGAGAATCACGCGCTCCTTCTGATTCGGATCGACCTCGGCGAACACCGTCGTGCGCTCGGCGGCATGCCACAGCGCCTCGTCGGACAGCGCATTCAGTTCACGCCCGGTGATCATAGTCAGACTCGGCAGTTTCACCGCCTCGGCAATGTGGCGCGCCACATGCTGGTTATCACCGGTGATGATCTTGAGCGCGACGCCGCGTGTGGCGAGATCGGCGATGGTCCGTGCAACGTCGGTCTTGGGCGCGTCGAAGAACAACAGGAAGCCATGAAACGTCAGCGCCTGTTCGTCGGCACGCGTGTACGAAGCCGTACGCATCTCGACGCTCTTGGCGGCAACACCGAGCACGCGGAAGCCCTGATCGCTCCAGGCGCGATAGCGTTCTTCGATGGCGGCGCGCAGCGCCGCGTCGAGAGCCGCCGGCCCGTCCTTGCCCTGCACCTGCGTGCACAGCGCGAGCACATTATTCAAGGCGCCCTTGGTGATGAGAGTGCGTGTGCCTTGCGCGTCGGCGCTGACCACGCTCAGACATTTGCGCGCGAAGTCGTAGGGAATCTCATCTACCTTGACCGCCCCGGCGACGTCCACATGCGCGCTTTGCGCACGCGCTATCACCGCGTCATCGAGGCCGTTGTTCAAGCCGGTCTGAAACGATGCGTTCAGCACCGCCAGATGCATCACCGCCACTGAATCCACACCATCGACATCACAGGCCTGGTCGAGTCGCACCACGCCTTCGGTCAAGGTGCCGGTCTTGTCGGTACACAGCACATCCATCGAGCCGAAGTTTTCGATCGCGCTCAGACGCCGCACCAGCACGCCACGGGCCGCCATGCGTTTGGCGCCATGAGCGAGCGTGATGCTGATGATGGCGGGCAGCAGCTCGGGCGTGAGGCCGACAGCCAGGGCCAGCGCGAACAACAGTGAATCGACCGGCGGTTTGTCGAAGAACACGTTGATGGCGAACACCACCGTGACCATCACCGCCATCACGCGCGTCAAGAGATAACCGAAACGCTGAATACCGCGCTCGAATTCAGTCTGGGGCGGACGCAGACGCAGTTTGTCGGCGACCTGGCCGAACACGGTGTTGCGCGCGGTCAGGACGATCAAGACTTGCGCCGTGCCACTGCGCACATTGGTGCCCATGAAGACGCAGTTAGCCCTTTCGGCCAGGCCGGCATCGGCGGCGGTGAGGGTGGCGGTCTTCTCGACTGGAAAGGATTCGCCGGTCAACACCGCCTGATTGACGAAGAAGTCTTTGGCTTCGAGTACCACGCCGTCGGCCGGAATCAGACTGCCGGCTTCGAGCAAGACGATGTCCCCCGCCACCACTTCGCGGGACGGTAGGGTCACGGCTTGGCCATCGCGCAGAATTTTTGTCTTGACCGTGATCTGGGCGCGCAATTTTTCTATCGCGTTGCCGGCGGCATATTCCTGCAGGAAACCGAGCAGCGTGCTACCCAGTACCACCGTCAACACCACCGCCGCGTCTATCCATTCCGAGACCACCGCCGACACCGCCGCGGCAAAGATCAGAATGACCACCAGCGGACTCTTGAACTGCGCAAACAACAGGCCGAGAGCGCCGAGATGGCGTTGCTCTGCGAGCACATTGGCACCATCACGCGTGAGACGCAGCGCGGCTTCAGACTGAGCGAGGCCTGTTGTGGCAGTGCCCAGGGCGGTTAACAGGGTGGCGGACGGCTGATGCCAGTACGCATTGGGCTTAGCCGCGTCGGTGGGCTGATTTTTCGCGAGCGATTTCAAACAAGCGTGCTCTCTAAGACGCGAGACTAATACCAGTCTCAAAAATTAAGCGCGCGCAATCAGTGCGCGCGTCACCGTGGCGGAGAGATCGCAGCGTATACGGAAATACCAGAAGATTTCGAGCGGCGCCGACAGGAGCAATAGTGTTGCCTTCGAGGGTGGCGAGCATGGTGTGTTCTCGGCTTGCGGCAATAGTGATCGCTTGCGGGTGGCGCATGGCGGCCCTTGCCCACCGCCGTTGCGACAGCGAGCAGGGTCCGCCGCTGGCGCTTGAACGTCTGTGCGACGGCGAACGTGGCTGATCCACGGCGGTGCTATGCCGGTCATCGCACCGACAGTCATAGCGGTGCGGCGCAGTCTCGGCGGACGCTGCGGGATCGGACCTGCGATCTGTCCGTGGGCAGCGCTAAGCGCCATGGTCTGAATGCCCGTTACAAACACCCTCTTCTTAGCCCACACTGGATCACGCCCCATGAAAATTCGCTCCGCTGTCACCGCCAGCCTGCTATTGCTGGCCGGCCAGATCGCGCCTCTGCTAGCCGACGAGAAACCTTCATCCGAGCGCGGCACCTTGTCCCTGGTTTATGAGAACGACACCTTCGCCGGTACCGATCGCAATTACACCAATGGCATCGACATCGCCTATCTCTCTGCGCCCAATGGCGCACCACTAGCGGCACGCTGGTTTGCGACCACGCTGATGGGCGCCGATCCCGGTGACACCCTCTATGCCGGCTTAGGGATAGGCCAAAGCATCTTCACGCCGAGCAATACCGATGCAAGGGTGGCTTTACCCAAGCAACATCCCTATGCCGGTTGGCTGCACGCGCACTTCTCGACCTCGGTCGATTCCGGCAAGACGCTCGATACCGCCGCGCTGGACGTCGGGTTGGTTGGTCCGAACTCCGGTGCCGAATGGGTGCAGAACAATGTGCATGACTTGCTCGGCGCCAACGAAGCGAACGGCTGGGATAACCAGGTACGCGACGAATTCGGTTTTGTGCTGACCTATGAGCGCAAGTGGCGGGCGCTGGCGGAATGGCGCGCCGGTGGACTGGGTGTGGACGTCATGCCTGATGCCGCAGTCTCAGTCGGCAACGTGTTGACGCAAGGCGCGTTCGGTTTGACCTTCCGCGTTGGTCAGGATCTCGCCAACGACTATGGTCCGCCACGCGTTTCTCCGGCGCTGGCGGGCGCCGGCTTCTTTACACCGCGCGATCATTTCTCCTGGTATCTATTCGTCGGCGTCAATGGTCGCGCGGTCGCCTACAACATCGTGCTGGATGGCAATGCGTTCCGCGACGGTGGCCCGAGCGTCAACCGCAAACCGCTGGTCGCCGAAGGGCAGGCCGGTCTGGTCGTGCAATTGGGTCGCGTGCAGGGTGCTTTCACGGTCGTCACACGCACCGACGAGTTCAAGGGCCAGGGCAAACAAGAATTGTTTGGCGCGGTGTCCTTGTCGATGAAACTCTAGAGCCACGTCGCCTGTCCGCCGCCAAGGATCGCATGCGCTCCCTTGGCAGCTTAATGCTCAAACCTGCTCAATGCCGATCGTGATCTTCGTGGTCAGTGTTCTGATCGTCCTGCTTGTCATGTCCGCGTTTCTTTGACGGCTGAGGCGCGGCTTGCGGGGCCGGAGCAGCTTGTTGCGGATGGCCGGGCTGAGCTTGTGCTTGCGCTGGACGTTCAGTTGTCACCGCGCGCTCTGGTACGACGGGTCGGCGTTGTTGCGTGGCCACGGGATCGCGAGCCCTATCCTCGCGCGGTGCGGTCGGCACACGGTGGGATGTTTCTGGCGGCGGCCGCTGCGTCAGCGCCGCTGCGGGGATCTCACGACGCGGCTGCTCGGCGAGTGGTTTGTCATGCGCTTGGTCCTGCGGCGCCTCGCGCGGCGCCACGGCTTTGTGCTCTTGCTCTCGCGATCTCGACTGACGCTCATCGTTGGCGTGGGGCGGGGCAGCAGCATGCTCCTGCATTACCGGCGGTCGCACATCGCTTGCGCGATCATCATGGCCCTCGGGTCGTCGTGGTGTCGGCGCCGGCCGTTGATAGACCTGGCGCACGATCTCTTCGCGCGGTTGGTAATCGTAATGACGACTGCGCAGATCGCGCTGCTGCTCGCCGCGCGGATAGCGGTCGCCGCCATAGTCTCGCTGGTAAAGCGGTAAGGGCGCCGCGCGTGGCGCGGTATCACGGTCCCAATGATCCCAGTCACGATGATGCTGCTCCCAATCGTGGCCCCAACGCTCACCCCAACGCGGTGGCGCATCGTCGCGCCAGGCACGGAAGTAGGTCGGCGCTTGACGGTAATAACGCACCGGCACGCGCAACAAGAACAAAGGCACGGCCTCGACATCGAGCGCGTCCCAGGGCCCGTTGTACCAGGCACTCGAATACCAGCCATCCTGGCTGTACAGCCAATACAAGCCGTCATAGAAAAACAGATTGGCATCGGTCTGCGGCGCGTAATACACGGGATAACCGGGTATCGGGCTGAGATCCGGATAAGCGCCGAGATTGATGCCGAGGTTGATGCCGGGCAAGCCGATGCCAATGCTGACCTGCGCCGCGAGCGGTGAGCCGAGGCCGAGCAGGATGCAGAGCGAAAGAGATTTCATGCGCATGGTGGTGTCTCCTTGTCGGACCAAGACCGCCAAGGCGAATGCGCATGACGGACTATTGCCGCCCTGTCGTCACGACCGCCAGGGCGCGCGGTCGCGACACGGGCTCATGTTCAGGGAGTGGTGGTGGTAGTACGTTTCTCGGTCACCGAAGTGTCACCATAAGTAGTATTGGTGGTACGCGCCTTTTCGACCGTGCTCGTCGATCCATCGGGACTCGTGACGCTGGTGGAAGAACTCGAGTTGGAATTGCCGGTGGCGGGATCCTTGCTGTTATAGCTCTCGGTCTTCTTGATCACGTTGCCGTGCTCGTCGAGCTGCTGTTCGGTCTTGGTCGAGCTGTAGGCCGGCTCACCGGGTGACGCATGGGTGGTAGTGGAATAGGTGCTGGTCTGCGACGAAGTCGAATCGGCGAGGACCAGCGGGGTCACGAGGGTCAGCGCCAGAGCGCCGGCGAGAAGGGAGTACTGCATGATATTTCTCTTGTGATGATGGAGGTGTCACCTATCGCGACGAGACCTCGAATCATTCATGCGTTGCTATGCATCGCGGCGATTCGTGATCGCGCTGGCGGGACGCGATCATCATCGGTTGCGAGGTATCGCGTGTCGGTGCGCAGTCACGCATAGGCATTGCGTAAGCGCGCAGCGAGAGAGCGGCTTACAACACCACGTTGTGCGGCTGGCCAGCCACAAAGGATTCAATGGTGCGCAGCAGTTGCTCCACCAATCGATCTAAGGTGCTGTCGCTGGCGAAAGCCATGTGTGGCGTAATGACGAGATTCGGCATCTGCAAATCAATCAAGGGATTGCCATCGCGCGGCGGTTCCACGGCCAGTGAATCAATGCCGGCACCACCGAGTCGCCCTGCGCGCAGTGCATCAGCCAAGGCCTGTTCGTTGACGATACCGCCCCGCGCGGTATTGATGAGTGTCGCGCTCGGTTTCATGCGCGATAGTTCAGCAGTGTCGATGAGATTCCTGGTGTCGTCGCAGATCGGGCAAGCTATGCAGAGCACATCCGCGCGCGCTAGGGCTTCGTCAAACGAGACACGACCAGCGCGCGGCACCGCGCCCTTGTGATCGGCTACCAGCACATTCATTTCGAAAGCATGGCCAAGCGCAGCCAGTCGCTTGCCCAGGGCCCCATAGCCGATGATAGCCAGCGTGCATCCATACAAGTCCTGCGGCAGCGTCTCCTTCAAGACCCCATAGAAATGGGAGCGTTGCCATTCACCCGCCTCCACCGCCTGTCGATAGATCAGCAATTGACGCCGGATCGTTAACATCATCGCAAACGCGTGTTCCGCCACCGCCGGTGTCGACCAATCGCGCACATTGGTGACCGTGATGCCGGCGCGGTGACACGCGACAACATCGATACACTCATAGCCGGTCGCCGACACCGCGATCAATTTCAGCTCGGGCAGTTGGCTGATGGTGGCTTGATCGAAGCGCACACGGTTGGTGATGGCGATCCGCGCACCGGCCAGGCGCTCGACGACTTGCGCAGGCGTGGTGGTCGGGTATTCCTGCCATTCATGGGGAAATTGCAATGGGCGCAGAGCAGCGCGGATCGCAAAGCGATCGAGAAAAACGACTTTCATGACTTGGTCCCATGGGTGATGGGGGTACGGATGCCTTTACTGGAGCCAGGCAACATGCGCTCTAGTGTGTTGTCACGCACGATGTAATGGTGAAAAAGCGCGGCGCAGGCATGCAGCGCAATGAGGCCATAGCCGAGGTTGGCACCCAGCTCGTGGATTTCCTTGATCTGGCGCGCCAGGGCCTTGTTCGGCGCGACCAACGCCGGCAGCTCCAGTCCAAAAAATGGGATGGGTTTGCCAGCTGCACTCAAGGTCAACCAACCGGCGATCGGCATACCGATCATGAAAAGATAAAGCACAAGGTGCATGGCACTCGCAAGATGACGTTGCCATGCTGGCGGCAGTGGCGTAATCACGGGCCTACGTCCGCTGGCGCGTGCACCGAGACGCATCAGCACCAGCATCGGCACGCACAGCCCCAGCATGAAATGCCAGGTCTTCATGCCTGTACGCATGGCACTTCCCTTGGGAAAATAGCCATGTAGTTCCATGCAGGCGTAGATAGCGACCAAGAGCACGACCATGCACCAGTGCAAAGTCACGGACACCCTACCGTAGCGGCGCTCAGTGTTTAACCAATCCATTTTTTTCCCGCTAGTGCGCTTTAATTGTCCAGCAATGAAGACCCGCATCCTGCCGTTTTCGATGGCTGCTGGCGGCGCTTGATGGTTCGCTAGCAACCGTAAGCATCGGTCGGTGAGTCGTTACTCGAACCCACTACGCGAGCCGCCCTGTGCCGAATCGGCCATCGAATGTCGCGCAGATGCTATGCGAGCGTCCATTAGTTTAACGTTCACGCATGGCCGTCGCAGCCACGCATTCGATGCCATAATTCTTCACCACCAAGGAGTCACGTTATGCCCCACCATCCCGCTTTCGAACCGGGTTCCGTTGCAGTCATCACCGGCGCGGCCGATGGCATCGGTCTGGCGGCGGCCAAGCGTTATGCAGGTTTTGGCATGCGTGTACTCATGGCCGACATTGATGCCGAGCGTCTCGCCGCCGCTGCCGAACAAGTGCGTCCGCTCGCCATCAATCAAGGTGCTTGCGTTGAAGTACAAGTCATCGACGTCGCGCAGTTCGAGCAAGTGATGGCGCTCAAGGAACGCGCCTATGCCCTCTTCGAACGGGTCGATGTGCTGATGAACAATGCTGGCACCAGCCAACCGACCGGCGCGTGGTCAGGGCTCACGCAGTGGCAACACCTCATGGCCGTCAATCTGTGGGGTATCGTGCACGGTGTGCAGGCGTTCAGTTGCGCGATGATCGCGCAACAGCGGCCGGCGCTGATCATCAACACCGGTTCCAAGCAGGGCATCACCAATCCACCCGGCAATCCGGCCTACAACGTCAGCAAGGCGGGTGTGAAAGCGCTCACCGAAGCCTTGCAGCATGAATTGCGCAATACCGCCGGCCATCAAGTCAGCGCCCACCTTCTGGTGCCCGGTTATACCTATACCGGCCTGACCCGACGTCGCGTCGATAGCAAGCCGGAGGGTGCATGGCTAGCGGAGCAAGTGGTCGACTACATGCTGGCCGCCATCGCCCGCGGCAGCTTCTACATCATCTGTCCAGACAATGAAGTGTCGACAGCCGACGATGCCAAACGCATGGTGTGGGCGGCCTATGACATGGCCGCAGATCGTCCACCCTTGTCGCGCTGGCATGCGGACTACCAGCAGGCGTTCAAGGATTTTGAAGCTTGATATAGCGCCTGACGAGCTTAGAAGCTGCCGCCACCATCAACCGAAAACTCCGCGCCCGTGACATAGGCCGCCGCGTCGGAGGCGAGATACAACACCAGTTGCGCGATCTCTTCGGGCTGGCCTATGCGCCCCAGCGGAATCACCTTGGCCATCGCCTCGACTACGTGGGGTGGATTCTCATCGTGCAGCATCGGCGTCTCGATGAGACCCGGGTGCACGGAGTTGACGCGGATACGGTAGCCGGCCAGATCGAGTGCCGCCGCCTTGCTCATGCCGCGCACTGCCCACTTCGAGGTCGCATAGGCAAACATGCTCTTGGTCGCGCGCAAGCCCGCCAGTGATGAAATGTTGATGATCGAGCCACCACCCGCCGCGCGCATGGCGGGAATCACCGCCTGCATGCCGAGGAACACGCCCGTGCTGTTGACGCGCATGATGCGCTCGAACATTTCCAACTCAGTATGTTGCACGCCGGCACGAGCATAGACGGCGGCATTGTTGACCAGAATGTCGATGCGCTCGAAAGCCTTGACCGCAGTCTCGATGACCAGCGCCCAGCTCGCTGGGTCGCCAACGTCGTGGCGCACGAAGCGCGCCTGCTCGGCGCCGATAGCGTCGGCCACCGCCTGACCACGCGTATCGACATCAGCGACGATGACTTTCGCGCCTTGCTGTGCAAACAAGCGCGCTTCTGCGGCGCCCTGGCCACTGGCCGCGCCCGTGACAATAGCGACCTTGTCGGTGAGTGTAGCCATCTCCCCTCCCATCATTCGCATCGACTACGCGAGTACGTAGCCAGGTAGTCCGCGCGTCTAAGCGCGTGCTCAGAGCGTCTCGATAATGATGGCCGGTGCCATGCCACCTGCGGCGCACATCGTCACCAGGCCACGCTGCTTGCCCTGACGTTCGAGTTCATCGAGCAGCGTGCCGACCAGGATGGAACCCGTCGCGCCGATAGGATGGCCGAGCGCGATGGCACCGCCATTGACATTGACCTTGCCGCGATCAAGTTTCAGATCGCGAATGAATTTCTCTGCTACCACGGCGAAGGCTTCGTTGATCTCGAACAGGTCGATGTCGTTGGTGGTGAGACCGGCCTTGTGCAAGACCTTCCTCGCCGCCGGCACCGGCGCATTCAGCATGAGCGTCGGACAATCGCCCATATTGGCGGTCGCCACCACGCGCGCCCGCGGCTTCAAACCGTGCCTCTTCACATAGGCTTCCGAGGCCAGCAGCAAGCCGCCCGCGCCATCGACCACACCCGAGGAATTGCCGGCATGGTGAATGAACTGGATGTCACCGAGGTCGCGATACTTCTGGCGAATGAGACCGCCGTAAGTATTGCCGGCTTGGTCGACCACCATGTCGGCCCAGGCGCCAAACACCGGCTTTAAGCCAGACAAGATTTCAAGCGTGGTTTCAGGACGCGGGAATTCGTCGTGGTCGAGCGCCAGCGTGCCGTCAAGATTGTGCACCGGCACTACCGAGCGCGTGAAACGACCGTCCTTGATGGCGGCGGCCGCGCGTTGTTGCGACATGAGGGCCAGCTCGTCGACCGCTCGGCGATCGATACCGTCGAGGGCCGCGACGAAATCGGCGCACACCCCTTGTTGCGATTGCGGGTGCAGGGCGCGCAGATGCAAATTGCCCCGGTCCATCATCGGTACTTGTTTAGGGTCGGCGATCGACGCGGTGTAGCTCATCATCTCGGTGCCACCGGCGATGACCAGATCTTCCATGCCCGACATGATCTGCGCGGCGGCGAGGCTAACGGTGGTGATGCCCGAGCCGCAGAAGCGGTCGAGGGTCATGCCCGAGGCGCGGATGTCGTAGCCGGCATCGAGGGCCGCCATGCGACCTAAGTCCGCGCCCTGCGCGCCAACCTGGGTGCTGGTGCCCCAGATGATGTCGTCGACCTCGGCGGTGTCCAGGGAATTACGCTCAGCGAGCGCCTTCAGCACCGTGGCGGCTAGATGCTGGGGATGGAGATGGGCGAGCTTGCCCTTGCCCACTTTGCCGATACCGCGCGGGGTGCGGCAGGCGTCGATGATGTACGCGTTCGTCATGATGAAGCTCCCGATGGAATGGTGAAGGCACGCCGCCGTGGGCCGCG
>JAYWAC010000192.1:0-11891 GCA_043782755.1 Pseudomonadota bacterium | reverse complement strand
TGAGCAACTCGAACACCGGGTAGAAGTCAGTCATGCGCCGTGCGTTCGGCACCGCGTCGGAATCGATCGGTGGATGAGGTATATAGAGTGAAAAGAGGAAATCGAAACCGCCACGCTCGACCCACGTCCATACGTAGTCTTCGTTGAACGCGCAGCTCACGTCCTCGCAGTTGTGGACTAGCATCTGGACGGGTGTTGCGCCGCTGAAATTGAAGAGCGGGTCGGCGGTGGTCACGTTCATGTATGCCGGGCTGTCGAACTGGTAACGGCCACGGGTCGAGTTGTCGGGCTCAAGATCGACACCACTGTCCGGGATCTCAAGGCTGCCGTGAAAATCGGTGTGCTCGAGTGTGCTGAAGGCTGTGCCCGCACAGGCGCCCGGCCCCGCAAAACCCACGAAGCATTGCGAAAACGTCCCTGAGAAATCGATATGGATGGTTGCTGCTGCGGCGGGCGTGGAGACGGCCAAAAAGCCGATGGCGCTCAGTGCGAACGGCGCGAATACGGATTTCAGAGCGCGCATCGTGGACTCCTTGTCGTGTCGGGAAAGGCGGTGGAGATCGCTACGGCGCTCGACTGACGCGCGGCGGATCATCGATGAATTGTACGCAGCTCAGCCGGTGGCGGCATCCCTTGCGTTGATTCCAACGTCACGCAGATCAACCCCGCGTATGCGCAATGGAAATTGTTCGGTGATGTAGGGAAACAGCAAGGAGATGACGCCGAGCGAACCCACGATCAAACAGGCCAGTGGCAGCACGCGACTGCCCGCGTGATCGGCCGCTGCGCGCGACCTTCTCGGGCAACAGACCGTAGCCGGTCAGTGCGATGCCGCCGACGATCAAGGCCATGCCCCACGGCATGCCGGCGTCCATGGGCATGTCGACCAGGACGAAGCCGCAGTGGCGCACCATCCAATGCATCGGCAGATGCAGGACCACGAAAATCTTGTTGGTTCGCGGCTTCCCTCGACGTCTGGATCTGACGTGCCTAAGTGTCCACTGGCGGGCAAAACGTTCAGCGTGACACAGCGTTCGAGTCGATGCCGGGCTCAGCGCCCCCGTTGCGGATTCCTCGGCACGTCGCGGAAGGGGCCGGTATCCATGCGCGGTTCGCGCGGCAAATCCAGGACACGTTCACCGATGATGTTGCGCTGGATCTCGTCGGTGCCACCGGCGATGGAGGTCGCCGGTACCGACAACAGGATCTCGGCGATGAGACCGTGGTGCGGACTGTCGTTGCCCGCCAGCATCGCGTCGGCACCGCTGATTAAGGTGTGTACATGGGCGGCGGCGCGCGCGACATGGCTGGCTACCAGTTTGCCCAGCGATCCTTCCGGGCCTTCGGGTTTACCCGCGACCTTAGCCTGACGCGCGCGATGGGCCAGCCATTCGGCGCTGCGTGACAACATCAGCAGGCGCGAGATTTCCTGGCGCACGACCGGGTCGGCGATGCGGCCGGTCTCGTGCGCGCGTGGCACTACCATGTCAACGCGACCGGCGCGTTGCGGATACCACTTGTAGGGTTCCATGACGGTTGCTATTTCGGCGCGCTCTTCGTCGTAGATAGCGCCGGCATGGGGTGAAGCATGTCCCCAACGGCGTAGCGCATCGGCGTTGCGACGTTCGTGGGCCAAGGTCGTCATGGCTATCTTCCAACCGTCGCCGATTTTGCCTACCAGATTCTCGATGGGGATCCTTGCGTCAGTGAAGAAGACTTGATTGAACGAGGCATGGCCGTTCATCTGTTTCAGCGGCTGCACTTCAACGCCGCTCTGCGTCATGTCGATGATGAAATAGGACATGCCGCTATGCTTGGGCGCGTCCCAGTCGGTGCGCGCCAGCAGCAGGCCCCATTGCGCGTGATGGGCGCTGGTGGTCCACAGCTTCTGACCGTTCACTACCCAGCCTTCGCCGTCCGCATCGGCACGGGTTGTCGCACCGGCCAGATCCGAACCGCTGCCCGGCTCGCTGAACAACTGACACCAGCTGTCTTCGCCGCTCAGGATGCGACGCAGGAAGCGCGACTTGTGCTCGTCGCTGCCGTGTTCGAGCAGGGTCGCAGCCGCTAGCAGACGAATGCCGATGCGCGCCACGCCGACTGCGCCGATGGCTTCGAATTCCTCTTCCACCGCCGGCAGCAAGGCTATCGGCAAGTCGCGGCCATACCATGCTTGCGGCCAGTGGGGCATGCCCCAACCCGAGTCAGCGAGCAGGTTGCGCCACGCGATGAGACTGCGCTTGATATCCCAATGTTGTTGTAACCAGGCGCGTACTTCGCGGCGTGTGGATTGTTCATCATGAGTGCTCATAGGGCAGCCTCCGTCAGCGCGAGATAACGTTCACGATGATGGCTGGCATCGCCGAGCATCACCTGTGAACTCTTGGCGCGCTTGAACCACAAATGCGTATCCGCGTCCCAGGTGAAACCGATGCCGCCATGGATCTGCAGGCATTCGATGGCGGCATGCATGTAAGCATCCGAGGCCATGGCTTTGGCGAGCGAGGCGAGGGCTGGCACTTCGTCGTCGTGTTCGTCGATGGCGGCGGCGGCGTAACGCGCCGCCGAGGCGGCGAGTTCCACCTCCAGCAGCATCTCCGCGCATTTGTGCTTGATGGCCTGAAAGGAACCGATAGGCCGGCCGAATTGCATGCGCAGCTTGGCGTACTCGACCGCCGAGTCGAGTAAGGCGCGCGCGCCACCGGTCATTTCGCAGGCCAGGGCAATGGTCGCGCGGTCGAGGATCTGACGCAGTTTGTCCGCTGCCGAGTCCGTGCTGCCGAGGCGCTGCGCCGGTGTGTCAGTGAAAGTCAGTTCGGCCTGACGGCGGGTGGTGTCGATAGTCGCGAGCTGACGGCGCGTGAGTCCTGGCGCATTGCCTGCCACGGCGTACAAGCCGAGACCCGCATCGCCAACGCTGCCGGGTGCGCGTGCGACCACCAGCAGCAGCTCGGCATGGTGACCGTCGAGCACGAATTTCTTGTGGCCGTTCAAGAGCTGCCCATCGCCGCCAGGCGTGGCGGTGAGGGTGGTGGCCGCGACGTCCCAGCGTCCGTCGTTCTCGACCCAGGCCAGCGTCGCGCGGCGTTCACCACTGACCAGGGCCGGCAGCAAGGCGTGCTGCTCGGCCTCGGTGGCGAGCGTCATCAAGGCTTCGGTGGCGAGCACGCTGGAGGCGAAATAGGGCGCGCATAACAAGGCTTGGCCCATTTCCTCGAGCGCGATACCGAGTTCGACGTAACCAAAGCCCTGGCCACCGAAATGCTCCGGCACATGCACACCGGTCAGCCCGAGTTCGCCCGCCAGTTGCAGCCACAACTCACGGTCGTAACCGAGCTCGCTCGCCATATGCTTGCGCACCACGCTGACCGGCGAGCGTTCGCGCAGAAAGCGCGCGACGATGGCCCGGAATTGTTCCTGTTCGTCGGTGTAGCCGAAACGCATGGCTCGCCCCTCAATCTTTTTTCATTCGCATAAACGCACGACCGACATGGTGCCAGCTTTCGGGCAGGGCCACGGCAACATTTAAGCTGTCGTCACTGCCGCGAGAACGCCTTACTCGCGCTCGTGCTTGGGCCCAATCTCACTGAACACCCAGGCGCCAGCGGTCTTGCGATTGAGCGCATCGCTCTGCACGCGCTGCGAGCGCGTAGCGTTCAAATTAGCGAGCACCGTGCTCGCATCGTCCGCTTCCACTTCATAGAGCGCGAGATAGGGCAGCGGGCAGGGCAGGCCTTGCTGATCGGTGAGCTTGAAGCGCTGCGCTGAGTTCATGATGGTGGTGGCCAGCACTTCATCGAGATGCAGTCTTTCGTAGTAATCGTTGTATTCGGCCTCGCGGCCCGCAGTCGGTTCGGTCAGCACGACGACGATGTGTTTCATGGCAGCTCCTGGTGTTGTCGGTGCGAAGTCATTTGCTCATTCATCAACGCCCTGCCGTCGCAGCCGCGTCACGACCATCTGCATGCCCAAGGAGATGGTCATGAAGCTCAGCATCATGGCCGCCATGAAGCGCGCATCCTCATGACCGACCAGGCCGACGGCCCAGCCGCCGACCGCGCCGAACAATTGCTGGGCGAGACCGGTAGCGGCGACCGCCGAGCCGGCGAGGGCGGGAATGACGCTGACGGTGCCGCTCAAGGTCGAGGGCATCAGCAGGCCGTGGCCGAAGCCGAGCAAGGTGAGTGGCAAGGCCAGTGCATAGGGCGAATGCACACCGGCCAAGGCCAGCACCAGCGCAGCGGCGACGCCGATGCAGGATAGGCATTGGCCGCTCAAGGCGAGACGCGCCTCGGTGCTGGAATGGAGCAGACGACTGACCATGAAATTGCCGGCGATATAGGACAGCGGCACGGCCATGATGAACAGGCCGACCCGTGCCGGGCCAACCCCATAGCTCGCCAGCACCAGCGGTGTGCCGGCCAGGAAGACATAGAACGAACCCGTACACATCGAGAGGATCACGCCATAGCTCAGAAACACGGGTTTCTTCGCCAGCGCGCGGTAGGCGGCGAACATCTCTTGCAGCCAATGCTCATGCACGCTGGGTTGTCGCGCGCTGAGCGGCACCACTTTCCAGGTGGCGAGCACAAGCGCCACCGCCAGCACCGTCAGCACTAAGAAATTCGCCTGCCAGCCGAGATAGACGTGGATTTGGCCACCGAGCAGGGTCGCGGTGGGCGGACACATGCCGAGCACCATGCCGGTGTAAGCCATGATGCGCGGGCGTTCGGCGCCGCTGAAATAGTCCTGCACCATGGCGCGGCCGATGACCATGCCGGCCGCTGCACCGATGCCTTGCAGGGCCCGTGCGGCGATCAAGAAGCTGAGATCATTCGCCAGCGCGCAGGCCAGAGAACCGAGCGCGGCGAGCGTGAAGCCGAGCAATAGCAGACGCCGTCGTCCATGGCGGTCCGACAGCGGACCATAAAAAATCTGCGCGCCACCATAGGCCACGACGAAGGCCGAAAAGGTCAATTGCACATGGCCCTGGCTGGCGCCAAACAATGTCGCCCAGGTCGGCATCGAGGGCAGACACGCGGTCATGGCCAGCAGTCCATAGGCCACCGAGGCGAGCAGGGTGGCGACCAACAGGCGGCGCGGCGGCGGGTTCGAATGGGCGGCGTCGGGAGTCAAAATGCGCAGGTCTTGGGGCTGGAAGTCGAGCGCCATGGTAACCGACGACCGCGCGGTCAGCGCGCCGCGCCTGCCTCAAGCCGGTGGCAAGGGAAAGTCCGTCAGATAATGTTGAGACTCTGGTTCGACGTCTACCTGTAAAGCGCCCAGCACGCGCACCACGCCGCAATAGAAACCGATGGTGACGATGAGATCGACAACCCGTTCGTGATCGAGACCGGCGCGCAAGGCGGCGAAGGTCGCGTCACTGACGTGGGTGCCCGTCGTCAGTTCACGCGCCGCCCTCAGCACCGCACGATCGAGCGCCGGCAGGGTGCTGGTCTCACCGCGCGATTCCAGCGCAAGCGCGGCCAGATCCGCATCGGTCACACCGAACTGCCGACCGAGTTCGATGTGATGGGCGTACTCATAGGGCGCGCGCGTGCCATAGCCGACCTGCAAGATCGCCAGCTCACGCAAGCGCGCATCGAGCTTCATGTGAAAGCGGATGTGCATGCCGAGCGCCATGAAGCTGCGCGCGGTGTCGGGGCTGTTGACCAGCGCCCGATACAGATTGAGATTGCGCGTCAGCAGGTCGCGGTTCTCGGCAGCGAGATCTTTTTCTTCGAGATAGGGAACGCGGGCCATGATCGTACTCCCGCTCAAGCCGGCCAGCGCACGCGGTTCTCGTCGGCGAGAAACGCGGTGCAGTGGGCGCCATCGAGAAAGCGCGGCGCGTCGGCGCCGAAGATTGCCTGGATGCGTGGGCTGGTCCAATAGGCGAGAAAGGCGTCGTCGTCGGCGAAGGACAGTTCGGCCACGCCGTCATAAGCGGGCTCGCCTTGCGCATAGCTCTCGGCGACCTGGTGACATTGCACATAACGCAGGATGCCGGCGTCGCGCGGGATCTGCGGCGCGTGGCCGTTGATCCAGTAGTCCTGGAATTGCGCGACGCTGAGATCGGCGCGGCGACGCAACAGAAAGATGGCCTTGGTCAAACGCGTGTCTTGTTTGATGTCGATGTCATCGATAAATACATGCTCGCGGGTGGCGAGAAATTTGAGCTTGCTGGTATCGATGAAATTGGGCTCGTCGGCCTGCGCGCTGTGGATGTATTCGGGGTTGTCGGGCAGCTTGTTGAGCGTCGCCAGATCGTCGAACCAGATCTCGGCCACGCCGTCGTAGGGCACCTGCTCAAAGCCCGGCACTGCGAGCGCCTTGCGGTGGCTCTGCACATAACGGCGCAGTTGGGTGATGCGCAAGGCCAGCGGCCCATGGACTTCACGCCAGTGACGGTGAAACGCCTCGGAAGGGAGGCCCGGTTTCTGTACTACCAGGGCGATGCCTTTAATCATGGTCTTGTCCTTTTGCGTGGGCGGGAGGGGCTGCGCGCGCGTGCTGCAACGGTGGCCGAGAATATCGTCCGCCAAGGCTGACGGCTAGGCGAGGGGTGGTCTTCCCCGGAGAGGGGGAATGTCGGGCTCGGACTCGCGTGTTTTGCGGAAAAATCCTACAACTTGACCCGCCGACGCCTAGGCAAGCCCGCTTGGCCACGGTAGGCTCCCTCCACAATTCCAAGGTCGAAGCCGCAACTCCGCTTTCGTCGCCTCTCGGGTGGCCCCATCGCACGCTGTCGTCTTACCGCCTAGCCGCCGGCCTGCCGGTGCGCCGCCTCCTTAGCCGCCATGCGCGCCTTCAACTGGGCGGGGCTCTCGCGCACGATGTCTTCGTTCTGATGGCTGTAGAGGTTGTAGGGCGTGGTGTCGAGTTCCGGCAACACGATATCGCGCGTCAAGACCGCCTGTTTCCACAGGGCGTGGGCCTCCTCGTCGGCGTGGAACTCGGGCATCACTTCCTCGGCGAACAGCTTCAAGCTGTCGCAGATGTCCGCATGGCTGGTCTTGCCGGCCTGATTCAACAGGATCACTTGATCGACATGCGCGGCCTGAAACTGACGCAAGCGCTTGCGGATGGTTTCCGGTGAACCGATGAGGCCATTGGTTAAGGCAGCACGGGCTTTGTCGGTCTCGCGCCAACTCTGGAATTCCTCCCACAGATTGCCCATGCCCGGCGCACTGATGCCGTTGCGACCGTAGTGCGAGAGCGCGAAGATGAAGAAGGTCCAGCCCGACGCTTTGTGGATCGCTTCCTCGTCGGTCTCGGCGCACATGAAACCGTTTACGATCGCGATATTGGGATTGATGGGGTAGTCGGTTAGTCGGTTGGGATGATTGAGCAGCACGTTGTAGTAACGATGCACCCAGGCCTGCGCGGCGTCGGGCGAGACGAAGGAAAAGCCCAGCGCGCCCATGCCCCAGGCGCCCGCTTCGGCGATGGTCTGGATATTGGAACAAGCCACCCACAAGGGCGGATGGGGTTTCTGCAAAGGCTTGGGGATGACATTGCGCGGCCCGAAGTCGTGATACTGGCCGTGAAATTCCCAGTCAGTCTTGGTGAACATCGGAATGATGGCGCGCACCGCCTCTTCCCAACGCTCACGCTTGTCGCGCACCCGCACATTGAACGGATGCAGCTCGGCCGGCCCTGCGCCTTCGCCGAGGCCGAGTTCAACACGGCCATGGGAAATCAGATCCAAGGTCGAGACGCGCTCGGCCACGCGATGGGGCTGGTTGGTGGTGAGCTGGATGATGCCGTGGCCAAGGCGGATGCGTTTGGTGCGCTGACTGGCGGCGGCGAGGAACACTTCCGGCGCCGAGGCGTGGGAATACTCTTCCAGGAAGTGATGCTCGACCTGCCACGCGTAGTCATAACCGAGCTGGTCGGCCAACTCGATTTGCGCCAGCGAGTTCTGCATGAGTTCGTATTCGGAATTCTCGGCCCACGGCCGCGGCAGCTGATGCTCGTAGAACACGCCGAATTTCATGAGCCCTTCCTCGTTGCGATAAGCGAGGGGGGATCACAGCACGGTAGCAAGGGCGGGGCAATTCGCGGAATGGGGGCTAGATAGCTTCGAGTCCCTGTGTGGGTCAGACTTCAGTCTGACATTCAATGGCGCGCCGCTGGCCTCGATACTCTGGAAAGCAATGTCAGACTGAAGTCTGACCCACAGAGTAAGGGGAACTAGAGCAAGAGGAGCCTGGCAAGGCCACGGCCGAGAAAGTCGCGGACGTATCGTCCGCTCCCTAGCGCGTTCCCCGCCCATCCCGGATCGCGCAGCTGAAACTCGCAGCCCGCAAGAAGCGCACGGCGGTGACATCACCGTCGCACTCGTCCTCGACCTGCTCCCGCGCCGCAGCGGCCGAGGCTGCCATCACCGTCAGGCTGCGCTGCTGGCCGTGCTCGACGATGGTCACCTCGTATTCGTTCACGGGCTCAGAAACCCTTGAGCGTGGCGTAGCGATCGCGATGGAAGCTGGCGTCGCCCAGCCACTGCTGTGCAACGCGCGCACGCTTCAGGAAAAAGCCGATCTCCTCGGCGTCGGTCATGCCGATGCCGCCGTGCATCTGCACCGCCTCGTTGCTGATCAACTCCAACGTGTCGCAGGCCTTGGCCTTGGCGAGACTCGCCAGTGCGGCGCTGTCGGCGTGGCCGCTGTCGAGCGCATCGAGTGCACCGAGCACCGCCGAGCGCGTCAGTTCGAGTTCGCAGAACATCAAGGCCGCGCGATGCTTCAAGGCCTGAAAGGAACCGATCACCACGCCGAATTGGCGGCGCAGCTTGAGATAGGCAACGGTGCGTTCAAAGGCTTCGATGCCATTGCCGAGCATCTCGGCGGCCAGCGCGGCGCGCGCGCCGTCCAGCGCTTGTTCGAGCGGCGCATAGCCTGCGCCCAGCGTGCCGAGCAACGCATCAGCACCCAACTCGACATTCGTGAAATTAACCTGTGCAGCATTACGGCTGTCGACCATGCGCGTGCGCGTGCAGCTCACGCCGGGTGCTTGCGCATCGACCAGGAACAAGGAGATGCCGTCCCGTGCCTCCCGCGCGCCGCTCGTACGTGCCACCACGATGAAACGCTCGGCGACATGGCCGTCGATGACGAAGGTCTTGCCGCCGTTCAACACAAAACCTATGCCGCGCTGAGCGGCTGTCGTTGCGATGCGCGTCGGCGCATGGCGCGGCGCTTCGTCATGGGCGAGCGCGATGATGAGTTCGCCATTGGCGATGGCTGGTAGCAGTGCGGACTTCTGTGCTTGTGATGCGGTCTTGAGTAGCAGAGGTGCCGCGAGCAGCGCGGTCGAAGTCAGTGGCGAAGCGGCGAGTGTGCGGCCCGCTTCCTCCATGACCTGGCCCATGCCCTTGTAGCCGAAGTCGGCGCCGCCAAATTCCTCCGGGATCAGAATACCGGCCCAGCCGAGCGCGGCCATCTCGCGCCACAACGCGCGATCGAAACCGTCAGGCGCGTCGCTATCACGCAAGGCACGCAGCGCTTTGACGGGCATGCGTTCCTTGAAGAACGTGTGCGCGCCGTTCTTGAGCATGATTTGTTCGTCGTTCAGTAACAGGTTCATCGTTCTATCCTCAATCCGGCAGACCCAGCACGCGTTTCGCAATCACGTTCAACTGGATTTCCGAGGTGCCGCCTTCGATGGAATTGCCCTTAGAGCGCAGCCAGGTGCGACAGACGGTCAGTTCTTCGTCACTGAAGCCGGCGCCGTCCCAACCGAGTGCATTGCTGCCGGCGCATTTCAGGATCAGCTCGAACTTGCGTTTGTTCTGCTCGGTGCCGAAGTATTTGAACATCGAGGACACGCCACCGTTAGCGGTGCCGGCGTCCGATTCCTGCGCGGCGCGGCGCATGGTGAGATCGAAGGCGCGATCATCCATCACATGACGCGCGACCGCGTCGCGCAGCAGCGGATCACAGACGCGACCGTCAGCGTCGCCGAGGTAACGCTGCGCGATCACGTCGACAGCGGGCACGGTGCCGCCGATAGCGCGACCGATGTCGGAGATCATGCCGCGTTCGTGTTGGAGCAGTTCCTTGGCGATCTCCCAGCCACCGTTCAGGCGGCCGACCAGGTTGCCTTTCGGCACGCGCACATTGGTCAGGAAGGTTTCGCAGAATACCGACGCGCCGCTGATCAAGGCTATCGGTCGAGTCTCGACGCCGGCGCTGGTCATGTCGAACAACAGGAAGCTGATACCGCCCTGCTTGGTGCTTAAGTCAGTGCGCACCAGACAGAAGATCCAATCGGCGTAGTTGGCGTAGGAGGTCCAGATCTTCTGGCCGTTGACTAGATAATGTGAGCCCTGATCCTCGGCGCGGGTCGCGAGACTGGCCAGATCGGAACCGGCGCCTGGTTCGCTATAGCCCTGACACCAGCGAATCTCGCCGCGCGCGATGAGCGGCAAGTGGGCAAGCTTCTGTGCTTCATTGCCGTATTTGAGCAACACCGGCCCGAGCATGCTGATGCCGAAACTGAACAGCGGCGAGCGGCAACCGAGCCGCGTCATTTCCTCTTTCAGAATTTGTAATTCATCGCGCGACAGACCGCCACCACCGTAGGCCGTGGGCCAGCCCGGCACGGTCCAGCCGCGCGCGACCATGCGCTCCAGCCAGACCCGGCTGTCGGGGTTTTTGAAGCGCCCCTGGCGGCCGCCCCAGACCCGCTCATCCTCGGGCATGGGTGTGCGCATGGAAGCCGGGCAATTGGCGTCCAGCCAGGCGTGCGTCTGGCTGCGGAAATCATCGAGTGCTGACAAGGGGCTCTCTCTCGGCTGTGGTTCACAACAGGGCGGCTGCGTGCACCGATGGCGGGCACGGGTACCGATAGTGCCGCCACAAGCGCCGCCATGCAATTCATCATGCCCCTATCGGGCAGTTTCCTTGAAGCTCGATTCCGCAGATCATCGTGCGCTTACCGCCGCCTTGAGCGCGGCGCACGACAACAGAGGTTCCGACCATGCCCCATATCACGCGTAACGGCGTCAAAGTCTTCTACGAGAGCTTCGGTCAGGGCGCCACGACCCTGGTCTTGCTGCATCCCTGGACCACTAACCATTACATCTGGGCCTACCAGGTCAATGATTTCGCCAAGGACCATCGTGTACTGGTGGTCGATCACCGCGGTCATGGTCAGTCCGATAAGCCGGCCAGCGGCTATGGGATAGGCGAGATGGCGGCCGACGTGATCGCAATCCTCGATGACGCCAAGGTCGACAAGGCGGTGCTGGTCGGTAATTCGATCGGCGGCATGATTGCCATGCAGACCGCGCTCGATGCGCCGGCGCGCGTGCAGGGTCTGTTGATTCTTTCCAGCGGCACCAACTTCGGTGCCGGCGCTCCACCAGAAATGGCGGAAGCGATGCAGAAAGATTGGCGCGGCGTGTTCGCGGGGATTATTTCGGCGGCGCTGTCGGCCAAGACTAAGTCTGAGCGTCCCGAGATTCTGGCCTTCATGGATGGCTGCTTTCGCAACGAGACCAACTTCAACGAGACGGTATTCTTTGCCAGCGCCGCCGATCCTAACGGCGTGTTCGGCTGGAACATCTCGGATCAGTTGAAGAACATCAAGGCGCCGACGCAGATCATTGCCGGCAATGAAGACGGCGCGACGCCGGTCGCGATGAATCAGTTTCTGGCCGACAACATTCCCGGCGCCAAGATCAAGTTCTACGACGACGTCGGCCACTTCTGCCAGCTCGAAAAGCCGCCAGCCTTCAATGCCGATCTGCGCGAGTTTCTTGCACGGGTTGCATGATTGAGCGTTTGCGGGTGGCGTCGCGCGCGCGGCGCCACCGCTGACTTGTGGGTCCGATTTCAGTCGGACATTCCTTGCAGAGCTAAAGCCCCTAACAGCGTGCCCATGTA
>JAYWAC010000191.1:0-11902 GCA_043782755.1 Pseudomonadota bacterium | reverse complement strand
TGTATTTCGCGAGACTCGCTTCGATTTCCGCCGCACTGATCACGGCGCGTGCATCACTGAAGCCCTGCGGGGCACGCGCTTCGCACAGATCCAGCACGTCGTCATGGGCACGGCTGCGATTGGCTGTCACCACCGCAGCGGTGGCGGGACGACGAATGGCTTCATAGGCTAGCAGCGCTGGGCGTGGATCGGCGTGGCTGGCGAGAGCGTCGACCAGGGCGCGGCAATCGAGCACGCCCTGCGACGCGCCGTTAGAGCCTATCGGCCACATCGGGTGGGCGGCGTCACCGAGCAAGGTCACACGGCCGTGGGTCCAGCGCGGTAAGGGATCTCTATCGACCATGGGAAAGGCGTAGGCCTGCGCCGAGGCGCGCGCCAGTGCGGGGACGTCCAACCAGTCGAAGCGGAAGTCGCGAAAATAATCGACGAACTCGGTGATGTCGGCGACGCGGTTCCAGTCTTCGCGCTCCGGCGGTGTGGCGCCGTCCTCGCCGAGTTTGACTTCGGCTATCCAATTGAACAGCGAGCGGCCCGCACGCTTGGCGGCAGCCGAGATCTCGTAGCCCACCACTTTGCACTCGCCGGTGCCGGCCGAGAACATGGTGTTGCCGCCAAGGATGGGCGTCGGCAGATCGACCGTCATGCGCCACATCATGTTACCCGCCCAGCGCGGCGCGCCTTCGTGCGGATAGAAGCCACGACGCAAGCTCGAGTGGATGCCGTCGGCGCTGATCAAGAGCTCGCATTCCACCGCACCGCGCGCCGTGCCACTGGCGCGACTGACGAATTGGGCGCTGACCTTGGCGGCGTTCTGCGTGAATCCCGCGAGATGGTGATCGAGCACGATGGCGTCCTTGCCGAGACGGGCACTCACCGCATCGGCCAGCACGCGATGCAAGCTGCCGCGATGGATGGAGACTTGTGGCCATTGATAACCCGCCTTGCGTCCGCGCGGCTCACTCCAGATCTCCTGACCATGGCGGTTGAACCACATGTAGCGTTCGAGCTCCACGCCTTCCGCGAGCAGCGCATCCAGTACACCCAGCCGTTCGTATTCCTTAGCGGCGTGGGGTAGCACATTGATGCCGACACCTAGCTCGGCGAGATTGGCGGCCGCCTCAAACACGCGCGGCTGGTAGCCTGCCTCATGCAGCGCGAGGGCCAAGGTCAGACCGGCGATACCGCCGCCAGCGATGAGGATGTCGGGTTTGTGCATGGCGTGCGGTGGCGGGTGGTCCTGCGTCGTGCGTCGGCAAGCTACACGAATCGACTAGCGCCGGGAATAGCGCGCGATTATGACAAGAGTCGCGCCAGCCAAGCCGAATGCAGCGACCAGCCGGCCAGGCCGCTCATACCCATCAACACGCCGCCGGTGGTGGGTAGCAGGGCGAGGGCGAACAGCCAACGCTTGTGGGTGAGCGAGCACAGCGCCAGCATCGCGATCGCGAGCGAGGACAGCGCATCGGCAAGATCGAACTGGTCGTCATGCACATTGAGCGCGTCGTATTGGAGCTGATCGTCCTCAGCCTGTTTCCCGATAGCGAGCCGCTTGCCGTGCTGTTCCTCGGCGAGTGCCGTATAACGGGCGCTCGCCGCCTGCAGCGCTTGCGCCGTGTGCTCATCGGCGCCACCGGCCAGCAGCCTGAAAGTATCGGCATTGGCGGTGGCGAGATCTTCGCGCAGGCGTCGCGCCTGGTAATAGGACCAGTGATCGATCTTGTCGGCCTGGGCCTGCTGCATGGCCTGCACGATGTTGTCGTCCTTGACCTTGCAGATCGCCATGAAGGTCGACAGCAGCGCAATGGTGATGGCGACCCAGGTATTCAAAACAGACGCAGCGCGTTCCTGCGCAGCATCACGGGCGAGTTCCATCAGATCAGTATCCATGGTGTGGCCTCTTCAATAGGGGATGACGGTGACGCCTGTGACTAGGCGGTGTGTAGCGAGTTCGTGGCCGCAGCCCAATGACGAATCACAGGCGCTGCCTCATGGCACTGTCTTGTGCGAGCCGCGATAACTCAACGGTCGGGCGTCAGCGATTGTAGCCGATGGCCTGCCGGGCGGATGGCACGCGGCGCGCGGCCGCCAATGTGTGGCGGGCTAGGGCAGCTACTCCCTTTGCATTCTTGTTTCGTTAGGATAACGCTTGGCCTCCGATATTTCGTGCTGCCCATGAACGGAATCAACTCACCACAGGATGTCCTGCCTATGAAGTCCTCGATAGTAAAGATCGCCAGCGTCGCGGCCCTGCTCATGGTCGTTGGCCTGGGTGCGAGCGGAGCGGCTGTGGCTGCCGATGCGCCAGCGCCGACCTGGAAGCTGGAAAAGCGCGAAGCGCGCATCGATATTCAGGCGGACGGCAGCACCACCGCCCACTACGATCTGGCCTATACCGTACTCGCGGAGTCCGCCATCGAGCGTCTCAACGAGCAGGTGATTTCCTATCACGAGCGCTCTGCCAAGCTTAGCGAGGTGGTGGCCTATACGCGCAAGGCCGACGGCAAACGTATCGACGTGCCGGCGACCAACATCCAGGTGACCTCGCATTCCGGCGTCGACGGTCTGCCGCCAGCGTTTTCTGATTCGATGGACCGACGTCTGATTTATCCCAATGTCGCGGTCGGCGATACCGTCGTTTTGTCCTACACCCTGCGCGACGAGAAACCGACTTTTCCCGATCGCTATTCATCAACTACCTGCCGGACTTCGAGGTCTATGTCGATGCGACCTCGACCCGCGATCCTTTCGGTGAGTTGCCGAGCCAGGAACATGGCAAGTCAGTCTTGATCACCCACGCGCCGGCACGGGTCGCACAGACCGCGACCGCGCCAGTGGCCAGCAATTGGAGTCGCATGCGCAATACCGTCAAGATCGAAGACGACGGCAGCATAGCGGTCAGCAGTGTTTTCGAGGTCGGTGGTGCGATGGCGCATTCCATGCGCCACAGCTTCGCGCAGATGCGCAAGGCACCGGATTTCCAACGTGGCGAACGGATCTTCAAACAGTCGTTCGAGCGTAGCGGCTACCGCAGCACCGGGTTTTATGCGCGCATGGACGATACCGCCGTGGTCTCCGACCGCTTCAGTTTTGAAGTCAATTACCGTATCGCCGAGTATCTCGACACCGGCAATCCCTACGGCATCAAGCTCGATGCTTATTATCCGAGTCCCGCGCCGATAGCCGAGCTCGCGGCGTTCGCGGTGGTGGACGACTACCCGTATGACTTCCTGCGCAGCGGCGATCGTCGCACGGAGGAAATGCAGATGAGTTTTCCGTCGTCAGTAAAACTGCTGGCGGTGCCCCACGATGTCGAACTGGTGCAGCCCGATATCGCCTACAGCGCCCACTATGAGCAACACGACAACGAATTGCGCGTGGTGCGGAGCGTGACCGACAACAGCCCAGGTCCTATCTGTTCAGCCAAGGTGGTGGCGCAGTATCGCGCCGTCGCTGCGGTCATCACGAAGGATATGCAGGTACAGGCGGTCTATCAGCCGCGTTGAACGCGAGATATTTCAAGCACTGAAAAGATTGGTCTGTACTTCACTGAGATGCGCTTTCAATAAAGCGCTGGCGCGAGCCTCGTCGCGTTCGCGCAGCGCCGCGACCAGCTCGCGGTGTTGCGCCTCGTAACGGGCGCGTCGTGCCGGGGTCAGGGCCTGTTGCTTGAGGCGTCCCCATTCACCCGCTTCACGCACCACCGTCATGAGCGAGAGGATCGCGCCCATGAAGCTGTTGTGCGTGGCCTGCGACAAGGCCTCATGCAAGGCGCCATCCCAATACTCGAAGTCGGCGACCGTGTCGGCCCGTTCTGCGCCGAGCAGACATTGCTCGAAACGCGCGAAGTCCTGCGGCGTGGCGTGACGCACGATGAGACGCGGTAGCAGCGGCTCGAACAGCAGTCGTGCTTCCATGAGTTCGGCTGGACTGACGTTGCCGACTTCAATCGGCGCGAGGGTAGAACGGGTGGCGGTCGGCGGCGCGGCCGCGACATAGGTGCCGCTGCCCGGCACGCGACGTAGCAGGCCGCGGATGATGAAAGCTTCGATGACCTTGCGCACGCTGCCGCGCGACAGCGTGAAGCGCGCGCCCAATTCCCTTTCGGCCGGCAGCTTCATGCCGATACGCCATTCGCCTTGGGCGATGTGGGTTTCGAGATAGTGGCCGAGGGCCGCCGCACCATCCGCACTACCCTTAAATAACCGCATGCTGGTGCTACTCCTTGGTCCAGCATCGTTGCTTGGTGCTTAGACCAATTGGTTTATTGATACTCGCCTTGACGGCAGCTGCTCGGCTAAATATCTTCCATTACCGAGTAGGGCATTGAATATTTCTTTGACCAATTGGTCAATATTTGATCGCGGAGGAGCACACAGCATGAGCGCAGACACCGGCCACGCCACGCGGCTCGCCTACTACGCCCGCCCACGCGCCAACTATCCACTTCAGCATTGGTGGATAGCGGCGACCAGCGAAGAAGTCGGACGTGCGCGTCTGCTCTCGCGCCGCATTCTCGACCTGTCCATTCTGTTCTATCGTCGCGCCGACGGTCAGGTGGTGGCGCTCGAAGATCGCTGCCCCCATCGTGGCACGCCTTTATCTCTCGGCTGGGTGGAAGACGATCAAGTGGTCTGCGGATACCACGGTTTGCGCTTCGCCGCCGACGGAGCCTGCGTGCGCATTCCCACCCAGGAACAGATTCCGCGACTGGCGTGTGTGCGCACCTATCCGGTGATAGAGAGTGGGCCTTTTGTGTGGATCTGGACGGGCGCGCCCGCCAGCGCGAATGCTACCGAAGTGCCCGCCCATCCCTGGCTGACCGATCCGCACTGGGTGGCGGCGCTTGGTTATATCCACGTCAAAGCGAATTACATGTTACTGAAGGAGAACGTGCTGGATCTGACGCACTTCGCTTACGCCCATCGTTCGACCTTTGCCATGGACGACGATTACGACGCGCCGCCGGAATGCATCGTCGAAGAAGGTCGCGTGTCCTTCCGTCAGGATTTTCTGAACAAAGCGTTGCCGCCGTTCTATGGCGACGCCTGTGGTCTCGGCAACAAGCCGGTAGACCGCCACGACCTCGGCACTTCAGTATCGCCGGCCGAGCATGTATTCACCGCGCGCATTGTCAATCACTCGCCAGCGCCCGGTGAGCGCGCTGAATACTTCGTTAAGTTCCAGCACATGACCACGCCCGAGTCGCCGACTTCCCATCATTACTGGTGGGTGATGGCGCGTGACCATGGGCTTGGTGAAAGTGGTCGGGCTTGGATGCAGTCCGTCATCGAAGCCGGTTTCGCCGAGGACAAAGTCATCCTCGAAGCTATTCAGGCGCGTCACGATGCTCATCACTGCCCCGAGCAGGCCATCGAGATCAGTGTCGTCGCCGATCGCGCCGGCCTCATGGCGCGGCGTCAGGCCGAAGCCTTGATCGCGCGCGAAAGCGAAGCTCGCTAAAACCTCAACTCTCGTCATTATCCACAAAAGGTTCGCTATGAAACTCGCACGCTTTGTTCACGCCGACAGCATTCAACTCGATCTGGTCGATGTTGCCGCCAGCACGGTCACGCCCTTGGCAACGGTCGCGTCCCAAAGCGACGCGATGATTGCGCTCATGAGCGAAGCCATGGCGGGTCGCGCGCCGCGCACCACCGGTAGCGCCTTGCCATTGTCTGCGGTCAAGCTGTTGCCGCCCATCGCGCAGCCGCGCAAGAACATCCTGTGCATCGGCAAGAATTACGCGGCCCATGCCGCCGAGTTCACGCGCAGCGGTTATGACTCCTCGGCAAAAAACGCCGAGGACGTCATTCCCGAGGCGCCCATCGTGTTCAGCAAGGCACCGTGCACCATGACCGGTGCCTTTGACGACATCATCGTGCCGTGGAATATCACGTCGCAGATGGACTACGAAGGCGAACTCGGCGTCGTCATCGGTAAGCCCGGGCGTGCTATCAGTCGTGCATCGGCGTACGAACACGTATGGGCCTATTGCGTGATCAACGACGCCACAGCGCGTGATCTGCAGGCCAAGCACAAGCAATGGCTGCTCGGTAAGTCTATCGATACCTTCTGTCCCATCGGCCCGTGGCTGACCACCGCCGACGAAGTCGAGCCGACCGATCTCGAGCTGCAATGCTGGGTCAACGGCGAACTGCGCCAACAGGCCAATACGCGTGATTTGATCTTTGATATTCCGACCATCATCGAGAGCATTTCGGCTTCCATGAGCTTGGAGACCGGTGACATTATCGCAACCGGTACACCAGCCGGTGTTGGTATCGGCTTCACGCCACCGAAGTTCCTCAAGACGGGCGATGTGGTGAAGGTCGCGATCAGCGGCCTCGGTGAAATCGAGAACCGCGTGGTCTGAGACGGCGCTGTCGGTCACCCACACCACGGCCATGCCCGCACTGATCTACGTCTGCGTGCGCTGTGATCGCTATGCCGCGCCCCACCAGGCGGGGCATGGCGCCGGTCTGGCACTGGCGGACGCTTTCGCCGCACTCACCGGCGAGGATCTCGAAGTGCGCCAGGTGGCCTGTCTGAACGGCTGTCCGCAGCCCTGCAATGTTGCCTTGCGTGGCGCTGGACGACAGACGCTACGCTTCAGTCAGGTCGTGGCCGACGATAGTGCGGCCTTGATTGAATTCGCGCGCGCCTATTGGGCACTCGCACCGGGTGTGGATGCGGCGCTGGCCATGCCGGTGACGCTGCGCGCTAAACTGAGTCAGAACACGCCGCCGCCGAGCGCACTGGTGGCACCGTCATGAGTAGCCGTGACCCCACGGCGGGGAGAGCAGCATGAGTCGTACTTTGTTCACCAACGTCAACATCTTCGAAGGTAGCGAGCCGCACTGCCGGCCAGGCGAAGTGTTATTGAGCGGCAATCGCATCGGCGCCGTGGCGGCGCCCGGTGAAACACTCCCACGCGAAGGCGTGGACGAGATCATCGATGGTCAGGGCACGACCTTGATGCCAGGCCTGGTCAATCCCCATTGTCATTTCACCTACAGCAATGCGGTCAGTCTCGCCGACATCACGGCGCTGCCGGTGGAAGAAAATCTGCTGGTCGCGATCCGCAACGCTCGGACCTATCTCGACTACGGCTTCACCGCCGTCATCGGTGTGGCCTCGGCCAAGCCGCGCCTCGAGCTGGTGGTGCGCAACGCGGTCAACAAGGGCGAATTTCCCGGGCCGCGTATTCTTGCGTCGACGCCGGAATACACGGTCAGCGGCGGGGTGGGCGACGATTCGCGTCTCGATGTGTTCGTGCCCTCGATAGGCATCGTGTGCAATGGCGCGGAGGAATTCAGGAAGTCCATCCGCCAGTTGATTCGCGAAGGCGTGGACATCGTCAAGTTCAACAACTCCGGCGACAGCTTTACCTTCGGCCGCATGCCGGGCGATGTGAATCCCATGACCGAGGACGAAGTGCGCGCGATCTGTGAGACCACGCTCAACATCGGCAAGCGTGTCGCGGCCCATGCCCATACCGACAGCGGCGTGCGGCAGTGCATGCAGTACGGTGTGGAGCTGATCAATCACGCGACCTTCGCCACCGACGCCACCATCGAAGCACTGGCCAAGGTCGCTGACAAGCATTGGGTGACGCCCGCCATCGCGGCGCGCTACAACACTACCTATGAAGCCGGTGCCTGGGGCATCACCACTGACATCGCCGAGAGCATCGGCAATAAGCGCGAACTTGAAGCCGGCTGCGCGACCATGCAGAAGATGCATCGCGCCGGCATCAAGGTGTTGCCTTTCGGCGACTATGGTTTCGCCTGGATTCCCATCGGCACCGATTGCCGCGACCTCGAACACATGGTCAATCTGTTTGGCATGCAGCCCTGGGAGGCGCTGCGCGCAGCGACGGCTTATGGCGGCGAGGCCTGGGCAGGCAAGAGTGGCGAGAAGCTCGGCCGCATCCAGGCCGGTTATCTGGCCGATATTCTGCTGATCGATGGTGACCCGCTTGCCGATCTCTCTTTATTGCAAGATCAGCGGCGCATTCTTGCGGTAATGAAGGACGGCCAGTTCCATCGTCGCTTTACCGGTCGCGCTGAGCGCGCGGCCGGTAAGGTCGCGGCCTAAATACTCAACTCCGCGCGGCCAGTGCCGCGCGTATGCGGGTCAGTTCGCCAGCCCCCAGCGGGTAATGCCAGATCAAGGCGATTGAGATCAGGAAGAACACATTCGGCACCGCGCAGAACGACAGCTTAAGTGCCCACAGGCTGCTCGGATCGTGGGGCGTGGCGGGATTGAAGCCCATGCCTTGCGCGAGCGCGAGCGCAATGACCGCCGCCAGAGCCACCGCCATCTTCTCCGTCATTGCCCACAGCGCCATGAACAGCGCGCCGCGTTGTTCGCCACTGGCGAGATGATCCTCATCGATCACATCGGCCGCCATCGAAGGGCCGAGGATGGTGAGAGTGGGTGCGAACAAGCCGGTCACGAAATTGATCGCGGCGTAGTAGAGATAGTCCCCCGGGCGGAGCAACAGCACCAGACTGAACAAGGCCACCGAGATCAATGAACAGACCGCCAACATGCGGTGTTTGCTGTAGCGCGGCGCGAACCGCAAGATCAGCGGTGTGCCGCACAGTTGACCAAGCAGGTAGCACAAGATGATCAGCGGCCATTGTTGCGGGCCTGCCTCGAGATACTGCGTGACAAAGAACATGAACAGCACGTTGACGGAATTCCAACCGATGGCGGCGCTGACGTTCGACAGCAGCAGACGACGGAAGGCGCGACTGGCGGCGATCAATTTGAGCCCGGGAAGCAAGGCCAGTGTGCCACGTCGCGTGAAGGCCGGTTGTGGCACGGCGTACAGCAACCACGGCACGCTGATAGCGAGCAGTAAGGCAGTCAGCCAGGCCAATACGGTCAGCATCGGTTGTAGACCGCCGGGCGTGGTCGGTGCTGCGGATGTCACACCGCTTGCGGCCAGGCTGCTCAAGATCAATGGCGCGAGGATCGCGAGCAACGAACCGACGATGCCGCCCCAGGTGCGCGCACCGGTCAGGCGCGAACGTTCGTGATAGTCATTGGATAATTCCGCGCCCCAGGCCGCGAGTGGAATACTGATCAAGGTCCAGCCGAGATAGAGCGCGCCCGCAGCACACAGCAGATAAAGCGGGCCGGGTGTGGTGACGGGCGCGAACACCGCGATGGTCGAGACCGCCATCACCGGCACACCCAGCACCAGCCACAAACCGCGTCGACCGTAGCGCGGCGGTGTGCGATCCGAGGCCGCGCCTATCAACGGGTCAATGAAGACATCGGCGATGCGGGTCAGGCTCAATAGCGCGCCGATGGTGGCGAGACTCATGCCCGACACCGCAGCGTAGTAGGGGGTCAGATAGAGCACCAGCGGCAGACCGCCGGTGGCGAGCGGCACGCTCACCAGACCGAAAGCGAACAGCACGCGTCGGGAGAGCGGCATGGGCGTATTATCTGAGTGTCTACGCTGGCCATTGTAGGTGCGACCATTCGCACATTAAAAGGCGGGCCACGATGACGGTGTCTTGCATGGCGTGGGCGATCAACATCCACACCATGTTCGGTACGAACAGCTTAACAGGCTAGCAAAAAAGCTACTCAGCGCGGTGCGGGTCGGGGACTTTCGGCGCCGAAGCGGGTTGCAGCAGAATGCGCGCGCGCTGCCATGCCGCAGCGTCGATCTGTTCGGCCGGCGGCATTTGCTGATGCATACCGAGGGCAAGCGTCCAGCCCAATAGCACGCTCGCCACCAGGGTCAAACCATGGTGGCTGGCAAGCGTGTTATCGCGCCGCAGGCCACTCAGACCGAAGCCCGCCACGATGGCGACCGCCGGCGTGAAGAACATCCAGACGCGTTCGGTTTCGAGAAAGAAACTGCCGCTGAATCCTGCCACCAGCAAGGTCGTGACGGGGGCGCAGGCAAACGCGCTGATGGCGCGTCCCGCGAACTGCGCACGCCATGTGCCGACCAGTGCATAGAGTCCGGCGAGTGGCCCGAGGTAGGCCCCGTAGGCAAGTAGATTGCCGCTCGAACGCAGCAGATATCGGCTCGGCACTTCGAACAGTTCGTGACTCATGGCGTCGCGATTGTTGCTCAGCGCAATGTCGAAGCAGGCAGCGAGATTGAAGTCCGTCACGCCATAGACCAGCAGCCACAGTCCGGTGCTGCCGAGCAAGAGCAGTGCGATGCATTGCAGCGCGCGTGCTCGATCGACAACGCCGGTCAAGGCTGCGGCGAGCAGCCACACCAGCGCGAGCAGCGTCGCGAACACCGCCGTGAAGGAATACAGACCGTGGCAACCCAGGACCAAGCCGCCGAGCAGTGCGAAATACCACTGTCCTCGCAGCGCGCGGCCAAGTGCCGCCAACAGGGCCAGGGTCAGGAATGCCGTGGGTGCGGCATTAGCTATCGGCGTGAAACTCATGAATGCCGCGCTCGCAAGCTGCCAGCTGACGGCACTTATCCCGATCACGGGCGCGAGTCCCAAGTTCGCGCACAGATCCAGTAGCAGCGGTATGCACAGCAGGATCGCGAGCACGCTGCAAGCCATCCATAGTCCCGGCAGGTGGTAACGATGTTCGAGCAGCGCGACGAACATCGGGCCGGGTGGATAGTGACTGGCGCGAGTCTGAAACTGTGCCATGTGGGTATTCCACTCGGACCACATCGCGCTCGGCGTCGAAAACGCGGCGAGTTCCGCGTCGAAGCCGCCATGGATCAGATGCGAATCTGGCCATTGACCATGACCGTTGCATAAGGTCAAGCCGACGATCGCGAGCAGTTGGAGCAGCATGAAAGCGAGCGCCAGCCTGCGTGTCTGTTCAGCATGGGCCAACGCCCAGCGCAACACCACGCAGAACAGCGCGGTGAAAGCTGTGGCTGTGGCCAGACCTGCGACCGTGATCGATTTAGCGACGCCGTAGACCGGCGCCTGAAACGTGCGTAAAGAAGCGCGAAACACATCGGTGGCGAAACCGGTGTGCGCGATGTGCTCGAAATAAATTTCGTTCCAGACGGTCAACGCGCCGAAATACAGGCACAGTGCCACCCACGCCAGCGGCCAGCGCTCGTGTCGGCTGTTTTGCCGACGCTGGTAGACGACGAACAGGACGGATAGCGCGCCCAGCAGCAAGACCGAGCGCATGAAATGCTCGCGCGAGGCAACGCTTATGATGCGTGACCAGGCCAAGCCCAGCAGCGCGCCTCCGCACAGCAACGCGAAGCGATGATAGTGCGCGATAAATCTGGAAAGTCCGATCGATGACGAAGTGGAGTGATCGTCCATGACGGTGGCGCAAGGCAGGTAGCTGGGCTGCTCATTGGAGCACACACCGTCCATGCAAGCGCGGTCATCGCGCCGCGCCAGTCCGACCGGAACCTATGCTTGTGATCGCGGACAGAACTGCCATAGTAACCGCCTGCGGCCTACCCTCCCGTCTTCAAGAGAAAAGTGCGATGTATAAGCGATTCGGCCTTTTGTATTCCCTGCTGCTTGGTCTGTTCTTGAGCTTAGGTCCGAGCACTGACGCCGAGGCTAAACGCTTCGGCGGTGGCGCCTCTTTCGGTAGCCGCAGCGCCTACGGTTCCACCTTCAAGCGCGAGGCCAATGTCGCCCCGGCGGCGTCTTCCCTCAACCAGCAGCAGGCCGTGGCACGCAATCAATCGGTGCGTGACGGCTTGAGCCGTCGTGGTGGTCTGATGGGCATGCTGGGAGGGCTCGCGATTGGTGGTCTGCTCGGCTCGCTATTGTTCGGCGGTGCCTTTGAGCACATCAATTTCATGGACATCCTGATCTTCGCTGGCGTCGCCTTCATGCTGTACCGCCTGCTGGCGGCCAAGCAGCGCGCCACTACGCCACAGCCGGCCTATCAGCGCGGCGCGGAACCGAGCAAC
>JAYWAC010000190.1:0-11931 GCA_043782755.1 Pseudomonadota bacterium | reverse complement strand
CACCACCTCGCCACCTGGCGCGCTTTTGATATAGCCGTGGTTGGTAATCGTGCCGTCGCTATTGCTGCCTTCGAAGTGCAAGCGCCCGTTGATGAAGTCCTGATCATTAATCTGCAGCGTTGATAGCACCACACCAGCGGTATCCACCGAACCGTCGCGACCGATCAAAATACCGGCAGGGTTGATCAGGAAAACGTGACCGTTAGACACCAGCTTGCCAAGGATCTCGGAACTGTTACCGGTGGTCACACGATTCAATACCGCGCTGGCGGCGTTCTCCTGAAGGAAGCGTGTCGTTTCACCCTTGCCAATATCGAACGACTGCCAGTTCAAAATCGCGGCCGGCGAATTGGTAACCTCGAGCGTCTGGGGATTGGGGTTGGCGAAGACCGCCGAACCGCTGACCACTTGCGCGCCCTGCGGATTCGCACTCGCGCCAACGCTCGCGATCAGGCCTGTGACGAACGACAGTACCTGGCCGCCGCAGCGGCGAGTAATTTTCAGTGAACCGTGCATTCGAGACCTCCGCTTTTCAGCGTCTCATTCAACTGTTGGACCTGCGCGCCGACCTCCACCGCATGGTAGATCGGGTCCTCCGCCTGGAAGGGCGGCACTTCAGCCAATTGCCGCGCGGGCCCGCCTTGGTTCCCGACATGGCTGGCCTCACCCTGTTCGAGTTTGATCTCGTTCTCTTCCGTCTTCACCGCGCAGATGCCCGAGTAGCAGCTCACGTACAGGCCATTATCCGGATTGGTCGAGGTCGGAGCCGGCGGCGCCTCGGGCACTTCTATTGAGCTCGGCAACGGAACGTTCATCTCAAGAGGCAGTTGTGGTATCGGGGCCGGTATCATGCCGGTATTCCCGACGAACACCGTCTGTCCCGCTTCCACGACGTTGCCATCGACATCGATGGCGCCTTCGTCGACCTGGGAATAGAAACCGTCACCACCGGGCGCGGCACTGGCGTCGGCACTCTGGCAGGCGCCGACACACAGGGCGCTCCACACCGTCCCGCGGATACCGATAGTCGCGACTGCGGTGCGCATTTGATAGGTGCCATGGCCCTTGTGACCGACCAGGCCGCTGACCGCGCGCAGACCGCCGCGCAAAAGGTTGAAGATGCTCTCGCTGCGTTCCGGTTGGGCAACTTCGAACTGCACCCGCTCCACACGGAATTCCGTGTTCGGCATCAAGGTCACGCGACTCTTGTCCGCAAACACCAGTACGGCATAGGTATCCGCTGCGGTGATGACGGTGTCGCCGTTATAGAGCGGTCCGCCGGAATTGAGCGGATGAGCATGGTTGCTGGGCGCGCGCACCATCACATTGCCTTTCACGAATCCCGCGCGACCCGCCGGCACCGAGTGGGCCTTGGCTTCCTCGGAACAATCATCGCCGCACAAACGCGCATCGAACTCCGTGCCGCGAATACCAATCGTGGCGACCGCAGTGCGCAGATGCATGGCGTTCGGGTTGCGCTTGCTCATGAAGCCTGTCACGGCACGCAAGCCGCCTTTGAACAAGGTCATCAACCCTTCTTCGTGGTTCTCGGTGACGTCGTATTTGGCAATCTGAAAGGAAGAGTCGGGGCGCAGCGTAATCTTGGTACCGTCCGCCAGCTTGAGCAGCGCCACACTACGCGGACCGGTAGTCACCACGTCGCCTTCCACAAGGGCGGAGCCCGGCCCCAGCAGACGCGGCGCACCCCCCGCCACTTGGCCACTGACCACGCCATGGGAAAGTACGACATCGCCGGCCTTATTCGCGGCCAGCGCCATGGCAGCGCTCAGAGCAAAGGCGACACAAAGCGCGGCGCGAGCCGCCGCTCGGCTCAGTAACGATAGGTGAGATCTAGATGCCATTTCGAATTGCCCCGATCCGATGCCTCGCCGTCCGCGTGTGCGAGCGGCAGTCCATAATCGATAGCCAGCGCCACTTGCTTGCGCCACTGCCACCTTGCGCCGAGCCCGATACTTGAAATCGTATCGTTCTGGCGCTGCCCCACCACAGGGTCTATCAATGCTTTGTGACCGACATCGATAAACCCGAGGAAGCGGGCATCGAGCAGCCGCTTGACCGGTGGCGACCACAATTCGAAGTTGAGGATGACACCTTTGTCGCCGGCGATGGTGCGTTCCTCGAAACCGCGCACAGAATGGACGCCACCGAAGCCGAGTTCTTCGCCTGGAATCAGTGCCTGTCCGGTCAGCTGGGCGGTCATGCGGCCAAGGGCGCTGAAGCCGCGCGGTAGGCGCCGGGTGACCAAGGCGCCGAAATGCGCGACCGTAAAATCGGGTGTCGCGGGTGCTCGCACCAAGGCGTAGTCCGTCGCACTGTTGTGCAAGCCGGCCTCGATGTTGTGATTGACGTCGAAGTAGAAATCGAGGCTGGTCTCGCTCCAGCTGTAAGCGCCGTCATAACGGAACGAGATCGGGCGACTGCGGACCTTGGTGCTGAGCGCCCCGATGCGCACACCACTGGCAGCAGCCGCGATCGCGGTATCGAACAGGCGATCCTGTAAGCCTACCGTATAGCTGTGTTTGTAACGCCCAAAGCTCAACAGTTGGTGCTTGAAACTCAGGCCATAGAAGGTACCCGCGCCTTCGATGTTGAAAATGCCGCTCTGTACCCCTTCGACATCGACTTCCGAGTGCACGTAGAAGCCAGTGAGCCAACCATTGAGGCGATAGATCGGCAGTTCGTAGGACGACGCGTACTGCATCACGTTAGCGGCGTTCTCGGGCGAGGTCGTCACCGAGCCTTGCAGCACGTCGTCGTGACGAGTGAGGTTGTCGTATTCACCACCCATGGTCAGACGTGTGCGACCGGTGCCGGCGTTGTTGCCCGCTACCGAGTCCGTACTGGCTTTCGGCCCGTCGCTCTCGCTACCGATATTGTTGATCTGCGCAAATATCGACCACGGCTTTTCTTCGCTGACCTGCACCACCGCATCCAATGCATCCGGCGTCTCTTCGCTCTCGCGGAAGTTCACCTGCAGTTTTTTCGACGGATGCTCGTTGGCAACCGCCAGCGCACGAGAGAGTTCAACCGTATTCGGTACGCTGCCCGCCTTGAGCGGAGGCAGACTGCGCTCGACCGACTGCGGTGAGAAGTGCTTGTTACCTTCGACCACAACCTTGCCTATGGGCAAGGCTAGGATCTTCATGGTCACCACGCCGTCGGCGATCTCCTGCGGCGGCAGGATGGCGCGGTAAAAGCGGAAGCCCGCCTTCGCCAGTGCCGCGTTGAGGGCGTCGTTGGCGGCATACAGCGGATCGAGGCCGTCGTATTCACCGACAAAAGGGGCGAGCGCTTCGTTGGCCGCCGCCCCGATAGGATTGTCGCCTTCCACCTTGAAGGATTTGACGACGATTTTTAAAGGTGGGGCATCTTCCGCGTAGGCGGCCTGCCACACACACGCCGCAATGGCGCACGCCAATAGGAATGCTCTTAGCACTCGTCCCCCAACAGCCCAAACCCCGAGCTTTTCTAACGGTAATTTAAATCGTTTTTTCAACGATGTACATGACTAATATCAAGCCACTCCGCGCTCTGGGTCGCGACCTCCGCCGAGCGTCGTGGGAATGAGTCGGCCGCTCTGCCTGGTACTTCAAGTCGGCCCGACAATCAGGTGTCAGGATTCGAGTGCAGCACACCGGCCACCCGCAGCGCATCAATGCGCGCGGCGTCATAGCCCAGCACCTCGCGCAACACAGCCTCGTTATGCTCGCCGAGAGAGGCGGCCTCAAGCGGCTGGTTGTGCTCGAAGCCCGAGAAGCGCAGCGGCATGCCAGGCATCAAAACCTCGCCAAGTTTGGCGTCTTTCACGACGCGCACCGTGCCCCGTTCGCGCATATGCGGATGATTAGCGACCTGGCCGATGCGCAACACCGGTGCGCAGGGCACTCGCTCGCCTTCGAGGGCAGCGAGGATGCTGGCGTCGTCGCGCTGGCGATCGCACCACGCTTGCAGGATCGCGATAACCTCGCTGGCGCGGGCCACGCGCTTAGGGTTGTCGTTGTAGCGCTCGTCATCGATCAAATCCGGCCGACCGATGGCGCGGCACAGCGACGGCCATTGCGGCTGCAGAGCAATGATGCAGACATAGCCTTCGGGCGTCTTGAACAGACCCAAGGGGCAGACCGCGAAATGCTGGCTGCCGGCACGGGTCGGTTCGACCTCGCCGTTAGTGATGCTGTAGAGGTGGATGTTGAGCTCGTGGTAACCGGTGTAGGCGTCAAGCAGCGAGATGTCGAGATACTGCGCGTCGCCGCCACGCTCGCGATGCAGCAGGGCAAAGCCGATAGCCGCCGCCGCATGCACGCCGGTCGAGACATCGCCCATGCTGACCATGGGAAAGGAGGGTGGCCCCTGGGGGTCGCCGATCATACCCATCACGCCGCTGTAGGCCTGGGCGATGTAATCAAAGCCCGGCAGCGAGGCCAGCGGCCCACTCTGACCGAAAGCCGAGATCGAGCACATCACCACGCGCGGATTGATCTCGTGCACCTCTTCCCACGAGAAGCCCATGCGCCCGATCACGCCGGGTGCGAAGTTCTCGATGAAAACGTCGGCGGTCTTCAGCAGTTCGATGAGAATAGCGCGTCCTTCCGGTGTCTTGGCGTTCAGACAAATACTGCGCTTGCCGCGGTTCTGCTGGGTGTAATAGGCACTGCGTCCGTTCTTATGGGCCGGCAGGGCGCGTGACACATCGCCTAGCGGCGGAAATTCGACCTTGATGACTTCCGCGCCCATCTCGGCCATGAGCCGCGACGCCGTCGGCCCGGCCAGCACATGGGTCATGTCCAGCACACGGAAACCATTGAGTATGTGTTTGGGTAGCGCAGCCATCGTTTCCCTCCCCCAAGGATGCGAACAAAGCATGGAACACTCGCGGCCTGCCCCGCGCGGAGGCCAGCAGCACTTGTGCGGCTCAGCTCGCCTCGGCGCGTGAACGCAGCAATACGCGGCGTTCGCTGCGCTCGTACTGGCGTGCCGGCGTGTTGATGATCTCGGTGAGTTCGCCGGCGCCGCGACCCGCTGCGATACGTTCGGCGGAGACCGATTCATACGCGGTTGAGCGCTGGCGTGGCGTGCGCTTGCAAGCCTCGATCATCGCCATCATTTCTTCCGGCGAAGTCTCCTGACCATGGGCAGCGCCGGCGGCGCGCGTGATGCTCTCGTTCATGAGGGTGCCGCCGAGATCGTTGGCGCCGGCGTTCAAACACGCTTGTACGCCCGCGTGGCCCATCTTCACCCAGGAGGTCTGCACATTCTTGATGTAGGGATGGAGCGTCAGGCGCGCGACCGCGTGCATCAAGACCGATTCGCGGAAAGTCGGGCCCTTGCGGGCGCGGCCCTTGAGATACAGCGGCGCCTCCATGTGCACGAAGGGCAGTGGCACGAATTCGGTGAAGCCACCGGTCTCGCGTTGCAAATCACGAACGCGTAGCAGGTGCCGCGCCCAATGCTCAAGGCGATCGACATGACCATACATAATGGTGGATGTGGTGCGGAAACCGACCTCATGGGCGGCGCGCATCACTTCCAGCCATTGCGCGGTGTTGATCTTGTCCGGACAAATAATCGCCCGCACTTCGTCATCGAGGATCTCGCCGGCGGTGCCGGGCAAGGTGCCGAGACCAGCGTCTTTCAAGCGTTGTAGGTATTCGCGCAAAGGCAGCTTGAGGGTTGCCGCGCCCTGCCACACTTCGAGCGGCGAGAAGGCATGGATATGCATGTCCGGCACGGCTTCCTTGACCGCGTGCAGAATGCCGAGATAGGTCTCACCGGTGTACTGCGGATGAATGCCACCCTGCATGCACACTTCGGTCGCGCCGCGCTGCCAGGCTTCCACCACTCGCCGCTGAATCTCGGCATGGTCGAGATCGTAAGGCGTGCCGCGCAGATTCTCTGACAGCTTGCCCTTGGAGAAGGCGCAGAACTGGCATTTGAAATAGCAGACGTTGGTGTAGTTGATATTGCGGTTGACGACGAAGCTGACCACCTCGCCATTCTCGCTACGACGAATGCGATCTGCCGCCTGACAGACCGCGCTGAAGTCATCACCACGCGTGCGGAACAGACGCACGATATCGTCTTCGCCTAACAGTGTGCCGGCCTCGACGCGAGCGAGGATGGCTGCGACCTCGGGCGAGACCTTGCTCGGCCGGCGCGTGATGGCCGCGACGACCGCCGGCGGTGGTAGAAGGTCTTCGCCCGGCGACCACTCGTCGGTGCGCGGATAGCCGTCGGCATCGATCATCTGCAACAGCGGCGTCTGGAAACGCTCATCGACCCACGACACTGGATCACGTACGTAGCGCGGATAGATGGTCAAGCGTTCGTGCAGATATTTGCCGGCGGCGGCGGTGTCAGCCGCCAATTGTTCGAGATGCGGCCACGGCGCTTCGGGATTGACGTGATCCGGGGTCAACGGCGACACGCCACCCCAGTCGTTGATACCGGCCGCAATCAAATCAGGCAGACAGCCCGGGCTCAGATTGGGCGGCGCTTGGATACTCATGTGGGCGCCAAACAGAATGCGCGCGATCGCCAGTGTCCACAGCATCTCATTGAGATCGGGCTCAGCGGCGTCGTGCATCTTGGTGTCGCGCTTGGCGCGGAAGTTCTGCACGATGATTTCTTGAATATGCCCATACTCGGCATGCACTGCGCGCAGCGCCAACAAAGCCTCGATACGTTCAAGACGCGTCTCGCCGATGCCGATCAGTATGCCGCTGGTGAACGGGATGCGTGCCTGACCTGCGTGACGCAACGTTTGCAGGCGCACAATCGGACGCTTGTCCGGCGAGCCATGATGGGGCATGCCCTTCGCGCACAATCGCTCGGACGCCGACTCCAGCATGATGCCCATGCTCGGCGAGACTTCGCGCAACATCTGGCATTCTTCCAGCGACATCGTGCCAGGGTTCATATGCGGTAACAGGCCGGTCTCGGTGAAGACCGCCTCGGCCGCCGCACGCAGGTATTCAAGCGTCGAGGCGAAACCCATGCGGGTCAGTGCGTCACGGGCGGTCTTGTAGCGCAGTTCAGGACGTTCACCGAGCGTGAACAAGGCTTCCTTGCAACCTCGACGCTGGCCTTCACGGGCCAATGCCACGACCGCCTCGATGCTCATATAGGCTTCGGCAAGGCGCTTTGGCGCCTGGGCGAAAGTGCAGTAGTGACAGACGTCGCGACAGAGCTGGGTAAGCGGAATGAAAATCTTGCGCGAATAGGTCACGCCATTGCCGAAGCCTTGATCGCGCAGACGACCGGCGCTGGCCATGAGCGCGGTGAGATCAGTGCAATCGGCAAGGGTTAAGGCCTGGGCATCGGACGGCGACTGTCCAGCCTCCGCGACAGCGAGTATCGAAGCGGTCGAATTCATGACTTACAACAACCGTGAAGCGGCGGCGATGTCACTTAAGTCGCGCGCACTGGTGTGATGTGGCATGACGCGGCGCGCGATGCCGCTGTCACATAGATAGGCCAGGGTCTCGGTTTCGCTGTCGTAGGTGAGCAGGGTCTGCAGATCCATGGGATTGTCGATGTCGAGTGCGAGACCAGGTAGCAGCGCGACCTGCGCGGTGATGCCCGCGTCTAAGGCCGCCTGGCGATGCTTGGCAAAGCTGCCAGTGCCGAAAGCAAAAGTAATGGCGTCGACCGGGCTGACGGCCAGCGCATTGGTGCCGTCGTGTTCACGATCCGGCACCAGCGTCACGGCCGGTGCGCCGCAATGAGTAAGTAGTAGTTCGTCGATCTCGCGCCCGCTGACCAGCGGTACGTCGCCAGGAATCATGAGCATGCCACGCTGACCATGGGTGGCGAGCCAATCGCCAGCCTGTCGGATGGCGGCCGAGAGATCGACCGCAGTGTCCTCGAGAAACAAACCGCCGATGCGTTCCACGCTGTAGCGCGCGCGCACTTCGCGCGACACCACCAGTACGCCCGCCACACGACGACTCTCGGCGATCGCGCGCAGCACGTCATTCAACATGGCCTGCGCCAGCGACTCGCGCTCAGCTGCCGACAGCAGCGGCGCCAGTCGCGTCTTCGCATTCGAGAAACGTTTGACCGGAACGACGACCCACATGACGGCTTCAGAATGTTCTCAGAAACTCGAGCGCAGTGTGCGCCAGATTGATCCTATCGTCCAGCGTCACCATGACGCTCGGCGCACTCATTACACGCAGTGTGTCAGAGGCAATTTCCGCCACTAAATCACGGTCAGTTTCATCGATGATGAAGCCGTCTAATAGGTCACCATAATGAGCTGCGACAGCGGTAGCGGTCTGCGGCAAGGCGAGCTCCTCCATGATCTTTGCGGTCGGGCCTTTGATGGCCAGTCCGGCCACGATGGGTGAGACCGCGATCACGGGCGCAGCGCAGTGTCGCAAAGCTTCACGCACACTCGGCACCGAGAGAATAGGGTCGATACTCAAGAAAGGATTCGACGGACAGATGATCACACCGCGCAAGTCGGGTGCATTGATCGCTTCCAGCACGCCGGGTGCGGGACGCGCCTGCGCCGCGCCCTCGAAACTGAAACCACTCACACGCGGCGCGCAGCGTTCGCGCACGAAGTAATGTTGAAATGCCAACGTGCCCGCATCGCAGTGCACCAAGGTACGCACCGACTGATCGCTCATCGGCAGTGCGCGGTGCTTGATGCCGAGCGCAGCATATAACTCCGAAGTCACCGTCGACAGACTGGCGCCTGCGCGCAATCGAACGGTGCGTTGTAGATGCACGGATAAATCACGGTCGCCGAGACGAAACCAGCTCTCGCCGCCCAGCTCGGCGAGCGCCTCAAGACACTGCCAGGATTCCCCTGCGCGTCCCCAACCCGTGTCCGGATTGCTGAGACCCGACAGGGTATACATCAAGGTATCGAGGTCCGGCGCAACATGCAGACCGAGATGTTCGAAATCGTCACCGGTGTTGACCACCAGGGTCAGCGCTTCGGGCGTTAACAAATGGGTTAGCCCCAAGGCAAGCTTGGCGCCGCCCACGCCGCCGCTAATGGCAAGGTAGCGGTCCATAGTCAATTGAACAGATCGTCGACGGCCGGCCGAATGATATCGGCGGCGCGGCCGTGGCGGGCATCGACGGCAAAGCCGTGCACCACCGCGACCGGCGTACGTTCGATGGATTCGCCCATGATCAAGGTGGCCATCGCCGCAATCGAATCGGCGCGGTTGATCATGGTGACTTTCAGTTCGCGACCGAACATATCGTGTTGGCCGCGACGGTCATCCAGCACTTCGATACCGGCGCAGCCTATCGCGCCACCGATAGTGCCGAGACGCCACGGTCGATTCATGCTGTCGCAGATGATGACACCGAGATGGCAGCCGGCCGCTGCGCTCAAGGCTTGCTGCAAACGCGCCGCAGAGGCATCGGGGTCGACCGGCAGCAACAGCGCATGCTCGCCGCCTTCATGTTCGACATTGCTTTGATCGATGCCGGCATTAGCGCCGACATGACCGAGCTTGTGACGCACGATGATCACGCCGGGCTTGCGACGCATCACGTGGGCTGCTTCATCGAGGATCAGCTGCGCTAGACGCGGGTCCTTGTCGGTCGCCGTCGCGAGCTCGATAGCTGCCGCGCTCGGCGTCACGCTCGCGATCGGAATCGAGCGCCCTTCGGACTTCGACACTATCTTCTGTGCCACCACCACAATGTCGCCTGCGTGGAACTGCACACCGTCGTCGGCAGCCGCGCGCAGGATGATGACAGCAAGGTCGTCGCCGCGCGCGATCAGCGCAATGCGCGACAGGGTCGTGAGCGAAATGTGAGGCATAGTCAATCCAGACCGAGAGGGCGATGCGACGAGCGGCGACACGGCCTCGACGCGACTTCCCGGCAGTGCCGGGCGCGGCTAATGTAACCGCGAAGGGCGGCGCACGCGCAAGCGTCACGCGCCGTCGCCGCACACCCCGTCGAGCAATTACACCCCTGCAACGAATCGAGTACTATTCGGCGCTTTCCTGGCCGATGCTCGCGCCTCACCATTGGGGGGTATCGCCGGCGTTTTTCGAGTTGCAGCGGAGGTCGCTAGTGTCACTCAAAGTCGGAGTGTTTCAGATCCTGCCCGACAGGCGCGGCGACCCCGCCATCGTGGCGAAAGCGGCCGAGGATCTGGGCTTCCATTCCTACTGGGTACCGGAGCACGCCATCATGCCGATGTCGTTTGCATCGGATTACGTCGGCGACCCGGGAAATGTGCCCGATTACCTCTGGCAGATGCCGGATCCGTGGGTGGCGCTGACCCGCGCCGCCACCACCACGCGCCGCATCAAACTCGGCAGCGGCATCTGTCTCGTTCCGGAACACAACCCTCTTATCCTCGCCAAGCAGGTCGCCTCGGTCGATCACTACAGCCATGGCCGTGTGCAGTTCGGCATCGGTGCCGGCTGGAACCGCGAGGAGTCGGAAATTCTGGGCGTCGATTTCGATCATCGCTGGACCCAGACCCGCGAATGCGTCGAAGTCATGCGCAAGCTGTGGCGCGAAGACGCGCCCTCCCACGAAGGTCGTTACTACAACTTTCCGCCCATACGGTCCTATCCCAAACCCGAAGCGCCCGCCGGCCCGCCGGTGATGTTCGGCAGTACCGGCTCGGCGCGCGTGTTCAAGCGTGTGGTGAGCTGGGGCCAGGGCTGGATACCGGTGATGTCCTCGCTGGACGAGTTCGCGGCCGGTTGCCGTGAATTGAACGAGACCTGCGCCGCCGCTGGTCGCGATCGCAGCAGCATTCACGTCGCACCCTTTGCGCTCGAAGGCTTGTACCGCAGCGCCGAGGCCCGCGACCAGATTGAGGCCGCCGGCGCCGATGAATTGATCGTCTGGATCATGGCGCGCGAACTCGATGACATCCTCGACGAGTTGAAACACCTGGCCGAGGAATTACTGGATGTCCAGGGCGACGAACGGACGCTCGACGACGACGATTGATCAGGGGCGCGCGCGAATACGTGGCCACTGACGACACACGATGACGCGGGTGGGCGCGCCTTGGCGATGCCCCGACCGTCACACACGAGAATCTTTAGACGACGGAGGTCTTCGCATCATGGGTATGCTCGACGGCAAAGTGGTACTGGTTACCGGCGGTGGGCGCGGCATCGGCCGTGACTTTTCATTGGCGATGGCGGCAGCCGGCGCCAAGGTGGTGGTGAATGACCTCGGTGCCAGCACCGACGGCATCGATATCGAAGGCACCCCGGCCAAGGAGGTGGTTGCCGAGATCAAGGCTATGGGCGGCCAGGCGGTGGCCAATCATGGCAGCGTGGCGCGTTATGAAGATGCCCAGCAGATGATTGCCGATGCGATAGCTAACTTCGGTCAGCTCGACGCGGTCATCAACAACGCTGGCATTCTGCGCGATCGCATGTTCCACAAGATGAGCCTTGATGAATGGCACGCCGTCATCGACGTGCATCTGAATGGCAGCTTCTATGTCAGTCGCGCGGCCTCGGACCATTTCCGTGAACGCGAGACCGGTGCCTATGTGCACATGACCTCGACCTCGGGCCTTATCGGCAACTTCGGCCAGGCCAACTATGCCGCCGCCAAGCTCGGCATCGCCGCGCTGTCGAAGAGCATTGCGCTGGATCTCGGCCGCTACAAGGTGCGTTCCAACTGCATCGCGCCCTTCGCCTGGACGCGCATGATCGGCACCATTCCGATCACTGACGAAGTGCAGCGCCAGCGCGTTGAACGTCTGAAGGAAATGACGCCGGCCAAGATCGCGCCGATGGCGGTATTTCTGTGCTCGGACGCGGCCAAGGATGTGAGTGGCCAGATCTTCGCCGTGCGTAATAACGAAATCTTCCTCATGAGTCAGCATCGCCCGAAACGCTCCATGCATCGTGGCGACGGCTGGACCGCCGAGACCATCGCCGAGCATGCGATCCCGGC
>JAYWAC010000189.1:0-4508 GCA_043782755.1 Pseudomonadota bacterium | reverse complement strand
GGCGGCCGACAAGGCGGCGTGATACTCAGCCAGCTCGCGCTGGGGCGCGGCCTCGGCCAAGGTCTTGCGGTATTCCTCAAGCAACACCTTGAACGCCGCGCCGTCCTCAATCGACACCTTGCGACCGAGCAGATCGATGCCCTGGATGGCGTGCGTGCCTTCGTGGATCGGATTCAGGCGTGCGTCGCGATACAGACGTTCGAGCGGAAATTCGCGGGTATAGCCATAACCGCCCAGGATCTGGATGGCGTGCTTGTTGCCCTCCAGACAAAACTCCGCAGGCCAGGACTTGGCTATCGGTGTGAGGATGTCCAGCAACAAGCCGATGCGCTTGGCTTCAGCCTCATCGGTCGCAGTGCGCTGACGATCGATCAACCACGCACAATGCAACACCAGCGAAAAGCCGCCCTCGGCCGCGCTCTTCTGCGCGAGCAACAAGCGCTTGATGTCGGCGTGCTGGATGATCGGCACTTGCGGCGAGGTCGGATCCTTCTCCAGTGGCAGACGACCCTGCGGCCGCTCACGCGCATAGCGCAGCGAATGCAGATAGGCGCTGTAAGCCAGCACACAGCCCGCCATGCCGATGCCGATGCGCATCTCGTTCATCATGCGGAACATGCAGAACAGGCCTTGATGCATGGGCCCGACCAGCCAACCGTGACACTCGCCGCTTTCGCCGAAGTTGAGCACGGTGTTGGTGATACCGCGGTAGCCCATCTTGTGATTGAGGCCGGCGAGCTGGATGTTGTTGCGCGCGCCCAGTGAACCGTCGTCGTTGACGCGAAACTTCGGCACCACGAACAGCGAGATGCCCTTCACGCCGGGCGGTCCGCCCGGAATCTTGGCCAGCACCAGATGCACGATATTCTCGCTGAGCTCGTGCTCACCGCCCGAGATCCACATCTTGGTGCCCTTGAGCAGATAATGATCTTCGACGGTCGGTTCTGCGCGCAGTTGGATGTCCGACAAGGACGAACCAGCCTGCGGCTCGGACAAGCACATAGTGCCGAAGAAACGCCCCGCCACCATCGGTTCGACATAGCGCTGCTTCTGTTCGTCCGTGCCGAATTCGGACAATAGATTGATGGCCGAATGGGTGATCAGCGGATAGGAATTGGCGGACACGTCGGCCGCCGCGAACCACGCGCAAGCTGCCTGCCCCACCACCCACGGCAATTGCATGCCACCGTATTTGCTTGCGGCGGCAATGCCCATGAACCCGCCGGCGATATAAGCCTCCATAGCGGCGGCCAGTTCGGCGGGCAGATGCACGCGCTTGCCATCGAAAGTCGGCTCGTTGGCGTCGAGCTTGGCGGCATGGGGAGCGAACTTCTCTTCAGCCAGCACACGCGCCGCCTCGAGCACGGCATCGAACACCGCACGATCGTGTTCCGCGTAGCGCGGCGTGCGAGTCAGGGCTTCGGTATCCAGCAGTTCGTAGAGATTGAAATCGATGTCGCGCGAATTGAGGAGCAGACTCATGATGGCTCGAATGTCAGTGCTATAGAGGCCCGTCACCGGGTCGAGTATTGAACCACAGAACGCCGGCCTCGCCGACTCCGGCGGGGCGAGTGAACAGCCGACGCGGCGGCGTCGGCGCAGGCCCTCAGGGGCGCGCGGATTCGTCCAGCGATAATCCGCTCAGATCGAACTGCGGTGCGCTGGGCTTATGAGGCTCGATGAGGATCGCACCCGGTTCGGCAAGCGTCATGGCAGCGAGATCGAACTGCGGCGCAGGGGGCGGCGTGTAATCGACGATGCGCACGCCGGCTTCGGCCAGGCTCAAGTGCTCGGTCGCGATCGCCGCTGCTGCAATGTGGGTCGCCTCGACCAGCACCACGCCTGGTTCAGCCAGGGTGGTATCGAGTGCGCTAGGCGTGCCGCGCAGAGCGGCGGGCGGTGCGTCGCGTGCCAGTGAGGGATCGGGCGTGTGTGAGGCCGCCACGGGCGATGCCACTTGCGCAAGGGGTGCCGGCGTCGCTGGCGGAGCGACAGCCTTCGGCTGGACGACGTGGGTCGCAGGCTTCGTGCTTAGCGCAGCGGGCACGGCAGGCGCACTCACTGCGCCGTCCGCCGGCATATCGATGGCCTCCACCACCGCCCCAGCCTTGGCCAGCGCCGCCTTGTACTTGTCCGCAGCAAGCAGGTCCAGGCCCTTCTTGATGATCACCGCTTGCCCGGCAAACATCTGCTCGACGCGCGCCGCGTCGATGTTGAACAACCTGGCGAAATTGGCCCGCACCTCGGCCGGATCGGCACCGGTCTGCAGACGACCACGAAACACGATTGCGAATAGTTGTTCCGCCATGACAATGCTCCTTGCGCGATGCGCGCCTCAGGCCAAGTAGCCGCCGTCGACCACGATCGAACTGCCGGTGGTATAGGACGACGCGTCCGAGACCAGATACAACACCGCCGCCGCCATCTCTTTCGGATCGGCGCCCCGTGCCAGCGGCGTATGCGGCATCTGTTTGGCCATGAATTCTTCGTCGTCGTGCAGGGCCATCGCGAACTTGGTGCGGGTGAGCCCCGGCACCAGAGTGTTGACGCGAATACCGAACTGACCGCATTCACGCGCCATGGCCTTGCTCATGTTGTGTATGCCGGCTTTGGTGATGGAATAGACGCCCTGCTTGTCGCCCGGCGACAGCGCATTGGCCGAAGCGACGTTGACGATGGCGCCGCCGCCCTGGTCACGCATGCGCTTGCCGGCGCCGACCGCCATGAAGAAGTAACCGCGCAGGTTCACTTCCAGAGTCTTGTCGAAGGACGCCACGTCGGTGTCGAGAATATGACCGTAATAGGGATTGGCAGCGGCATTGTTGACCAGAATGTCGACGCGCCCATGGCGCTCGTCGATGTATTTGTAGAACTCGTCTATCTGCTCGACGCGGCCGATGTGACAGGCGCGCATTTCGGCCGTGCCACCCAGTGCTTCGATGGCGGCAACGGTCTCGGCGCAACCATCCGCGCCACGGCTCAGACACACCACGTGGGCGCCGTACTCGCCGAGGATCTTGGCTACTTCCTGGCCAATGCCGCGACTCGCGCCGGCCACCACCGCAATCTTACCCGTCAAATTGAATTGGTCTCGTGCCATCGTGCTGCTCCCTTATTCAGGCGTGGCGGTGACCGGCGAGCGCGGTCGTCCGTAGGCAAGCGAGATGGTACTTGATCTCGCCCACCGCGCGGCTGAGATTGCGCCGCGTCGAATCGCGATGACGGCCGCCACGACCACGCGGTCAATGGTGGGATCGCGCCAGGCGCGGTGCGGATGAAATACGCTAGCATGTGCGGCTCGCACGCTGCAGGCCGACGGATCCACCCACAGCGTCAACATCGACGCGCTACGCGCGCGCATCACTACCTGCCGCTGCATAAAGGTCGCTTCCCCCATGCTCAAAGTCACTCTCAAACGCGACCGCGAACGCTCTCTGCTGCGCCGTCATCCCTGGGTCTTTTCCGGCGCCATCGATAAGGTAACCGGCGACCCACAGGTCGGCGACACCGTCAGCGTGTTCGCCAATGACGGTCGTTTTCTCGGCCATGGCGCCTGGAACCCGGTCTCCAACATTCGCGTGCGCGTGTGGGCCTGGCAGGAAGAGACGATCATTGATGCCGACTTCTTCAGCGCGCGTCTCGCCGCTGCCATCGCCATGCGCGAACGCCTGTTGCCGACCGCCGCTGACGGCGGTGTACGCCTGGTGCATGCCGAATCTGACGGTCTGCCGGGTCTCGTCGTCGATCGCTTCGGCGATGTATTGGTGATGCAGACCACCAGTGCCGGCGCACGCCGCTGGCGCGATGCCATCGCCGACAGTCTGATGAGCCTGAGCGGCGCGCGCGCGGTTTACGAACGTTCCGACACCGACGTGCTGGAAGTGGAAGGCCTGGAAGTCGCCAGTGGTCTGTTGCGCGGCAAGCTCGATGACGCGCGCATCACCTGTATCGAAAACGGTCTCAAGGTCGAAATCGATCTGGCCCACGGCCACAAGACCGGCCACTACCTCGATCAACGGGAGAACCGCCTGCTGGTCGGCGCGCTGGCCAAGGACGCCGAGGTGCTGGACGTCTTCTGCTACAGCGGCGGCTTTGCCCTGCAGGCCCTCGCCCACGGCGCAAGCAGCGTGACGGCCATCGATTCTTCAGCGACGGCGCTCGCCCAGGTGCAACGACATCTGGCCTTGAATAATCTGCCTGCCGAGCGCTGTACGCTCATTGAAGACGACGTCTTCAAGCAATTGCGCAAACTGCGCGACCAGAACAGACACTTTGATCTCGTGGTGCTCGATCCGCCGAAGTTCGCACCCACCGCCGCCACCGCAGAACGGGCCGCGCGCGGTTACAAGGACATCAACCTGCTGGCGCTGAAACTATTGCGGCCGGGTGGTGTGCTGGCGACCTTCTCCTGCTCGGGTGGTGTGAACGCCGATCTGTTTCGCAAGATCGTGGCCGGCGCGGCGCTCGATGCCGGGGTCGATGCCCAATTGTTGCGCCAACTACATGCC
>JAYWAC010000188.1:0-11983 GCA_043782755.1 Pseudomonadota bacterium | reverse complement strand
CTCCTCTGAATGCAGAATCTCGTCGCCATTTCGGCCATGGGCGCCAACCGCGCCGGGCTGATCGAACCCATCGTTCGCGCCATCCGTGAGTGTGGTTGCGCCATCACCGAAAGCCGCATGTCGGTAATGGGGGATCGCTTCGCCATGATGGTGTTGTTGGGCGGCACCTGGGACGCCGTCGCCAAGATCGAAAACATGCTGCCACGGCTGCAACAGGATCTGGACATCACCATCACCTCGCAGCGCGCCTCGGCGCGTCCGCCGGCGCACAACCTCATGCCCTATGCGGTCGAAGTCATCGCCGCTGAGCAGATCGGTATCGTGCATCAGATCGCACAGTTCTTCGCCCGTCGCGATATCAATATCGAAGATATGTACTCGGGCAACTACGCCGCCGCGCATACCGGCACGCCGATGTTCTCCTTGCACATGACCATCAGCATTCCGACCAGCATCTCGATTGCCGGCATGCGCAGCGATTTCATGGATTTCTGCGACCAGCACAACCTCGACGCGATCATGGAGCCGGTCAAGTAAGCACTTGATCCTATCTGTAACGCCGCGTCCGCGAGTATTTTCATGCCCGATACGCTGCGCACCTATGTGCTCGATACCAATGTCCTGATTCACGATCCGTCGGCGCTGTTCCGCTTCGCCGAACATCAGCTGTTCATTCCGATGATCGTGCTGGAGGAATTGGACGCCAGCAAGAAAGGCATGTCGGAAGTGGCGCGCAACGCCCGCCAGGCCAGTCGCTTTCTCGACGAGATCATCGGCGACGCCGAAGCGGCGGCCATCACCGCCGGACTGCCGCTGGAAAATTACACCAACCCCGGCGCACAACAGGCGCCGAGTGGCGGCAAGCTGTTCCTACAGACCACGCCGCTCAAAGTCGGCAATCTCGGTGGCATCGCCGCCAACACGCCCGACAACAGCATTCTCGAAACCGGCCTCGCGCTGAAAGCCGCAGGCAACTGGGGCAATGTCATCCTGGTGTCGAAAGACATCAATCTGCGCATCAAGGCACGCGTGCTTGGCATGCCGGCCGAGGACTACTACAGCGACAAAGTGCTCGACGACATCGATCTGCTCTACACCGGCGCGCAGGAAATGCCGGCCGATTTCTGGGCGCGCTGTCAAAACGATGTCAAATGCTGGAAGGAAGACGGCGGCACCTACTACAGCATTCCTAGCGGCATCGTCACGCCGGCCATTCCCAATGAATTCGTCTACGTGGCCGATGACGAAGCGCTGGAACTGGTGGTGGTGCGTGAGACGCAGGACAAGATGATCCTGCGACAGGTGCGTGACTTCCGTCAGCCGCGTAACGCCGTGTGGGGCGTCGCGGCGCGCAACCGCGAGCAGAATTTCGCCTTCAATCTGCTCATGGATCCCGAGATTGAATTCGTCTCCCTGGTCGGCACCGCCGGCACCGGCAAGACTTTGCTGGCGCTCGCCGCTGGGCTCGCGCAATGCATGGAGCAGCGCCGCTACCGCGAAATCATCATCACCCGCGTGACCATTCCGGTCGGCGAGGACATCGGTTTTCTGCCCGGTACCGAGGAAGAAAAGATGACGCCCTGGATGGGCGCCCTCATGGACAACCTCGAAGTGTTGTCGGAATCGGAAGAAGGCGGCGAATGGGGACGTGCGGCGAGCAACGATCTTCTCCAGCACCGCATCAAGATCCGCTCCTTGAATTTCATGCGCGGCCGCACCTTCTTGAATCGCTACGTGATCATCGACGAAGCACAGAACCTGACGCCCAAGCAGATGAAGACCCTCATCACCCGCGCCGGGCCGGGCACCAAGCTGGTCTGTCTCGGCAACGTTGGTCAGATAGACACACCCTACTTGAGCGAAACCACCTCGGGTCTGACCTATGTCGTCGACCGCTTCAAGCGCTGGGAGCACGGCGGCCACGTCACCCTGCGCCGTGGCGAGCGTTCGCGCCTAGCCGATTACGCCAGTCAGTATCTATAGGCTTGCTATGATGGCGACGCGGGCGCCACCGCGCGCCAAGGCCACGCCTCCAGTGCGGCCAGCGACGGTGTCCCCTTTGAGGACCGCATGGCCGGCATCTTTCACTTCGTCAGTTTTGAATCGGTGCCGGTGGCGATCGCCCGGATCCTGCTCGAACACCATGCCTCAATGTGTGCCTGCGTCGAACCCGGCGGCAGCGCGCCTACAGTCGAAAAACTGCACCAGCTGCGGGTGGCGATGCGGCGTTCTCGCTCGCTGCTGCGCGCCTTTCGTCAGTCACTCGGGCGCGAGCTGGAAGGCCATTTCAACACCGAATTCCGCTGGCTGGCACAAGCCACCAGCCGCCTGCGCGATATCGATGTCCTCTATGCCGCGCTGGGCGAACCCGGTGCTGACTATGCTGACCTCGCAGCTGCGGACCGCGCGCGTATCGTCGCGCTCCTTGAAGCCGAAAGAGCGCGCGGCGCACGACGGCTTGAGGGCGTTCTTGCATCGAAGCGCTATGTAAGCCTGCGGCGCGATTGGCCGCTGGCACTGGCGTCGGTGATCCATCACCCGGCGCGCGACGCGTCACCCGTCGAAGTCACGGCGTCGAACGCGATCCGCAAGGCCCTGGCACGGGTGCGTCGCGATGTCACCGCAGTCGAGACCGCTTACACGCCGACCGCCTTGCATGACTTGCGTAAACAGTGCAAACGCCTGCGTTATCTCGTCGAGCCCTTCGCCAGCCTCTATCCTCCAGCGCGCATCGCTGACGCGCAGAACCAGCTCAAACGTCTGCAAAGCATGATGGGCAAGATCTGTGATCGCCATGCCCAGCTGGCGCTGATGAAAGGCAGGCTATGGCGCCACGCCAAGGGCGACGCGGCCTTACGCGACGCGCTGCAACGTAGCCGTGCGCATTTACGCGAGCGTCTGAAGGCCAGCGAGGTCGGCGTGGTACTGGCGGCACTGGCCGAATTCGACGCAAGCGGTCACCATGCGGCGCTGGACGCGCTGTTGCTCGCACCCGAACCATGAAAGTCATCGCTACTTACAATTTGAAGGGCGGCGTCGGCAAAACCGCCGCTGCGGTCAATCTGGCCTATATCGCCGCCGGCGGTGGGCTGCGTGTATTGCTATGGGATCTAGACGCACAGGGCGCGGCGAGCTTTTATCTGCGCGTGCCGCCTGGCATCGATGGCGGGGCGGCGGCATTGCTCGAAGACAAGCGCGGTTTGGGCCGCGCCATCCGCGCTACCGACTACGCGAACCTCGATCTGATCCCGGCGGACTTCTCCTACCGCAATCTCGACATCGAACTGCGCGACTACAAAAAAAGCACGCTGCGTCTGCGCCGCATGCTGCGCGAACTCGCCGACGACTACGACCTGGTGTTCGTCGACAGCGCGCCGAGCATGTCGACGGTTTCAGAAAACATCCTCAACATGGCCGACGTGTTGCTGGTGCCCTTGATCCCGACGCATTTGTCGCTGCGCGCCTACGAGCAGCTGGTGAGCTTCCGCGCCGAGCAGAGCGACAGCCGGGCGCAGATCATGGCGTTCTTCTCGATGGTGGACCGGCGCAAAAGCCTGCATCGCGAATTGATTATCGAATTCGCCAAGACCCATCCCGATCTGCTGCGCAGCTACATTCCCTATGCCGCCGACGTCGAGCGCATGGGCGAGCATCGCGCGCCGGTCAATGGCTATGCTGATCACAGCGCCGGCGGCCGCGCGTTTCGTGCCTTGTGGGCGGCGCTCAGCGAACGCCTCGAGTTCGCGAGCCAGCCCAAGCCCCGTGGTGGCTGAACAAAATAGGTCGCCGCGCGCGGCGCTGATCGCGCAGGCGCTGCAAAATCTCGAACAGTGGTCGCGCGAACTCGGCTTTCAGCAATGCGCCGTCGCACGCCTCGAACTTGAGCAGGACAACGCCCATCTCGCCGCCTGGCTGGCCGCCGAATACCACGGCACCATGACCTATATGCGCGACCGCGCAGCGTTGCGCGCCGCACCCGCGAGCCTGGTGCCGGGCACGCTGTCGATCATTTCGCTGCGCATGAATTACCTGCCCGAAACGCTGGCCGCAGCCAACGCGCGACTGGCGCAAACCGAGACCGCCTACATCGCGCGCTACGCACTGGGACGCGACTATCACAAGACCCTGCGTCAGCGCCTGAAGCAGCTCGCCGAACGTCTGGGCCAACTCATCGGCCCTTTCGGTTACCGCGTGTTCAGCGATAGCGCACCGGTGCTAGAACGTGCGCTGGCGCGTAATGCCGGGCTTGGCTGGATAGGCAAGCACACCAATCTCATCGCGCGTGATGAGGGCTCGTTGTTTCTACTCGGCGAGATCTATACCGATCTTGAATTACCGGTCTCGACGGTTGAACAAAGCGATCACTGCGGCAGCTGCGTGCGCTGTATCGAGGTCTGCCCGACCGCCGCCATCGTCGCGCCCTATCGTCTCGACGCACGGCGCTGCATCTCCTATCTCACCATCGAGAGCGCCGAGTCGATTCCAGAAGAACTCCGTTCCATGATGGGCAACCGCGTGTTCGGCTGTGATGACTGCCAGCTCGTCTGCCCGTGGAATCGCTATGCGCGCAAGACGAGCGTTGCGGACTTCGCGCCGCGTCATGGTCTGGATAGCGCGAGTCTGGTCGAGCTGTTTGCTTGGAGCGAGGTGGATTTCGAGGAGCGCACGCGCGGCTCGCCGCTGCGACGTATCTGCCACGAGCAATGGCTGCGCAATATCGCGGTGGGACTCGGCAATGGGCCGACTACGCCGGTGGTGTTAGCGGCACTCGCGTCTCGCGCCGAACATCCGTCGGCGCTGGTGCGCGAACACGTGGCCTGGGCGCAGGCCCGCCATCGTGAGCGGGCGGCGGACTGAAAGCCGATCTCAGGAGCCCGGCGCCAGCGCGCCCCTGGCGGGTGGCGGCAGATGCTCGGCGAAGCCGCGTATGCGCCGCGCGATCTCGGTCTCAAAGCCGATGTAACGCCGATCGGCGCCGGTCAGCACCACCTGTTTATAGATCTCGAGCTTGACACGACTCGCCTCCTGCTTGCGTTCACCGGCGCGGGCCAGTGAGATGCGCTCCCGTTCCGGACTCACATCGAGCAGCGCCAACTTGCTCTCGCCTATCTGTCCGCTCCAGGGACCGAGCGCGACCACCGCCGCAAGCCCGCCAGCGACGCCCGCCACTTCTCGCGCCAGCTCGACACTGCCGGCACGGCCCACCACCACGATCGCCGGCGACTGCTGCTTGGCCAGGTAGTCCAGGCCCTTCTTGGCTCTTTCCAGCGCCTGATCGTGAGTCTGTTCGTATTGCTTGATGGTCGCGACCGCCGGCAACAGCGGAGTCTGCACCGCCAGCACGCTCCAACCACCCTCGGGCAGTTCGGCCAGCGCGGCGGCGATCACGGCGTCGTCACCGATGAAGCGACCCGGGGCCGGAATAAACAATACCGCGCCCTTGGCCGGCGGCTTGGTCGCGGCGCGGTAGCGAGCGAGGATGGGTTGGGCATCGTCGCCGAGCTTGATGAAGTCGCTGAGCAAGGTCTTGGCTTCGAAGCGTGCGAGCAACTGCGGTTCGGGCGCAGCGGGCATGGCGTGGTCGTCGCCCCCGGCTGGGGCCGCTGCGCTTGTGGCTGGGACGACAGCGGCCTTGGCATCGGCCGACGGTGGATCAGCCGCCCATACCGCTCCCGACAGACTCAAGGCCAACAACAGTGCGACACCGAGCAAGGAGCAAAGACGATCAATGAGCACAGACATGTCAGCAATAGCGGCCAACGCGACCCGGCGCCTGAATCGAACCGCCGCACGGATGCATGACCACGGGCTATCGGGTAGAGTGCGCCGCGCTTAGGCCGCAGCCGACAGCCACCCCTAATCGCTTGCTGGAAGCCCCGATGAAATTCGACCCCTTCATTGCTCCCTCGATCCTGTCTGCCGATTTCGCCCGCCTCGGTGAGGAGGTCGCATCCGTCGTCGCGGCCGGTGCCGATCTGGTGCACTTCGATGTCATGGACAACCACTTCGTGCCCAACCTCACCATCGGTCCGATGGTGTGCAAGGCGCTACGCGACTACGGCATCAAGGCACTCATCGACGTGCACTTGATGGTTTCGCCAGTAGACCGTTTGATCGGCGAGTTCGCCGACGCCGGCGCTGACTACATCACCTTCCACCCCGAAGCCAGTGCGCACATCGACCGCAGCCTGCAGTTGATCAAGGAACGCGGGCTGAAGGCTGGCCTGGTGTTCAATCCGGCCACGCCCTTGAGCTATCTCGATCACGTGATGGAGAAAATCGACATGGTGCTGCTGATGTCGGTCAACCCAGGCTTTGGCGGTCAGGCTTTCATTCCTACAGCCCTGGCGAAACTGCGCGCCGCGCGCGCGTTGATCGACCACAGCGGGCTGCCGATTCGTCTCGAAATCGACGGCGGTGTGAAGGCCGACAACATCGGCGCCATTGCGGCCGCCGGTGCCGATACCTTTGTCGCCGGCTCGGCGATCTTCGGCAAGGGTGACTACACCACGACCATTGCCGCCCTGCGCGCGGCCATCGCCGCCGGCCCATGAACCAGGCCACCGGCCTCGCGCTGTTCGATCTGGACGGCACCCTGGTCGACAGCGCGCCCGACATCGCCGACGCGGTCGACATCGCACTCATTGCCTGCGGCCGTGCGCCTGTCGGCGAAGCGGTGGTACGCGGCCTCATGGGCAACGGCGCGGTGCGTCTCATACATCGCGCCTTGACCGGGTGCCATGACGGCGAGGCCGAGGCCAACCTGCATGCGCAGGCCTATCAGCATTTTGTCGACGCCTATCAGCCAAGAGTTTTCAGTCGCACCCGCCTGTTTCCCGGGGTGCTGGAAGTACTCAGCCGTCTCGCGCAAGCCGGCTGGGCGCTCGGCTGCGTGACCAACAAGCCGGCCCGCTTCACCACGCCGCTGCTTGAGGCGGCCGGCATCGCCAGGTGTTTCGCCCTGACCTTGTCAGGCGACAGCCTGCCGACCAAGAAGCCCGATGCGACCCCCATCCTGCATGCCGCCGCGACGCTCAGCGTGGCACTGTCCAAAGTGGTGATGATCGGCGATTCGGTGAGCGACTTACGTGCCGCGCAGAGTGCCGGCGTGCGGGCGGTGTGTGTGAGCTTCGGCTATCACGCCGGTGTTGATCTGGCCGCCGAGGGAGCCGATGCGATGATCGATGATATGCGGGAGTTGCTGACGTTGTTGGGGGTGGGCGTGTAGGTGCGCATGAATTCGCACCTACCTCACCAATTCCGGATCGCCGTCGCCGGATCGCCGTCACACAGCGCCACCGCAAAGCCAGTGGACTTGAACACCAGCGCCGAAATCTCGTTGCCGACATGGGCGCGATGGCCATAGACCCAGGCGCCGGCCGAAGCGCCTTCCAGCATCAGCGCGGCGAATACCGCATAGCGCACGTAGGGATGACGCAGGCGATCGATGAAACCGGCCAGCACCGTGCCGAGGCCGTGCTTAGCGACCTCCTCACGCGGCTTGATGCCGAGCCAAGTCTTCACTCGCCGCCAGGCCTCGATGATCTGCATGGCGAGCGCGAGCGCGATCACGCAGCAGGTCACGGCGACCGCCTGCGTGAGTAGGAGAGTTCGAAACCTGCTCGCGTCATGCTCGACAAATCCGCTAGGAGCCGCGCCGGTTCGACGCTGGGCCAATGTCGATGCTAGCGCTGCCATGACGTGCGGTGCAATGCCAGTCGAGACCGCTGGCATCACCCTGGCGGTGAATAGGCGGGGCGTCGGCGACCGTGCTAGCGTGTTCCATCATCGTGTGAACTCACACGAAATGCTCACGACCACTTGTAGGGGGGCCCATGGCCAGCGCGGAAATCATCAAGCTCAAAGGTCTGTTGCGCGACAAAGCCCTGCCGCCCGAGACCCCCATCGCGCAACGTCGCACTTTGATGGAGAAACTCTCGTTTCGTGTCGCCGAGGACGTCGCCGTCGAAACCCTCACTGTCAACGGTCGTGGCGCCGAGTGGCTGCGCGCGCCCGGTGTGGATGCGACGCGCGTGCTGCTCTATCTGCACGGTGGCGGTTATGTGATGGGCTCGCCCAACACCCATCGTTCACTAGCCGGTGAATTGTCGCGCGCAGCGGGCGCCGCCGTGTTACTGCCCGATTATCGGCTCGCGCCGGAAGCACCTTTTCCCGCCGCCGTCGACGACGCAGTAGCGGTCTATCAATGGCTGCTCGCGCAAAGCCATGATCCGCAGCGGCTCGCCATCGCCGGTGATTCCGCCGGCGGCGGGCTGACCGCCGCGACCTTGATCGCATTGCGCGATCGCTCATTGCCACTGCCGCGCGCAGCGGTATGTTTGAGTCCGTGGTCGGATCTCAACTGCAGCAATGCCTCCTACCAGACCCGCGCCGCCGCCGACCCCATGATCACCACCGCCGACATCACCATGATGGCGCAGGCCTATCTCAACGGCGCCGATCCGAAATCACCACTGGCCTCGCCGAATCGCGCTGACCTGCGCGGCCTGCCGCCGTTGCTCATCCATGTTGGCCGTGACGAAGTGTTGCTCGATGACGCCGTGGTGCTGCACGAAGCAGCGCGCTCGGCGGGCGTCACCAGCACGCTTGAGATCTGGGACGACATGATTCACGTCTGGCACGCGTTTCATCCGATGCTGCCGGAAGGTCGGCAGGGGATAGCGCGGATCGGAGAATATTTGCGGGGGCAATGGAGCACCTGACCAAGGACAGAAACATCTCTTCTGTAGGTGCGGATTCATGCGCACATTTTTTTCAAGAGCGCGTCGCCGAGGTGCGCTATTGAATGTGCGAATGGTCGCACCTACAGGAGGGTTGTCGAGTGCTTCAGGGCCGCCGCGACAACACTCGTCGCGCCAGCGCATGGCGATGCACTTCTGACGGGCCGTCGTAGATCCGGAAGCAACGGATGTCGCGATAGCAGCGCTCGATCACGGTGTCGCCGGTGATGCCGATGGCGCCGAGGATCTGCATGCAGCGATCGACCACGCGGCCTAAGGCCTCGGAACAGAACACCTTGGCCATGCTGGTTTCGTTGCGCGCCTGCTGATGTTGATCGAGCAGCCAGGCGCAATGCCAGATGGCGAGGCGACACATATGCAGATCGATTTCATTGTCGGCCAACATGAAGCCAACGCCCTGGTGTTCGCCCAAGGTCTTGCCGAAGGAATGGCGCTTGCCAGCGTGTTCGACGGCGATGGCGTGACAACGACGTGCGAGCCCCAGCCAGCGCATGCAATGGGTCAAACGCGCCGGCGCCAAGCGCACCTGAGCTTGGGCAAAGCCGCGACCGATTTCACCCAGCACCTGATCAGGCGCGACGCGCACCCGATCGAAGGACACCTCCCAGTGACCACCGGGCATGTTGGAATCCAGCGTTTCGAGTTCGCGGTCGAGCTTGAAACCAGGCGCGTCCATTTCCACCAGGAACATTGAGGCGCCGAGATCTTGACCCATGATGTCCAGGGTGCGCGCCATGACGATATTGATGCCCGCGCCTTCCACGCCCGAGATCATGTATTTGTTGCCGGTGATGAGATAACCATCGCGGTCCTGCTGGGCGATGGTCTGTAGCAACGAAGGATCGGCGCCGGCGCCATCGGTCGCGGTCTCGGTCATGGTGAAAACGGTGCGCAGTTCGCCGCTCACTAGCGGCGGCAGGAAGCGCGCCTTGTGCTCGGGCGAGGCGACGCGCAAAAAGAGATTCACATTGCCTTCATCGGGCGCCTGGATGTTGAGTGCGAGATGGCCCAAGGGACTCCAGGTGGCGGCTTCGAACACCACCGCCATGCCGACATGGTCGAGCCCCAGGCCACCGTATTCGCGAGGCGCGTGGGGTGAAAGCAGGCCGGCCTCGCGCCCCAGCGCGACCAGTTCCTTACGCAGAGACTCGTGGATGTGTGGGCGTTGCCGAGGATCGTGTTCGAGCGGCACGACCTTATCTTTGATGAAGGCATCGACCCGCTGACGCAGTTGTTCCAATTCGGCGGGAAGCTCGAAATCGATCATCGGGTCGCTCCTTTTTGTATCGTGTCGGGCGCCGCAGGCATGCCCCGTCCGAGGATTCATAACAGCGCGCGATGATAGCGCGAGGATGGAAGCCGGAAACTACTCGCGGCGCAAGGCCCGGCGTCTGCCGGCCACCCTGCGATCGAAACTGTTAAACAATGACAAAAGCTGGCAGCTAGTGCGTGATAGCTAGCATTAAGCGCCAACTAGCGTCAACGCGGTCGCAGGGAGGGCGTAGGCTTACACTTGCGCCACATCGCGTAGCTAGGGATAGTCGCCATGAATCCAATTTACCGAATCACTTCGCCTGTCCGTTACCGCCACGTGGCAGCTTTATGTGGCTGCGGGTTGAGCCTGTTGGCGGCCGGGGCATCGGCAGCAACTTTAAACGGCGTAAATTTCGGGAATTCGGGCTCCGGACTCGATTGGTCGAGCGATCTCGGTCTCGACTACTTCAAACCAGCAACCGATGAAGCGGGGATCGGCGGTGGTACGACGACGCCCGCGCGCCCGAACTTTGCCGGCTTTGCGGGCGGTGAAACGCTATTCAATGCCATCAGCCGCCCTGAATTTGGCGGCCTATCCAGTCAGTTCCAGGCGACGGTCGCCGCCACTGGCGATGTGGTTGGCAATATCCATTACGCGAAGATCAGCAACTCAGTGCCTGTGCCTTTTCTCGGCGTCTATGGCTTGTTTGCTGCCAGCACTATTTCCGAAGCGCTGGGCTTCAGCGATGCGCCGACCGGCGGGATCTTGGGGCCAAGCCACGTGTTCTACGCCTATAGCTACCGCCTCAGCGGCGCCGGCGCGATGGACATGTCGTATGACATCAACTTTGGCGATGGCGACTTTGGCGAAAGCGGTGTCGCGTTCGGCCCGCGTTCAGGGACTCGCTTCGGTGTGAAAGGCCTGACCCGGGGCGATGGCGGCAACTCCTTCAGCGGTGGCGGCGCCACCAGCGTCTTCATCAATTTCGGCTTGGCCAACGGTTCGGGCAGCGTGCTTCCTGGCGGGGCCGGCTCGCTAGAAATCTGGTACACCTTCTCGGGCGAACCGATCACAACGGCGCCGGTGCCAATACCCGCTGCGGCGTGGTTACTGGGCTCAGCTCTCGGCGGGCTAGGCTGGTTACGCCGTCGCGCCGCCCAAGCGTCATTTGCGCCAGGCGATCGAGCCAGCGAGGTTTCCTAGGAGCCCATCGGCCTTTAGCAAACCGGCTGCCGGGGAGCGACTGGGTGTCAGAGCTTGCCTTTTGCTTGCCTGAACCTTCGGACTTGAAAACACAGGCAAGTCTACCGTGATTCTCTGCGCTCAAGCTCAGTGCCCGCCGTGTCCCAACCCAGCCGATGCCGCAGCACATCGACGTATAGATGAAAAGCAAAAGGCAAGCTCTGACACCTAACCTTTAACCTTGCCTCTTTTTGCCTGAAGTCCATCGAGATCAATTCTTCTGCAGGCTCTCTTTCGGATTCTTAGCTTCTGTCACGGGTCCCCCGCTTGAGCCACCGCTATAGATGCATTAATTGCCCGTTCTGGGCGAAAATGGCGGCCCGGTGCTTTTAGTTCTCACGAGTCAGATTTAGCAGTCCGACGGCTGCGGGTACCACGCAGAAAAGCGGGTATCCGAGCGGGTATCGAGAAGCATCTTCTGGTGATGAATCCAGATATTTCAAAAGGATATTCTCGATATGGTCCTCATGATCGACAACTACGACTCCTTCACCTACAACCTCGTGCAGTACTGCGGGGAGCTGAAGCAGACGGTGCGCGTCGAGCGTAACGACGCCATCGCTCTCGATGACATCCGCGCCATGGCGCCGGCATTCATCATCATCTCGCCCGGGCCTTGCAGCCCCGATCAGGCCGGTATCTCGCTGGCGGTGGTGCGTGAATTGTCCGGTGAGATTCCCATCCTCGGTGTGTGCCTCGGTCATCAGAGCATCGCCCAGGCCTT
>JAYWAC010000187.1:0-12032 GCA_043782755.1 Pseudomonadota bacterium | reverse complement strand
CCGCTAGGTGTCCTGCGCGGCGCTGTCATGGCCTGCCTGGGACTCATCGCGCTCGCGGGCCAGGCTGCGGAAGGAATCGGTGGTGAACTGGAAGCGGGCGGGATTTATTACAACTTGGACGATGGGTTCGCCGACACCCATGGCGCCTATGTGCGCGGCCGCCTGGACAGCAGCGCCGCCAATCAATGGCGCGCCGAGGGCGTCGAGCTGTCGCGCTTTGGTGACGACGGTTTCTTCGGCGCGGTAGGCAACACCCACCAATTCGATGCCGACTGGTACAGCTCGCTGAACATCGGTTCGAGCTCCGGCGGTTTCTACTGGCCGGCGCTTCGCACCGACGTCAGTCTCAGCCGCCGCTGGCTCGCTGGCCGCAATCTGGTCACCACCGTCGGCGTCACCTATTTCGACGCCAAGGACATCCATTCTGACACCGGCTTCAACTTCGAGGCCATCTGGTACAGCGCCTCCCATTGGGTAGTGCAGGGCGGTACGACCTACAACATAAGTCACCCCGGTGCGGCCGGCTCGACCTCGGGCTATGTCGCGTTGTCGCACGCCGTCAATGGCGAGCGCATCGTCGCTGTGCGCTTGGGTGGTGGCGAGCAGGCTTACCAGCCCTTCGCCGACAATCGTTTCAATGTCGGCATCACCTTTGGTTCACTGCGTCTGAGCTGCAAGCAATGGATAGGCAAGCACTGGGGCGTGAATGTCGCGGCCGACAGCTATCTCAGCAGCACCTATGACCAGCACGGCGTCGAGGTGGGTCTGTTTCAGGAATTCTGAATATGGCGCGCGCGCCGGGTACGCCGTGGGGCCTGCTCGAACGGCTCCGTTACCAGAGCCATTCCGGGCGGGTCATCCGCCGTCACCGCGCGCTGCATAGTCTGCAATTCCGCCGCGCGAGTCTCGTTCATCCGCTGCTGCTGCTGACCGCCAGCTATCTCGCGCTGTGGGCTGGCGCCGATCTCATCACCGCCTTCTGGTCCTGGGAGTTCGCGTTCTGGCTGCCGCGTCTCGATCTGCCGGCCGTGCTTGAATCCCAGACCCGCAGCATAGTCGGGCCGCTGGCCTATCGTGTGCCGTTTCCAACGCTGGTCGGTCGCCCGCCCGATCTCGACACCTTGCGCGCCAGCGTCGCGGTCTGCGCGCTGATCATGCTGGTATCCTTTCTCACCATGCGCGGACGCATGCTGCCCATCGGCTATCTGCTGTGGGGCGCCTGCCTGGTGCAGCTCATGAGTGGCGGTCTGTTCTGGCTCGCGCCCCAGGCCTTTGCTTACAGCCTCGCGAGCCATGTCACCAATGGCCTCGAGTTCGCGCTGGTACTGGTGTTCTTCGTGCCGCTGCTGCTGTCGTTCTCGTTCTACGTATTCGAGTATTCGCTGCCCAAGAAAATTATCGGCACGGTGTTGATCATCGGCGGCATCGTGCTGGTCGTGCCCTATCAATATCTCATACATGTGATGCTGATCGAGAACTGCAGCTTGCTCGTGCTGCCGCTGCTCTATGTCTTGTTCGGCCTGTTGTTCGACATCGGTGTATTCATCGCACTGTATGCCTGGGTGGTGAGCTGGGAGTCATGAGATGACGAGCTTGGCCCCCGCCTGGTTGATCCTGAGCCTGAAGTGCGTGGTCTACGGCGTGCTGGGCTTGATGATCGTCTACACCCTGCGCCATGTGTTGTTCACCCTCAATCGCCTGTTCGGCCGTCAACGTCATCCCTATCTCGATATCGACACCGCCGACTGGCCGCGCGTGACGGTGGTGGTGCCTGCCCATAACGAAGCGGCGGTGATCGCCCATGCGCTGGATGCCTTGGCCGATGTCGACTATCCCAGCGATCGCTACGAAGTAGTGGCGGTCGACGATCGTTCCAGCGACGACACCTGGGCGATCATGCAGGCCAGTGGCGAGCGCCATCCCGAGGTCTTGCGGCTGTTGCGTCGTAGCGATGGCATGCCGGGCAAGGCGGCGGTCTTGAAGGAAGTCTCCGAGGCGCTAGATTCCGACATTCTGGTCGTGTTTGACGCCGACTACGTGCCGGGTCGCGGCCTCATCAAACAGATTGCCGCGCCTTTTTTTGACGCTGAAGTAGGCGCGGTGATGGGCCGTGTGGTGCCGCATAACACCGCCAGCAATCTGCTCACCCGTCTGCTCGATCTGGAGCGCGCCGGTGGCTATCAGGTCGATCAACAGGCGCGCATGAATCTGCATCTGCTGCCGCAATACGGCGGTTCAGTCGGCGGTGTGCGTCTATCAGCCTTGCGCGCGGTAGGCGGTTGGCGGATCGACGTCTATGCCGAAGATACCGACCTCACCTATCGACTGATGCTGGCCGGCTTCAAGACGGTGTATGAGAACCGCTGCGAGTGTTATGAGGAAGTTCCGGAAGTCTGGCAGGAACGCAACCGTCAGATCATGCGCTGGGCCAAGGGCCATAACCAGGTCGCGCTGCGTCATCTCGGCCGCACTTTGCGCGCGCCCGGCATGGGCGCGTTCGAGCGGCTCGACGCGGTCTTGTTGCTCGGTGTCTACATGCTCGCGCCTTTGTTGCTGTTCGGTTTCGTGTGTGCCTTCAGTCTGTTTCTGCTTGGCGAGCCGGTGTTACGCGGCGGCGCGCTGGTGGTATTCGGTCTGGTGTCGTTCAGTGCGCTTGGCAACTACGCCGCCTTCTTCGAGATCGCGGCGGCGCTGCATCTCGACGGTTCGCGCCGACGATTGCGTCTGTTGCCGCTCAATTTTCTCAACTTCCTGGTGAGTCTCATCAACATCAGCCGCGCCTGCGCCTCGCTGTTGTTCGACGACACCTTGCGTCGCCGCGAACTGCGTTGGGACAAGACCGCGCGCTATCGCGCCAATGGCAAGACACCGTGATGTGGAGCGCGACCTTCTGGGTGCTGGCGCTGCTGGTCTGCACAGCGCCCTTCATGCCGGCCATCCGTGAATGGCTGGTGGGCAGCGATGCCGAGCCGCTGATAGTGGTGCGCGAACAAGACACCAACATCCGTCACTTCGCGCTGTCTTTTTTCGATCAGATCCAGGCCTTCTTCGATCGCGAAGGCATCGACCCGCGCGCGCCGCCGGCTGATTACGAAGGTGAGTTCCGCCCCGGCCAGCGCTTTCTGTTCCTGGCCCACGATAGCCGCCCGCAATGGTCGGACGACATCCATCGCACGCGTCTGGTCAATACGTTGTTGATCGCGAGTGGCGATCTGATGGTCGAAGGCGGCTATGTCTACGAGCAGGAGATCTACTGTGGCGGTCAACTCTACGGTGGCGCCAATTCGACCTTTCGCGCGGTCTATGCCGGTACTGATCTGGTGCTCGGACAGAACTGCACCGTGGCCCGTTGGCTGCACTCCCAAGGCCATGTGCACATCGGTCGCGATTGCACGGTCTATGGCCGCGTTTCCAGCACCTCCTCCATCACACTCGGGCCCGGCACGCGCTTTCAGCGTCTCAACGCCGAGGTCGTCCGCTTCTCCTCCGACGCCGCAGTGGCGGGCGGCTTGGGCATGCAACGCCCGGCCTCGATTGCCTGGTCGGTGCCGCCCGAGGCGCGCCAACTGGACGAACACACGGTGTCCTGCGCGGGCGATCTCAAGCTCTACACCGCGACCCGCGTCGATACCCATCTGGTTGCCCACGGCACGCTCGACATCGGTACGGCCTGCGAATTGAACGGCAACCTCAAGGCTGGCGAGGCCCTGGTGCTGGGCGCGGGCTGCGTGGTGCGCGGCGCGCTGGTCTGTCGGGGCCCCATCACCATCGGCCCGGGCTGTCTGGTGAAAGGACCGGTAGTGTCGGAAGCGGAAATCTCGATCGCCGCTGGCAGCGTCATCGGCACCCCCGGTCTCGCGACTACCGTCACAGCTCCACGCATTCGAGTGGAGTCGGGCTGTCAGGTGTCGGGTACCCTATGGGCGACGGCTGAGGGTGTGGTGGATGCGCCGCCCAAGCGCGGCAGCCGTATGTGAATTCTTGTTGCAGGACAGGGATGTCACAATTGTTAGAGAGACGGGTGAGTAAGCATGGCGATAATTGCACGTATGAAAATTTCTAAATTGACGCGCGCTGGGCACGGGCTGGCGGCGCTGGTCTTGATTGCGAGCGGACAGGCTGCGTTGGCCGTGCCTGTGAGTTGGGTTGGCGGTGACGGAGGTTGGGAGGATGCAGCGCGCTGGTCGGGTAGCGCGCTGCCGAGCGCATCTGATTTCGTCACTATCGATGGGTCGCCTGTGCCGACCGTTACCTCCAACGCAATCGACAACGTTGCGCTGGAACTTACGAACCGCGCCAATTTGAGTGTCGATGGCGGTAAGCTCACAGTGGTTGGCACGGCCGATATTTTTGGACAGCTCGCCGTCAAGGGCGGCGCAGCACTTGATACCGGTCGCATCACGATACAGAGCGGCGGCGGATTCGATGTCACCGGTGGTGGCATCAGCGCAACGGTCAATGTCACCCAAGGCATATTCAACTACGGCACCTGGACCGTGGGCCACGGCGGTAACATCCACGCCGAAAGCATCGACAACTTCAATAGCTTCCATATCGAAGGGATCACCGGAACGTTTGCCAACAGCATGATCAATCATGCCGGAGCTTCTGCCACGATCATGGCCCCTGCGGGCTCGCTCAATATCAATGGCAGTCTGATCAACGAAGGTACGATGCTGGTCAATGATCGCGGCCGCCTGGCGACGGTCACTATTGATAATCGCGGCAGCTTGACCGTGCAGAACGATGCAGTGCTGGCGACTGGCAGTCAGATCAACGATGGCCATTTGACAATCGATGGTGGCGCTTTTTACACGGCCACGCATCTCGTGACCAATAACGGTACGATTAAATTGAATCCGGGCACGACCGCGAATATCGCGGCGCTGGATAACCACGCCGTGGTCGATGTCGACGGTGCAACTCTCGGTGGCCAACGTTTGAACAACGCGCTGGATGGCGCGCTCTCGCTGACACAAGATGCGAAAGTGACGTTCGATGAAGTCATCAGCGCCAGCCGCTTCGGAATTTCCATCGACGGCGTGCAGGCGACCCTGAAGACCGGGAAGTTTCAACAGTTATCCGGTACGACGTCGATCAACAGCGGCACCCTGGGTGCCAGCGGTGAATTCGGCGTGCAGATCGCCGGTGGTGATTTGATTGGCCACGGCACTATCGCCGGCAAGCTGGTCATGAGCGTCGACGGCGTGCTGAATCCAGGCGATAGCGCCGATCCCACCGGACACTTCGATGTTAGTAGCGGCCTCGATCTACTCGGCGGCCGCTTCGCCGTGGATCTCGGCGGTACCAATCCCACTGACTACGATGTTCTCAACGTGCACGGCGCCGCCACTCTCGGGGGCAAGCTGAACGTCGCGCTGCTGTCCGGCTACACGCCGGTGCTTGGCGACGCCTTCGACATCATTCTTGCCGACAGCATCACCGGCGCTTTCGGCACCATCCTGCTGCCGACGCTCAGCGACGGCTTGAAGTTCACGACCCTCAATGGCGGTACGTTCTTCCGTCTGCAGGTCGCGGCCGTGCCGCTGCCGGCACCGGCACTGTTGCTCGGTGGCGCGCTGGGTGCTCTGGGCTTCGTTGCTCGTCGTCGTCAGCGCGTTTAACCGTCTTAAGTAGCCGCAGTAAACGAAGCCTTCGAGTTACTGCTTGTTTCCTGCGCCGACGAGCCCTCACCGCGCGTTTTCGCCCTGTCTCTTATCGCGCCGCCCCCGCTAGCGGGTTTCCCCGACCCACCGCCTGCGGTTACCCTCAAGCCCGGTATATGTTATTGGGGAGATGCTCGTGGCCCTCGATCTATTGATCAAGAACGGTACCGTCGTCGATGGCACCGGGCGCGCCGCCTATCACGCCGATGTTGGCGTGCTGGCTGGCAGGATAGTCAGTCTCGGCAAGAACGATGACAGCGCCAAGCGCGTCATCGACGCCAGCGACTGCGTGGTCGCACCCGGCTTCATCGATCCCCATACTCATTACGACGCGCAGATGTGTTGGGATGATGCCGCCACGCCTTCGCCCTGGCATGGCGTGACCACAGTGGTGATGGGCAATTGCGGTGTCGGTATCGCGCCGTGTCGCCCCGCTTCGCGCGAAGTGGCGATGCGTGATCTGGTCAATGTCGAAGCCATCCCCTTTGAGGTGCTCGATCGCGGCATCACCTGGGATTTCGAAACCTTTCCCGAATTTATGGCTGCGGCGGCGCGCCGTCGACCCGGCATCAATCTCGCTTTCCTCGCACCGCTCACGCCCTTCCGCCATTACGTGATGGGCGAGGCCTCGATGGAACGTGCCGCGAATGCCGACGAGACCGCGCACATCGCCCGCTTACTTGGTGAAGCGATGGACGCCGGCGCTTTCGGTTTCTCCAGCACCATACTCAATCAGCACATGGGCTATGGTGGCCGCCCGCTCGCCTGTCGTAACGCGAGCCACGAGGAATACCAGGCTTACGGCCGGGTCTTGAAGGCGCGCGGCAAGGGCGCCATCGAAATCGCGCTGACGCGTCAGATAGCGGTGCTCGAAGACGACGGTTATGCCTTGCTCGATCTGCTGCTCGCAGCCAGCCAGCGCCCGGTGACCTTCATCGCGATGTTCGATCGCGACGACATTCCCGAAGCAGTGCGCGACACCTTGGCCAAGGTCGCGCCGCTCATCGCGCGTGGCGCGCGACCACAGACCTCGCCCCTGCCATTGACCCGCGAAGTCAACATGCGCAATCCCTTTTCCTTTGCCGCCTTTCCGTCCTGGCAGCCGGTATTCATCGATCAATCGAAGGCTGCGCAGCGCGCGGTCTATGGCGACCCGGCTTTTCGCGCGCGCTTCCGTGAGGATCTGAAACGCCCGCAGACTTTTGGCAACTGGTCGCGGGTGCGCGTGCACGAAGTGCGCTCGGCCGAACTCAAAGGCTATGAGAGCCAGAGCGTGGCGGAGATCGCGAAGAGTCTCGGTAAGGACCCGGTCGATGCCTTTCTCGACCTGACGCTGGCCGACGATCTAGACATCGAGTTCACGCTGTCGACGTTCAATCATCGTGTCGATCGCATGAAGGAAATCCTCGCCAATCGCGACATGCTGCTCGGCCTCGGCGATGGCGGCGCACACCTCGACATGCTGTGCGACGCCGGTTACCCCACCTATTTGCTCGGTACCTGGGTGCGCGAACACGGCGCGCTGAGTCTCGAAGAAGGCGTGCGTCGTTTGACCGGCGATCCGGCGGGTTTTTTCGGTATCACTGACCGAGGTCGTCTCGCTACCGATCTCGCCGCCGACATCACCATCTTCGATCCCGCCACCGTCGGTTCGAGCAATCGTGGCGAGCGGCGTTATGACCTGCCCGGTGGCGCGAAGCGCATGGTGATGCCTTCGCGCGGCATTCTGCACACCATCGTCAACGGTGAATGTCTGTACGAAAACGGCGCGGTGACGGAAGCTAGGACAGGGCAGGTGCTGCGCTCTTAGATCATGTCGTTAAGGTGGGTCGTCCCTGACCCTCGGCATCGTCGCTTCCTGCGAGCGACGCCGATATGTCGAGTGCACGTGGTGAGGAGGGCTCGCCGCGCGCACTCTCTGCTTGAAGCTTTACGCGCGACCTGTCATGAGCCGTGGCGATAGTCGGTATCGCGCAGCGGCGGCAGTGCGCCACGGATCAGCGCGACCAGCTCGCCTTGTTTGTGCACACCGAGCTTTTCGTAGACGCGCTTCAAAGTGAAGCGTGCGCTCTCGTAGGTCACGCCGACCCGCGCGGCGACATCCTGCACGGTCTCACCATCGGCGATGCCGACCGCGATGCGCGTCTCGGCCGGCGTGAAGCCGAACATCTCGCGCACCTGCTGCGCACGGGCGCGCGCCGGACGAGCGTGAATATCGGTAATGTAGATATAGGCCGCGCCGCCGGTGCGACTGCGGAATTGTTCGCTGGCGGCGTCGACCGTCACGCTCAAGGCGCGTTGGGCCGGTCCGTGTACGATGATCGCGCCGCCGCGTCGATCACTGCCCGTGAGCGCGTGTTGGATCTGCGCCTGCAGCTTGCGCGACTCGGCGGGCAGGGCGGCCGTCAGTCGCTCCTGCACGAGTTTCAAGGTCAGGCCCTGTTCAAATACCGCCTGGGCTGCGGCATTGCTCAGCATCAATTTGCCCGCGCCATTGATAATCGCGACGCCGCAGGCGAGGCGATCCAATGCATCGGTGTAGACGTGGTTACGCAGTTCGGCGTCCATCATGTGGAACTGCGCGCTGAGCGCACGACCGAGATGGGGCTGCATGGCCTTCACCAGCGCTAGCATCTCGCCACTCGGTGCGCCCATCTTGGGCGGCAGATGCAGATCGGCGCCGATAGCGCCGAGACAACTCGCCACCCGCGCCAACATCTCCGACCACGTCGACGGATTGAGTGCCGCGTCGTAAGAGCCTGCGCAGAAGCTCAGCAATTGTTCGTGCTGGTTCATCCCCCTCCCTCCCGCGCGAAGCTTGCGCCTCTACGCGACACCGGCGGTGTGGCGGAGAGAGACAAGACGTGGCGCGTCCCTAGGGAGGAGAGATTAGGCAGGGCGAGAGGTCGGCGAAATGAGATTTCTCACATTCACCCGCTGATGCCTGGCGGCCGGCTTGCCCGGCCGCCAGGTGGAGACAGATCTTAAGGGGCGGCGCTTACTCGAAGCTCATACCCTTGTAGTTCTCCGCGGCCACCTGGTTGATGGTCGCGACGAACTTCGGCGCACCGCCGTTGTAAACCAGATGCCGCACCCTGCCGTGCTCGTGGCCATCGACGTTGGAGTTGTAACCGGTGAACCAGCCCTTGGCCTTGCGCATCAGCATGGTGCTGTACATCTTGGCGACGTGATTGGTCCAGCGCTCTTCCGCTTCGGGTGTGGCTTCGACACGGGTGTAACCGTGCTTCCACATGTACTGCAACAGCCCGGTCACCCACTCGACACCTGTTTCGATGCCACGCGGGAAATTGGTCGAGGCCGAGCCGCTCTGCGGACCGGCGACCGTGATGAAATTCGGGAAGCCGTTGATCTGCATGCCGAGGAAAGTGACCGGACCATCGGCCCACTTGTCGCGCAGCTTCGCGCCGCCAACGCCTTGGATGTCGATGCGATCATAAGAACCAGTGATGGCATCGAAGCCGGTCGCGAACACGATCAAATCGAATTCGTATTCACGCTCCGAGGTACGCACACCCTTGGGCGTGATGCACTCGATGGGCGTTTCCTGAATGTTGACGAGACGGGTGGTTGGCAGGTTATAGGCTTCGTAATAGCGCGTCTCGAGCGGCACGCGCTGCACGCCGAAGCCGTGATCCTTAGGGATAAGTTGCTCGGCCACGACCGGATCGTTCACGCGCCGGCGGATGCGCTCTGCGACGTATTCAGAGAATTCGGCATTCGCCACTTCGTCGGTGAAGATCTCGCGGAAATTGGACAGCCAGATACCAAAGCCCGGCTCGCCATAGAGCTTGTCCCACAGCGCAACCCGTTCTTCGCGCGTCACTTCATAGAAGCCGCGTCTATCGGGCTCGTGCTCGAAGCCGCCCGGCGTCTGTAGACACTTGGCGAAGATCTGGTCGTAGCGCGACTTGATGTCGGCCATTTCTTGCGGCGAAAGCTTGCTGTTATTGAGCGGTGCGCACCAGTTGGGACGACGCTGGAAGACCGTCAGCTCGCCGACCTGGTCGGCAATCGCGGATATCACCTGCACGCCGGTCGCGCCCGTCCCGATCACGGCGACGCGTTTGCCGGCCAGATCTACTGGTTCATGTGGCCAGAAGTAGGTATGGAAGCACGGCCCCTTGAAAGTATCGATCCCCGGAATGCGCGGCATGGTCGGTGCGGACAACAGGCCGACGCCGGTCACCACGAAGCGCGTCGTGATATCACGGCCGTTGCCAAGCCGCAGACGCCAGAGATGATTGGCTTCGTCAAATTCGGCTTTCTCGATCTTGCAGTCGAACTGCATATGCTTGCGCAGATCGAATTTCTTGGCGACGTGGTTCAGATAGCGCAGCGTGTCGGGCTGGGCCGAAAATCGTTCCGGCCAATCCCATTCCTGTAACAGTTCCTTGGAAAAGGAATAGCCATAGGTGTAGGACTCGGAATCGAAGCGGCAACCGGGATAACGATTCCGGTACCAGGTGCCACCTAGATCGCCGGCGGCTTCCAGCACCGTCACATTGACGCCCAGTTGCACGAGTCGATAGAGCTGGTAGATGCCTGATACCCCGGCGCCGACGATCACGACTTCGTGTTGCGGGGTCTCGACCCCAACGGCGGCTTTGGTCTGCGTATTCATGAACTCGTTCCTCGTGCGAGACACGCGCTGGTGGGCCAAGCGCCGTGTCGAAGTGGCTTGCAGAGCGCCGCGCCGGACCGTCTGCGTACGCAGGCCGGCGGATGCGCCAAACCGGCGAACCTAACACGACGCAGGGCACGGGCAAAGTGTGGGGCAGTCTTTGCGTCGATGGGGTGGGATGACGGCCTAGCTATTTGGGGGTAAGGCGCCAGACGATTCCGAGTAAGTGCGACCATTCGCACATTCATGCCAGCGCGGACGTTGGTGGCGCGCCTTCAAATGTGCGAATGGTCGCGCCTACCCAAGGACTGTCCTACCGGCAAGCATCGCCTGTTCAACCGTAGTCGTGATAATCGGCCACGCGTCCATCGCGTATGGTCCAGAGACAGGCAAGCTCCAGTTTCACCGTGACGCCACGCTTGGCGAAACCTTCGACGTCATCGGTCGGTGTGCCTTCCCAGGTGATCTCGCTGATCACGATATCGCCCGCCGCGAATTGTCTGCGCAGTGAATGAAAGCGCCGGTCAGGCAACAGGATCGCGAATTGCCGCATCACCGCCAGCATGGTTTCGGCGCCCTGCAACAGCGCGCCGCGGTTGTGATGTTCGACACGGATCTCGGGAGCCATCAAGGCCGCCAAGGCGTCGAAGTCCTTGGCGTTGTATGCGGCAATCCAGCAGTTGGCGATGCTTAGCGGGTCAGACATGGGAGCGATCCTCTTGGAGAAAACCTGATGCGCGGTGCATGTCGCGCGTGGCCGCATTGGCGCTCTAATCTACATCGATGGCGAGCTTTTTAATGTGCGAATGAATTCGCACATTAAATCTCTATTTCAGAGCCGCCCCCGACTGACATTATCTCCATCACCACGGCGCAAAGCGCGAAACGACAGCGACGATATCAAGGTCAACCCGGCCAAGCTCAGAAACGCGTAGTGCAGGGCATCCATCACCGCCATGCGATCAGTCTGCGGCAGGTCGGCCAGATAATATGCTGTCACCAGCGAGCCACAGGCGAGACCAAAGCTCAAGGACATCTGTTGCAAGGTGCTGGCCATGGTGCTGGCCATGGTGCTGGCCATGCTGACATCGCTTTCTTCAATGTCGGCATAGGCCATGGTATTCATGGACGAGAACTGCAGGGAATTGAACAAGCCCATCACCAGACCCAGGGTGACGATGGCGATGATGGGCGTGGTCGATGTAATCAATGCATAGCTAGCCATGGTAATGGCGACCAGCACGGTGTTGACCACCAGCACTTGGCGGTAGCCGAAACGACGCAGCAACGCGGTCGAGATTACTTTCATCACCATGGCCGCCGCCGCCGCCGGCATCATCAACAAGCCCGACTGCCAGGCTGGCAGACCGAGACCCAGTTGAAAAAGCAATGGCAACAGAAACGGCATGCCGCCGACACCGAGGCGCGTGACGAAACCGCCCAGCACCGCAATACGAAACGTGCGCGTGCGCAGCAAGCCGAGACGCAGCAGTGGATACGACACCTGTCGCGCGTGCAGGCCATAGGCGACCAGCAAGGCCAGCGACAGCGCGAACAACATCGCCATCTCAGCGCCCGTCAGGTGATGTTCACCAAAAATCTCCAGCAGCCAGGACAACAGCGCCGCGCCGCTGCCGAACAACAGCAGACCGCGTACGTCGAGGGGGCGCGATGCATCGCCGTGATAGTCGGGCATGTGCTTGTGACCGAACCACCAGGCCGCG
>JAYWAC010000186.1:0-12055 GCA_043782755.1 Pseudomonadota bacterium | reverse complement strand
GCGCTGGCGGTGATCGAAAATCCCTGCCGCTGCGAGTTCCTGTTTGAGCTCGCCTTAATCGACAGCATTGGTAGCAAATTGAATGGTGCCCTGAGCAGGAGTCGAACCTGCGACCTACCGCTTAGGAGGCGGTTGCTCTATCCGCTGAGCTACCAGGGCAATGACGAGGGCCAGTTTAGCAGGGCATGGATGAGCGCGCGCCGCTGCCGACCGAGCGCACGCTTGCGCGCAAGCGCCGATGGGGGATTGTAAGCAATCGTTTCCCAGTCGTTAACAATTCGCAAATGGCGCGCCTTGGCGCTATTTCCATCCAGTTCACGCCGCAGACTTCCGCATAACTGCCGGTCTCCATGGGCCGTGCCTTCCCATCATTGAACCGAGAACGCCACGGCGAGTCATCGCCAGTGGGTGATGTCGAACAGGCCAAGGACATGAGCAAGCGCATCGCCGATGCCGCCCCGGTGGTATCGGATATTTTCGAACGTCGTCTGAAGGACAGCATCCTGCGACGCGCGGTGGAAGTTTTTCCTGGCACCGAGCGGGATGACCTCATGCTGCTGGTCGACGACCTCGCGCGGCGGCTCGATGCGCTGGTCGAAGCCACCCAGAAGGTGCGCGAGTCGCTGTCCTTCGATGTGGTGCTGACGCGTTTGATGACACTGATCACTGAAGCCTTTGATGCCGATCGCAGTTCACTATTTCTCTACGATGCCGAGACTCGCGAGTTGTTCTCGCGTGTCGCCCAGGGCGACATGGTCGATGAGATTCGCTTTCCCGCCGACGCCGGCATCGCCGGCAGTGTGTTCACGCACGGCGAGCCGGCCATCATTCACGACGCCTATGCCGATGCGCGCTTCAACAGCGCGGTCGATACCTCTACCGGCTATCACACTCATAACATCCTGTGCGTGCCGCTGCGCACCCGTGCCGGCGATGTGATAGGTGTGACCGAGGTGCTGAACAAGCGTCAGGGTGATTTCACGCCGGCCGACTGCGCATTGCTGCAGGCTTTCACCACCCACACCGCGATTGTGCTTGAAACCGCGCAGCTGTCGGACCGCGCGCGCGCCTCGCAACGCGAAGAGGCGCATATTCTGGCGGTCACTCAGGCGGTGTCGTCGGAGCTCAATATCGACAAGCTTTTGCGTAAGATCATCGGCATCGCGACCGATCTGCTCGACGCCGAACGCAGCACCTTGTTCCTGCACGACGCCGAGACTGACGAGTTATGGTCGCGGGTCGCGGAGGGGCTCGCCGAGCGCGAGATTCGTTTCCCGTCACAGCTCGGCATTGCCGGCGAAGTGTTCACCACCCGCACGGCGGTCAACATCCCCGATGCCTATGCAGATCCGCGTTTCAATCCGGAAGTCGATCGCAAGACCGGCTACCGCACGCGCTCCATTCTGTGCGTGCCGGTATTGAACAAGCACGGCGTGCCTTTCGGTGTGGTGCAGGTTTTGAATCGACGCGGCGGGCCGTTCCGTATGCGCGATCAGCGGCGTCTGGAAATGCTCGCCGCGCAAAGCGCCATTGCGCTCGATAACGCGCGCCTGTTCCGCGAAGTGTTGGATGAACGCAATTACAGCGAGAACGTGCTGCGCAGTTTGTCGGACGCGGTGTTGACGCTCGACAATCTCGGCAACGTGGTCAAGCTCAACGATGCCGCGCGCAAGCTGTTGCGCGTGCGCGCCGACGAAATCCTCGGTGCCTCGGCCGAGCGCTTGTTTCGCCGCAGCAATCCCTGGTTGCTGGCCAGCGTGCACAAGGTCATCGCCGAGCGGGTCGCCGACTATGGTGTTGATGCCAGCCTGCGTCATTTCGATGGCGGCACGGTAGCGGTCAACTACCAGACCACGCCGCTCGCCGCGTCGGACGGTGCGCCGCTCGGCTGCACCATCATCATCGACGATATCACCCAGGAAAAACGTCTGCGTGCGACCATGGCGCGCTACATGACGGCGCCGGTCGCTGAACAGGTGTTGGCCGCCGGTGAATCGGTGCTTGGCGGTCGTTCGCAGATGGCTACCATTCTGTTTTCCGATATCAAGGGATTCACCGGCATTGCCGAAAGGTTGGGGCCGCAGCAGACAGTGTCGATGCTGAACGAATACTTCAGTGAGATGGTCGAGATCGTATTTGAGCATCACGGCATCCTCGACAAGTTCATCGGCGACGCGATCATGGCGGTCTTTGGCACGCCGTTCGCGTCGCCGCAGGATGCCGATAACGCGGTCAAGGTCGCGATTGGCATGCAACGCGCGCTGGCGCAATTCAATGCGCGTCAAGCGGCGGCCGGTAAGCCTTGTTTCGAAGTACGTATCGGTATCAATTCCGGCGACGTGGTGGCGGGCAATATTGGTTCAACGCAACGCATGGACTACACCGTGGTCGGCGACGGCGTGAACGTCGCGTCGCGTCTGGAAAGTGCCAACAAGTTTCTCGGCACCGGCATTCTGATCAGCGCGTCGACGCGTGCGCAGTTGCGCGACTATTACCGGCTGCGCGAAATCGATCTGTTACGTGTGAGCGGTAAACGCGAGCCGGTGCCGGTGTTCGAAGTGCGTGGTCATGGCGATGACGCACGACCGGCCGCTGAACTGGAAATGCTCGACCGCTACGCGCGGGGTCTGGCCGCTTATCGCAGCCGTGCGTGGTCAGCGGCGGTGTCGCATTTCAATGGTGTGCTAGTCATTGATGCGCAGGACCAGCCGGCCCGGTTGCTGCGCGACCGGTCTTTGCACTATCAGAGCCACGAACCGCCGCCCGACTGGGATGCCGTGTGGACCCTCGGCGAGAAGTAGACCTCGGCGCGCCTGCAGCGGGACGTTCAGTTATCGCCTTCGTTGATGCGCGCCCAGGTGTCGCGCAAGGTGACGGTGCGGATGAAGACCGGCGCAGCGACGCTTGAATCGACCGCGTCGCGACAGAAATATCCCACACGTTCGAACTGAAAACTGCTGGCTTCGCTGGTGGCTAGCGCTGGTTCGGCGCACGCCTGCCGGGTGACGGACAGCGAATTCGGATTCAGATGAGCGAGGAAATCCTCCTGCGCCGCCGGGTCAGGCACATTGAACAACCGGTCGATGAGGCGCACTTCCACCGGCAGGCCGAGGCTGGCCGATACCCAGTGAATGATGCCCTTGACCTTGCGCCCCTCGGGGTTCTGACCGCCGGCGGTGGACGGGTCGTACTGACAGCGCAATTCCGTCACGCGCCCGTCGGCGTCTTTGAGCACCTCGGTGCAGTGGATCACATAGGTAAAACGCAGTCGCACCTCGGCGCCGGGCGCGAGGCGGTGATATTTCTTTGGCGGATCTTCCATGAAGTCGTCGCGGTCGATGTAGATCTCGCGGGTGAGTGGCATGCGGCGCGAGCCCAAGCTTGGATCCTTGGGATGGTTCTGCACATTCAGCCATTCGACTTGGGTCGCAGCGAAGTTTTCGATCACGACCTTGATCGGGTCCAGCACCACCAGTGCGCGCGGCGCGCTGCGGTCGAGTTCTTCGCGCACGCAGTTTTCCAGCACCCCCATGTCGATCACGGTCTGCTTCTTGGTCACCCCGACCCGTTCGCAGAAGTTACGAATAGCGGCCGGCGGGTAGCCGCGGCGGCGCATGCCCTTCAAGGTCGGCAGACGCGGATCATCCCAGCCGCTGACGTGGCCGTCGCGCACCAGGGTCAGCAATTTGCGCTTGCTGGTGATGGTGTAGTTGAGTTCGAGGCGCGCGAATTCGATCTGCTGCGGATGCGCCGGCACCTTGAGCTGATCCAGCACCCAGTCGTAGAGCGGGCGGTGATCTTCGAATTCAAGCGTGCATAGCGAATGGGTGATGCCTTCCAGCGCATCGGAAATGCAGTGCGCGTAGTCGTACATCGGGTAGATCTTCCACGCCTCGCCAGTGCGGTGATGGGGCGCGTGGCGAATACGGAACAGCGCCGGGTCACGCATGTTGATGTTGGGCGAAGCCATGTCGATGCGGGCGCGCAGGATGTGGGCGCCTTCGGCGAACTCACCGGCGCGCATGCGCGCGAACAGATCCAGGTTTTCTTCCGTGCTGCGGTCGCGATAGGGACTGGTCTGGCCGGCTTCGGTCAGGCTGCCGCGGGTGGCGCGGATCTCCTCGGCGCTCTGGCTATCGACATAGGCCAAGCCTTTGCTAATCAGATCGCAGGCATAGCCATACAGTGCCTCGAAATAGTCCGAGGCGTGGAACAGGCGCTCGGCCCAGTCGAAGCCTAGCCAGCGCACATCGGCCTGGATGGCGGTGGTGTATTCCTCATCCTCGGTCTCGGGGTTGGTGTCGTCGAAGCGTAGATTACAAGTGCCGCTATATTCCTCGGCGATGCCGAAATTGAGGCAGATGGATTTGGCGTGACCGATGTGCAGATAGCCGTTGGGCTCGGGCGGGAAGCGGGTTGCGACGCGGCCGCCATGTTTGCCGGCGGCGTTGTCGGCATCGATGATGTGACGAATGAAGTGGGCGGGAGCGTGTTCGGGTTTAGAGTCCATGGGCGAGGTCGAGTGATGATCGTGATGGGTAGCGATTATAGGGGCCTTTGCCGCCGCTCTGGCGTGACTCGCCCGCGCGTCGAGTTCGAGCGCGTTGAGGGAAGACATTGACTGGTGTCAGCATGGCGTTGGTGGGCTTGCGTCATGGTGGCGTAGAGCGGCTTTGCCACCACTTGAAATCCGTTAATTCGATGTTACCAGTGCTACAATACGGTCAGTTCGAAGTTCGCCATACCATCGGCCGCAATAGCCGCATGGCACCGGCGATCGCGGTCGCTTGCCTGGCGCGAGCGAACAGTTCAACAGCGCATGTTGGTGCGGCGACGCCGATGGCCGGCGGCGTTAGCGGAACCATGCGCGAGTGAATGCGGCGGGTGCAATTACCGTTCAGATGACAGCAGGGCACGGACATGGCAGCGGCGCCGAGCAGCGTCGCTATGCGCGCGTCCCGATCAACCTCGAAGGCTTGATCGGCATCGCTGGACGGGCGCCCGTGGCCTGTACGGTGCGCGACTTCTGTGTCGGTGGCATGTTCATCAGCGCCGAGCCGGCCACCTATACCCGTCTGCCGGCCAATGCGCCGGCCGTGCTGTTCTTCGCGTTGTTCGTCGACGGCGTCAAACAAGACTTCCAGATTCAGTTGGAGATCTCACGGGTGGTGGCCAAGGGCATCGGCGTGTCCTTCGTCAATCCGGACGCTAAGGCGGTCGAACTGCTCGGTCACCTCGCGGCCGCCAGCGCACCGTCGCCGCCGCCCGAGAACAGCGCCGCGCTCGGTCGTACCCAGCAGGGTTTCGCGCCGGAATTCGCCGCGCTGGCTGCGCCGCTGGCCGCGCTCTGCGCCGATCATGTCGGGCGGCTGTGCGATCGTTTCCTGGAGCGCGTCGACGAGGTGTTGTTTCTGGCGGCGCGCGATGCGGGTAACAACGTCGATCAGAATCGTTTCCTCGACGCGCAGCGCGAGATTCGTAGCCGCCAGAAGCGCATTCGTGAGGCGGTGCCGAAGCGCGTCGAGACCGGTGTCGCGATCCTCGCCGACCCACTCGCTGAGATCGAGAAGGACCCGAAATCCGTCGGGCTCGCTGATCTGTCGCTGATCGACAAAGACGAGTTCGAGGAATTCCTCGTCATTTCGGAAATGGTCTCGGAACTCGAGCCCGAATTCACCGAGCCTTTGTTCGCGCTCGGTCGGCGTTTCAGTTATCTGGCCAATCGCGAAGTTGACCTGGGTTCGATGCCGATCAGTCCGGGCGTGTTGTGTAACGCCCTCTCGGATGGTCTGAAAGGCCTGCAGTCCGACCGACGCGCCACCGCACGCATATACAAAGTCCTGCACGAAGTGATGTCGGGCAATCTCGGGCGGCTGTATGAAGAAGTGAACGTCATGCTCATTGAGCGCGGCATTCTGCCCGTCATCGAAAAGGACAAACCGGCGGTTAAGAAACGTGCTGATGCCGGCGCGGGCTTCGATACGCCCAGTGCGGAGACGGAAGCGCCGCTACCCGTCGAACCCAGCGATGGCGCGCTGTTCGATCTGATATCTGGCCCTGAGAATTATCAAGGTCGCCCATCGCCTGTGCCGGCTTATGGTCCGGCGCCCGGTCAGGGACCGATGACTGGCGTTCCCCGTTCCGCAGTCGCGCCGGCGATGCCGAGCTTGCCAGCGGGCGGGACAGAGGGCCATTGGGTGCAGGGCGCGCCGCCAAGTCCGCCGCCCGCAGGCTACGAACTATTGGCGGGTCAGGCGGGTATGCCAGCGGGCGCCTATGGTGCACCGGGTACTCATGCGAGGTCACCCGCTGCGGCCCACGCCGGACACGGCGCGCCGGGCGCATCATCGAGTGTGTCGGCGGGTGCTTACGTTGTGCAGGGCGCGCCACCGAGCGTGCCGGCCGGGAGTTACGTCGTGCAGGGCGCACCACCGAGTGCACCTCCGAGCAGTTATGTCGTGCAAGGCGCAGCGCCCAGCGTGCCGGCCGGCGCCTATGGTGAGGCCGGCGCGATGGTCGAGCGGGGCGCAGTCGCGGCGGGTGATGTGATGGCCAGCGGGCCGCCGGTGGTCAGCGGGGCGGCTACCACACAGCTTAGCAACGCGATGTTCGGCACCACGGGGAATGTGGCCGCGCTGCCGGCTGGATGGGTGAGCACGGGCGTGCGTTACGTCGCGCCGACCATGCAGCAGGCTTATTCCACCGCCCAGGCTCAGCTGGCCTTGCGACGGCAGCTCATGCCCGATGGCGGCACTGATCTTTCCGAGTCGCTGCGTATGCGCGGCGACTACAGCCGCACCCAGATTCTCGATGGCCTGTCTGACGTGCAGCAGGCTTATGCCGACACCGATGCGCCCTCGTTGCTGGACGTGCCAGCGCTCAAACGCCGAATTACCGAGGCACTGACCGGTGACGGTGCGCCGCATAAGCTGATCGGCGGCGAGGCGGCCGATGCCATCGAAGTGGTGGCCAATCTGTTCAGCGCGCTGCTACATGATGCCTTCATCGCCAAGAGCGCCAAGAGCCATCTCACGCGCTTGCAGCCTTCGGTGCACAAGGCCGCGATGCTCGATCAGGAATTCTTTGCCTCGAGTCAGCACCCGGTGCGCCAGCTGGTTGACCGCATCTCCCAGGTGCGCGACGGCAAGGGTGAATCCTTCCAGCGCCGCAATGAGCGCGTTGAGCAGCTGGTGGTGCGCGCCAACCGCGATTTTCGCGATGACGTCGGTGTGTTCGCGCCGATGGTGGCTGAGCTCGACGGCATCCTCGGCGAGCAGCGTGACGAGTACCAACAGAACGTGCAGAGCGTGGTGGCATCCTGCGAACAGCAGCAGCGCATCCTTGAGGAGCGGCGTGGCGAATCGTTGGAAGCGACCGATACGTCGCTTGAACGGGCCAATCTGCCTGAGGAATGGAACCGCTGGCTAGATCGTTCGCGCGAGCTTGAGGTTGGCCAGCAGGCGATGATGAATGCCAATACCGCCAACCCGGCGATAGTGAGTCTGGTGTGGAAGGAACCACGCAATCACTTGTTCGTGTTCGTCGACGAAATCGGCAACAAGGCCAGCACTCTGACCTTGCAGCAGGTCGCGATGTATCTACGTCGCGGCATCCTGCGCGTGCTCGATGCCGAAATGGAAAGTCCGCCGCTTGAGCGTGCCATGTTCGGCGTGGTCGACCAACTTCATAGCCAGGTCGAAGAACAAGCCACGCGCGATCCGCTGACCGGTTTTCTGCTGCGGCGTTTTTTCACCGAAGCGGTTGACGCGGCCCTCGCTGGTGGTGATGTGGGCGGCACCAAGCATGCTGCCTGCTGCCACATCTCTATCGAGAACCTGAAACAGATCAACGATGAATTCGGCGTTGAGACTGGCGATGGCCTGCTCAAGGCGGTGGCCGATGCCTTGCAGCAGGTACTGCGCGTCAAGGGTCTGATCTATGGACGACTGAGCGGTGCGGAGCTCGGCGTGTACTGGCCGACCGGTGGTGTGCAGACCGCCTTCAAGAAACTGCAGAGCGCCAACGAAACCTTGAAGGCGGTGTCACTGGTGTTGGACAACAGCGAGCCGCAGGATGGCGATCACACGGTCGAGCTCAGCGAGCAATCGCTGTCCAGTGCCGAGACCGTGATCAGTGCCATTCGCGCGGAAATCGTCATTGGTCTCTCCGGCAGCGATGATGCGCTGGTGCAGGCCGATGGCCTGCTCGGCGCGGCGCGCGAGGCCTGTGAGACGGCGCGGGGCATGGGCATCGGTTCGCTGTTCGTGGCCGGTAATGAGTCGGAACAGCGGCGCGCGCTGGAACAGATGGTGGCCTATGCCAACAAGGCGCTGGACCGAGAGCGTCTGGTGTTGCTCGCACAAAGCGTGGTGAGTCTGACCGACAGCGATTTGCCACCGGCCTTGCATGTTGTGGTCAGTGCCCGCGATCGGGCCGACAAGTCCATTCCTGCGCAGTTGTTTGCGCCGGCGCTGGCGCGCGCTAAGTCCGCCGCCGACATCGATCTCTGGAGTTTCCGCCAGACCTTGGCCTGGATGCAGGCCCACGAGGACGAACTGGAACGCTATGCGGTGGTGATCGTGCCGCTCTCGTCGGCTTCCATGAAGAACGAGAACCTGCCGCAGCAGATCATGACTGAGTTCATGGAAACGCCAGTACCTCCCGGCAAGATCTGCTTTGAGATTCCTGATCGTGACGTGGTCGCGAATCTCGCCGAGGCTGGCGATCTGATCACCACGCTCAGGGAATTCGGTTGTCGTTTCGTGCTCGACGAGTTCGGCAGCGGTCACGACAACTACGATTACCTCAAGCGTCTCGAAGTGGATTACGTCACCATCAAATCGTCCTTCGTGGTCGACGCGCAGAAGAATCCGAAAGACTTCGCGATGGCCAAGTCGATCAACGAACTGGTGCATTTCATGGGCAAGAAGACCATGGCCAAGCAGGAGCGGGGGCTGGATCTGGCACCGACCATGCGAGAAATTGGCGTTGATTTCCTCTACGACCTGAGCGAACAAGCGCAACTCGCGCCCTAGACTAAGGACTGTCATGAGCAATCAGGACAACATTCCGGACAAGATCGGCAAATACGATATCGTCGACGTGCTCGGCAAGGGTTCGATGGGTCTGGTCTACAAAGGCCATGACGCCTATGTCGACCGTGCGGTGGCGATCAAGGTCGCCACCAACACCGATGCCGAGGACGATGGCGAGAGCATGGCCAAGCGCATGTTCGTCAACGAGGCACGTTCGGCCGGGCGCCTCGACCATCCCAATATCCTTAAGGTTTATGAGGCCGGTGAGGAGCAGGGCACGCCCTACATGGTGATGGAATTCATCAATGGTGGGGACACGCTGCGCACCTACTGCAAGCCCGAGACGCTGTTGCCGTTGAAGACCGTGGTGAGGCTGATTCGCCAGTCGGCCGACGCGCTCGATTACGCTCACTCCCAGGGTGTCCTGCATCGCGACATCAAGCCGGCCAACATCATGCTGACCGAGTCTGGCGTGGCCAAGCTTGGCGATTTCGGTATCGCGCGCCGCATGGGCGTCGATCAGACCCAGATCATCGGTTGGTTCGGTTCGCCTCTGTACATGTCGCCGGAGCAGGCGCAGGACAAGGAACTGACGCCGCAATCGGATCTGTTCTCGCTCGGTTCGGTGTTCTACGAAATGCTGGCCGGCACGCCGCCATTTGCGGCCAAGGGCTTGTCCAGCCTGATCCAAAAAGTGGTGTGCGAGGAGCCGCGGCCCTTACCCGAAGTCTGCCCTGAGGTCCCTGAGGTGGTGTGGCGGGTGGTCAAGAAGATGTTGACCAAGGATCTTGCCGGTCGCTACAAGAGCGGGCACGAAATCGTGCAGGACCTCGACAAGCTCATCGAGCTGCTTGAACGTTCGCCGATCATGCTCAGCGAAGATGAGAAGGTCGCGAAGATGAAGGAACTGACTTTCTTCTCCCAGTTTTCCAAGAACGAGCTGAAGGAAGTGTCCAAGGTTGCGACTTGGCGCAACTATATCGGTGGCGAAGCGGTGTTCTCCGAGGGCGACAAGGAACGCGCCTTTTATGTGCTGGCCGAAGGCTCGGTGTCGGTCTCGATCAACGGCACGCGCATCCGTGACCTCGACGCGGGTGAATGCTTTGGCGAGATGGAATATCTGTCGAACACGGGCCGTACCGCGAGCGTGGTCGCCAATCGCGACGCGACCATCATCAAGGTCGACCGTGATTTCAAGGAATGGGCATCGTTGCCCAGTCAAGTGCGTTTGAATCGCGCCTTTCAGGAAGTGCTCATCGAGCGTCTGCAGGCCACCAGCAAGGCGCTTGCTCGCGCGCTGCGCTGAAGTTGTGAGAGCCGCTCGTGCGCGTCGTCAGGCGGCGAAGCGCAGGTAGGCAATCGCCCCCCACACCACCAGCATCAACAGAAAAGCGATGAACACTGCGGCTGCAGCGTAATCCTTGGCGCGCCCGGACAGCTCGTGATGCTCGAGGCTGATGCGATCGGTCAGGGCCTCGATGGCCGAATTGAACAACTCCGTAATCATGAGCATCACCAGGCTGCCGATCAGCAGCACATAATCGAGCGCGTCACGACCAACCCAGAGACTGAGCGGCACCAACACCGCACCGAGCAATATTTCCTCGCGAAACGCAGTCTCGTAACGCCAGCCGAGGACGATGCCCCGCAACGAATAGCCGCAAGCACGAAGCATGCGCTGAAGACTGTGGCGCGCGCGTGCCATGGTGGTCAGAACAGGTGCGAATCAGCCGGGAAGAAGAATGTGCCGAACAGAACGGGCGGGGCGAGGGCGGGTGGTGGACATGGGCGCTTCATGATGCTCGGCGTACGACAGGCGGCAGTATAGCCATAGCCTGCGGCGATGCCGACAGTGCGCGGGCTTCGCCGTAGGGCTTGCGCCGAGAATTTAACTGTATATAATTACACCTGTCTTTATACACAGGTTTCATCATGGTCACTGGATTGACTGCGCGACAGGCGGAAATCCTCGCGCTCATACGTCGTAGCGTGCAACAGACCGGCATGCCCCCGACCCGCCAGGAAATCGCGACGGCACTCGGCTTCCGTTCCGCCAATGCCGCCGAGGAGCATCTGCGTGCGCTTGCGCGCAAGGGTGTCATCGAACTCGTGCCCGGTTCCTCGCGCGGCATCCGCATCGCCGGCGATGCGGCCAGCGCCGCGCAGGGCCTGCCGATAGTCGGGCGGGTTGCTGCCGGTCAGCCGCTGCTCGCTCTCGAACACATCGAAGACCACTGCGCGGTCGCGCCCGAGCTGTTCAAGCCGCGTGCCGATTATCTGCTGCGAGTTACCGGCATGAGCATGCGCGACGCCGGCATCCTCGATGGCGATTGGCTGGCAGTGCATAAAACCCAAACGGCGCGCACCGGCCAAATAGTGGTCGCGCGCATCGACGATGACGTCACGGTGAAGACCTTGCGCATCAAAAGCTATCACGCCGAGTTGTTGCCCGCCAATCCCGAATTCAAACCCATCGTCCTCGATCTGCGCCACGATACTCTGGTGATCGAAGGGTTAGCGGTGGGTGTCATTCGCAGTCTCGACGCAAGATGAATCCGCAACTCGAACCCTTTTTGAAAAGCCCGTTGCTGCGCCACGGCGAAGCCATTCCGCCACAGCGCACCTTGCCGTCGGGTTTTACCGATCTCGATCGCGTGTTACCGGGCGGCGGTTGGCCCATCGGCGCGCTGACCGAGATACTGAATTCGAATGACGAAGGCATCGGCGAACTTTCGCTGCTCATACCCGCCATTGCCGCTGCGAGCCAATCGGGGCAGGGTGTAGTGTTAGTCAACGCGCCACATATTCCTTTTCCGGCGGCGTGGTTGGCGAAAGGCGTGGCGCTGGAGAATTGCTCGTTCATCACCACGGATAATATGCAGGAAGCGCTGTGGTCGACGGAACAAAGTTTGTTGTCGGGCGCCTGTTCGCTAGTGATTTTTTGGCAGCCGAAAGGTGAGGTCATCGAATACAAGGCGCTGCATCGTTTGCACTTGGCTGCGCTAAACGGCAAGACGCCG
>JAYWAC010000185.1:0-4555 GCA_043782755.1 Pseudomonadota bacterium | reverse complement strand
TGGCCGTATCCCCGAGCAATTCATCGCTGACCTGTTGGCCCGCGTCGATATCATCGAGCTGGTCGAAGGCTATATGCCGCTGCGCAAGGCCGGCAAGGATTTCCAGGGCCTGTGCCCCTTTCATGGCGAGAAAACCCCTTCTTTCACTGTCAGTCGCGACAAGCAGTTCTTTCATTGCTTCGGCTGCGGCGCCCACGGCAGTGCGATTGGCTTCCTCATGAAGCATCGCAATCTGGAATTCGTCGAAGCCGTTGAAGAGTTGGCCGGCGTGGCCGGCATGGAAGTGCCGCGCGAAGCCGGCGGAGTCCAGCGACCCAGCGGCACCCGCGACCTGTTCGGCATCCTCGAACAAGCCCGTGCCTTCTTTGAGGCTCAGCTACGCCACAGCAGCGAGCGCGAAGTCGCGGTCAACTACTTCAAGAAGCGAGGCTTAAGCGGCGAAATCGCCAAGACCTTCCGCCTGGGCTTTGCGCCCTCAGGCTGGCGTAACCTACTCGACACTTTGACCGCCAACGGCATCACCGACGAGCAAATGGAACGGGCAGGACTTGCCATCAAACGTGAACGGGGTGGCTACTACGACCGCTTCCGCGAGCGAGTCATGTTCCCCATCCACGATCGACGCGGGCGCGTGATCGGCTTTGGCGGACGAGTCATCGACACCGGCGAACCGAAGTACCTCAACTCTCCCGAGACCGAGGTCTTTCACAAGGGCCGTGAGCTCTATGGCCTGCATGAGGCACTAGCCGCCGATCGGAAGCTCGGCAGCCTGTTGGTGGTAGAAGGCTATATGGACGTCGTCGCCCTGCATCAATTCGGCCTGCCGAACGCAGTGGCGACCTTGGGCACGGCGGTGACCCGCGAACACCTCGACCTCTTGTTCCGGCAAGTGCCGGAGGTGGTGTTCTGTTTCGATGGCGACACTGCGGGCAAACGCGCCGCATGGCGCACGCTGGAGAACGCCCTGCCACTGGTCGAAGGCAATCGGGCAGTACGCTTCGCCTTCCTGCCGGAAGGCCAGGACCCAGACAGTGCGGTGCGCGAATTCGGACCCCAAGGTTTCTTGAAGGCCGCCCGCCAGTTCGGCCTGGCCGACTACCTGCTGGACACTCTCAAGCTCGAAGTTGATCTGGCCACCGGTGACGGTCGCGCGCGGCTCGTCGAACTTGCCAAACCCTATCTCAATCAGATCCCCAGCCAAAGTCATCGCGCCAGCGCAGTGCGCACCCTCGCCGACCTGAGTAAATTCGACGAAGACCTCATCCGTCGTGAGCTCGGCCTGACCGCTAATCGCGCCAACGTACCGCGTCGCGCGCCGGTGTTGAATCGCTTCACGAGCCGCTCGCTGGAGGAACAGGCGCTCGCCATGCTGTTGCAATTGCCGGCCTTGGCGTCCCAGCTCGATGCCGAGCTGGCGACCTTCTGTCGCCAAGAGCTGCGCGACGGCCTACTGTTGGAGGTCTGGACCGCGATTCAGGCGCAGCCACCGGCCTCCACCGCTGCCCTGCTTGAGCGTTGGCGCGATCATCCGCTTGAAGCCCAGCTCGCGGGCCTCGCCACCCTCGACCTCGGCATTCCCGACAGCGCTTTCGAAAGCGAATTCGCCGGTGCCCTGGCGCGCCTGCGTTCCAAGGCCGAAGAACAGCGCTTCGCACGCATCAAGTCCATTCCCTTTGAACAGTGGACTGACGAACAGCGGGACATCGTGCGCAACTACAAGCGCGGGAAGTAAACCCGGGTGAACCCTAGGGCCGGCTGCGGGTCGGTGCATGCCAGGGTTGTGATCAAAGGCCACAAAACCCTTCAGGCTGACGCGAGCCGAGGCCGATAAGCTCTTCGCGCCCAGGCTCGGACTAGGCAAAACCCTCGCTCAGCACCTATACTGCGCGGCTATTTTGCTGCCCCAGCGCACCTGGCGGATCCACCGCCCTATTACTAGAATTTCAACGATCCTTACCGAGGATCGACGGACTACGAGGCTCGTGGAAATTGACCAAAGCTAAAACAGATTCCGTGGAAACGGTGGAAGAACTCGATACCGCCGACCAGCAGTCGCAACTCAAGCTACTCATATCCAAAGGCAAGGAGCAGGGCTTCCTGACCTACCACGAGGTCAATGATCACCTGCCCAACGATATCGTCGATCCCGAACAGATCGAAGATATCATTAACATGATCAACGACATGGGCATCGCGGTCCACGAGACTCCGCCGGACCTGGACGCCATGTTGCTGAACGACAGCGACGTCGATGAAGAAGCCGCCGAGGAAGCGGCTGCGGCACTCGCTGCGGTTGACAACGAGTTCGGCCGCACGACCGATCCGGTGCGCATGTACATGCGCGAAATGGGCACGGTCGATCTTTTGACCCGCGAGGGCGAAATCAAGATCGCCAAGCGTATCGAGGACGGCCTGAACCAAGTGCTGTCGGCGCTGGCAGATTTCCCGACCGTCTCCGAGCTATTCCTGAACGAATACGGACGCAGCGTCAGGGGCGACATCAAGATCACCGACGTGATCTCGGGCTTCATCGACTACAGCGAAGCTGCGGCCGTGCCGGCGCCAGTGGTTGTCGTCGAAGAGGCCGTCGCCGCTGCGGGCGACGACGAGGAAGAAGTCGAAGGCGCGACCGACGACGACGAAGCTGTTGCCCCGTCGCTTGACCCCGAAGAAGTCATTCGTCGCTTCGACGAATACAGCAAGCTGTTCAAGAAAGTGCAGGCCGCGACCAAGCGTAACGGCCGCGATCATCCCAAAACCGAACTGGTGCGCAAAGAACTCCAGGAACGTTTCCTGGAATTCAAGCTGGTGCCCAAGCTCACTGACAAGCTGGCCGAGCATGTCCGCCGGGTTGTGGAAGAAATCCGCAAGCAGGAAAAGGCCATCATGGACGTCTGTGTGAAGTATTGCCGCATGCCGCGCAAGGATTTCCTCGCGGTGTTCGTCGATGCCGAGACCGATGACAAGTGGGTCAAGACCTTGGTCCGCGCCAAGAAGCCCTATGCTGCGGCCATCAAGGAACGTCAGCACGAGATCGAGAATTCGCAGAAGCGTCTGCTTGAGCTGGAAGAAGTGCACGCCATCACCATCGGCGCGATCAAGGACATCAACCGTCGCATGTCTATCGGCGAGGCCAAGGCCCGCCGCGCCAAAAAGGAAATGGTCGAGGCCAACCTGCGACTCGTGATTTCGATTGCCAAGAAGTACACCAACCGTGGCCTGCTGTTCCTGGATCTCATCCAGGAAGGCAACATCGGCCTCATGAAGGCCGTCGACAAGTTCGAATACCGTCGCGGTTACAAGTTTTCAACCTACGCGACCTGGTGGATTCGTCAGGCCATCACCCGCTCGATCGCCGACCAGGCACGCACCATCCGTATCCCGGTGCACATGATCGAGACGATCAACAAGCTCAACCGCATCTCGCGCCAGATCCTGCAGGAAAAAGGTCGCGAGCCGACGCCGGAAGAGCTGGCTGATCGCATGGAGATGCCGGAAGACAAGATTCGCAAGGTGCTCAAGATCGCGAAGGAACCGATCTCGATGGAGACGCCGATAGGCGACGACGAGGATTCCCACCTCGGTGATTTCATCGAAGACACCAACATTCAGGCACCGATTGATTCGGCCACTTTTGAAGGCCTGTGTCGCAGCACGCGCGAAGTTCTCGCCGGGCTCACACAACGGGAAGCGAAGGTGCTGCGCATGCGCTTCGGCATCGACATGAATACCGACCACACCCTTGAGGAAGTCGGCAAACAGTTCGATGTCACGCGCGAACGCATCCGTCAGATCGAAGCGAAGGCATTGCGCAAGCTGCGTCATCCCTCACGTTCCGAACGGCTGCGTACCTTCCTGGACTAAGTCACGCGGTACGATCTACCTGTTGTAGCCTGACGGTGCGACAGACCACCGCTTTCAGGTCGCGATTGTCGTCATCACGACAGTCGCGACACCCAGCGTCTCGCGGGCCTGTAGCTCAGTTGGTTAGAGCAGGGGACTCATAATCCTTTGGTCGTAGGTTCAAGTCCTACCGGGCCCACCATATAAATCAATTCTTTACGATATGAATGCCCGCGCCGGCGGGACGGGGATTCTGCTATGTAGGCGCTGTGTAGGATTTTCCGGTCAACGAAACAGGGAAAGAGCGTCAAGCTCGCCAACAGGCTCCAAACCCAAGCGATGCGCGAGCCGCAGCATGGATACATTAACGTACCTATCGTGCTCGTCGGTTAGACGCTCAAAAGTTACCCAGTACATCCCTTTCGGTTTGTTGCCCTCACCAATGAGAATGCCGGGCTTCCAGCCTAGCCGCTCGCGTATCTTGTCCGCCCGTCGCGTCGCCCGGTCGCTCGCGGACTCCCGCTGGCACCGGTAGGCGAGACCGTAACAGCGACGGCAGGCGAATACTCCGCCGCTTCCCAGATACAGCACCCCAACCCGTTGGCTGCAGCGACTAAGGAACTTCTGAATAAGTCATCGATCAGATCCCTCATCCTATGACGCTGCACGAGGCCGAACGATGAATAAGCAGCTGACCCTATGCGAAGGGTTC
>JAYWAC010000184.1:0-1702 GCA_043782755.1 Pseudomonadota bacterium | reverse complement strand
GGTGTTTCAGCAGTGCGCCGATTGCGGCAAGTTGCGCCACTATCCGCGCCCAATGTGCGACGCGTGTTACAGCATGTTGTTTGGCTGGCACGAAAGTGTCGGGCGCGGCACGGTGGAGAGCTGGACCATCGCTCATCATCCTTTCCATCTCGCTTTCAAAAGCGTCGTGCCCTATGCGCTGGTCACGGTCGACATGGACGAGGGCGTGCGTATGCATGCGCCATGGCGCGACGCCGTGCAGACGCTCACGCTTGGCCTGCCGGTGCGCGTCCTGTTCGAGCGCGTCGATGAGCAACTCACCTTGCCAGCGTTCGTCGCCGCGAATTGATGAGCCGATCGACGAGCCGATAAGACGGCGCGCGCGTCGTCTATTGTGACCTAGGTCACCTTGGCGAAGCGCTGCTCCGACGACAGCGCTTGCAGTCGATCGCGGGCCTGCATCGCAATCATCCAGCCCGGATACTCGGGCGGCAGTGCGCTCGCGTTATCGAGACGTTCCAATTGCGATGCGTCGAGTTTGATCGCGGGTGCCGCTAGGTTATCGCGCAGTTGTGCTTCGTCGCGTGCGCCGATGATCACGCTGGTGGTTACTGTTTGATGAAGCAGCCAAGCGAGCGCCACGCGCGCGACCGACACCTGCTGTTCCTGGGCGACTTCGGCTAGTGCATCCAGTACGAGATAAGCGCGCGTCTCATCGACCGGTGGAAAATTGAAGTTCGCACGACGCGCGCCGTCCGGTCCCTTGTGGTCGCGTGAGAACTTACCGCTCAGGAAGCCGCCGGCCAGCGGGCTCCAGATCAGCAATCCGACCTGCTCCGATGTCATCAGCGGAACCAACTCGCGTTCCAGATCGCGACCGGCAATTGAGTAGTAGGACTGGATGGTCTCGAAGCGCGCCAGACGGTCGCGCTCGCTCAGACCCAATGCTTTCATCAGCTGCCAGGCGGCGAGATTCGATGCGCCGATGTAGCGCACCTTGCCGGCCCGCACTAAATCATCGAGCGCGCGCAAGGTTTCATCCCATGGCGACAGCGCGTCGTAGCCATGGATTTGATACAGGTCGATGTAATCGGTACCGAGCCGTCGCAGACTGGCGTCGACCGAGTCCATGATGTGGCCGCGCGATAGGCCAACGGCATTCGGCCCCGGCCCGACTCGCCCGCGCACCTTGGTCGCCACCACCACCTCGTTGCGATGTGCACCGAGAGCCTTACCCAATATTTGTTCCGCTCGCCCGCCCGAGTAGGTATCCGCAGTGTCGAAAAAGTTGATGCCCGCGTCGAGGCACACACCAACCAGGCGATCGGCCTCCGCCTGCGCGGTCTCACCGATCACCTTGTACATCCCATCGCCACCGAAGGTCATTGTGCCGAAGCACAGCTCCGAGACGCGCAGACCCGTTCTGCCCAACTGTCGATAGTTCATGTGTTTCTCCTCACTTCACTTGTGTTTCTCGCTAGGAAGTGAGATTCGGTTTGCCCCGCACTTCACTCACATGGATTTCGAAATTCTACTCTAGGCCAATTAAGCGCGAGAGCGTAGCAATGAAATAAGCGCGCTCAACTCCCTCGCCCCTTACAGGGGGAGAGGGCAGGGCCAGTCATAGCATCGCGTATCGCAACCAATGGTGGCGCGCTGAAACGACTCTCGATCGCGTTTTCCCACTCGCGCCGTTCGCGCGTAATTTGAACATCGTCATCTG
>JAYWAC010000183.1:0-12171 GCA_043782755.1 Pseudomonadota bacterium | reverse complement strand
CGTGCGCGCGCCACCGCCGGCATTGCTCGCAGCGTCGTTGTTCTCCTGGGACTCGCCACCCTTGTCGCCGTCCTTCTGCTGTTCGCCGCGATCGTTTTGGGACTTCTCTTCATCCTTCTTGGACTGCCCGTGTTGCGCTTGCTGTCCCTGCTGTTGTTTCTGTTCTTGCTGTTTCTTCAGCAGTTGCTCGATGAGTTCCTTGTTGTATTTCGCATCGTCATCTTCAGGCGCGCGTTTGAGCGCTTCCTGGTAAGCCGCCAGCGCTTCGGGAAGATGGCCTTGACGGGCGAGGGCATTGCCGCGGTTGTAATGGGCGAGCGCGGAATCGGCGCCTTTCAGATCCTCGGCCGCACCGCTGAAGTCACCGGCGCGATAACGTGCCGCTGCGCGCCATGCCGGGTTCGCGAAAGACTTGGCGGCGGTTTGATAGTCCTGGTGGGCAAACGCCGCTTGGCCGCTTTGATCCGGTGTCAGCCACCAACCGGCTGCGGCCGGACGTGGCATGAGGCTGCCGAGCAGCAGGCTCACCACGAGCACCAGCACGCCATGCCGAAACGCCAGCGCCGCGAGCGGCAGCAAGGGCAATAACAACCATGGTCCAACTTCGTGCCACTGACTGGAGGCAAGCTTTTCCAGACGCTGAGTATGGGCGGCGCGATCGTCGTCGAGATAACGGGTCAAAGCCATCACGTCACTGTCGTCGGTACGGGATTGGAGGTAGACACCTTTGCCCGCATTGGCCAACGCGCTCAGGCTGGCATCATCGAGATGGCTCATCACCAGCGCGCCACTCGGGAGCTTGGCGAAACCGCCATTGCTATCAGGTATTGGCGCGCCATCGCCGGTGCCCATACCGAGCACGCTGAGGCGATAGCTCGCGGCATCGGCTTGGGAACGGGCACGTTTCATAGCGTCTTCGTCGCCACCATCGGTAATCAACAGCACGTGGCCATTGGGCATGCCGGCCTGTTGCAACAGCTTGCCGGCCAGCTCCAGCGCACTCGCCGGTTCGCTGCCCTGGCTCGGCATGATCGAAGTATCGAGCGCCTGCAGTTGCGCGCCGAGGGTCTGCACGTCATTGGTCAGCGGTGTGACCACAAAGCTTTGTGCGGCGAACACTAGCAGCGCGGTCTGGCCGGTCTTACGCGCACGCAGAATGTCGGCGACTTTGAATTTGGCGCGCTCGAGACGCGAGGGTTTGATGTCGGCGGCGTTCATCGAGTTCGACAGATCGAGCGCAATCACCAGCGCCGCTTCGCCACGGAATACGGGCACCGGCACACGTTCCCATACCGGTCCCGCCAGAGCAGTGACGGCGATCGCGCCGGCGAGCGCCAGCACCCCGCCGGCGCGGCTTTTCAGATCGGCCGCAGTGCCCTGCACGATGAAGGGCAGCAGCGCCGCATCGCAGACCCGCGACCACACACCGCCGCGTGTGCGTCCGCGCATCGCCCACCACACCAGCGCGAACAGCAACGGCAAGACCAGGAAGCAGGCCGGGCGCAGGAAATGGAAATCGGCGCTCATGCCAATGCTTCGCGCGGCCGTTTGGACATCAAGGCCAATACCGCCAGGTACAAGGCGAGCGCGGCGCCGAGCGGCCAATAGAACAAGGCGCTGGTCGGACGGAAATGAGAGCCGCTGTGTTCTACCGGTTCAAGCTTGTCGATTTCTGCGTAGATCTTCTGAAACTCCCGCGCGTCGCGTGCGCGGAAATAGCGACCGCCGGTCTTCTTGGCGATAGCGCGCATGGTGTCCTCGTCGAGATCGTTCGAGGGATTGATGCGCACGGAGCCGAAGAAGCCGCGTTGGATGCCTTCGTCGGCGCCAATGCCGATGGTGTAGACGGTCAGTCCTGCGTCATGAGCGAGTTCGGCGGCGCGCAGCGGATCAACCGCACCGGCGGTATTGCGGCCATCGGTCATGAGGATAAGAACCTTGTGTGCAGTGTTCTGTTCGCGCAAGCGTTTGACGGCCAGACCGAGCGCATCGCCGATTGCGGTCTGGCGGCCAGCGATGCCGATCACGGCTTCGTCCAGCAGTTGTTGTACGGTTTGTCGATCGAAGCTGAGCGGTACCTGCAGATAGGCCTGTTGGCCAAACAGGATGAGCCCGAGTCGATCGCCGACCCGGCGCGCAATGAATTCCCGCGCCACGGCCTTACACGCCGTGAGCCGATCGACCGGCTGGTTGTTCAGCACGAAATCGCTCTCGTGCATGCTCTCGGAAAGATCGATGGCTAGCATGAGATCGCGACCATTGATCGGTACCTCGACCGCGTCGCCCAGCCATGTCGGGCGCGCCGCGCTGGTGACCAGCAACAACCAGGCAAGGGCGGCCAGCAACAGGCTGGCGCGCTTCGCCTGGCCACTGCCGCCACCGATCAGCAACACTTCGAAGTCGCGCAATTCTGGCACGCGCAATGCTGCGCCCTGGGCTGGCGTGGCGGCCGGCAGAAAACGGCGCAGCAGCCACGGCAGTGGCAACAAGGCAAACAGCCACGGCCACTCAAACTGCAGCATGCGGGGCGCTCGCTGTGGTTTGACGGGGCACGCGCAGACGCTTGAGCCAGCCACGCAAGCTGGCGGTGGCCGCACGATAGCGTGCCGCATCGATGGCCGTGGCGGCCGCAGGCGAGTAGGGCGCGTCGCGCACCACGTCCAATACGTCGAGCGGCAAGTGTGTCTTGCTCAAGCCCGCCAGTACGCTGTGCAGGGACTCACCACGCGAATGCGCGGCGCATGGTTCGCCGGCCAACAGGGCCAGACGGCGCAGTAGACGCGATAAACCTTGCGCACAGGCGTGACCATCGCCGTGACTCGCATAGTCGTTCTCGATCGTCGTCAGTTCGCCGAGCGCGGCGCGGCGGGCGCGACGACTGGGCGCGCCGCGCCACCACCACGCCAACAGCACGCCAGCCAGTAGCAGCGTGCCCACACATAGCCACCAGCCCATCGCCATTGGCCACCAGGACACCGGCTCAGGCAAATGGATATCGCGCAGCGGCAGCTCGGTGGTATTCATCGCTCAGCCGCCGAACAACTTGATCAAGGCCACAGTCGGATCGGCGCTGGTTTCGATGCTGGTGAACAGCAGGCGTCGTTCACGACAGATCTGACGTAGCACTGCGAGGCGCGCGCCAAATTGCGCAGCATAAGAATCCCGTTGCGCGCGACCGACACCAGCGAGGCGCAGGCTGCGCTCGCCATCGACGATGCTGGCAGCTTCATCGAATTCGGGAAAGCTCGCTTCGAGCGGATCGTGAATCACGACCAGACCGACGTCGACATGCAGGCCGAGCTGCACCAGCGCGGCTTTGGCCGACTCGTCGAAGCCGCGAAAATCACTGATGACAAAGACCAGCGTGCCGGGCTTGGCGACCCGCGCGACGCGTTGCAAGACCTCGGTCAAAGGACGCGTGGCGCTGGCCTCGGTGCTGGTCGCGGCGCGTTGCAGTGGTGCCTGGGTGACCAGCATCTTCAACCATTGCATGGTCGCGGTGCGGCCGCGTCGCGGCGGCAGTTCGTGATGTTCGCGGTCGGCAAATAACAGCCCACCCACCCGATCGCCGTTTTGCTGCGCGCGCCATGCCAGCAGGCTCGCGGCGCGCGCAGCCTGCACAGCCTTGAACACACCACGCGTGGCGAAGAACATCGCGCGTCGGTAGTCGACGCAGATCAACACCGGCCGCTCGCGTTCTTCACGGAACAGTTTGGTGTAGGGGCTGCCAGTGCGCGCGGTCACGCGCCAATCGAGTTGACGGATGTCGTCGCCGGGCAGATAGGGACGCGACTCGTCGTATTCCATGCCACGGCCACGCAGGCGCGACAGAAACGGCCCGCTGGCGCGCGCACGGATGGCGCGGGTCCATTGCGGCAGCGCACCGGCCGGGCCGGCCAGTGCGATCAATTCACGCAACTGTGGCTCGACCCGTTCCAGGCCGGGCGTCTGGGCTGTGGCTAACTTGAAAGGAAGGGCGCTCATCGCGCGGCGGCCGCTCAGGGGACGGCGATACGTTTGAGCAACTCAGCGACGAAGCGATCCGGCGTCACACCATCGGCGGCGGCTTCATAGTTCAGGATCACGCGATGACGCAAAGCGTCCTTGGCGATGTCCTGCACGTCGGCCGGCGAGACGAAATCCTGACCGCGTAACCAGGCATGGGCGCGCGCCGCTCTGTCGATGGCGATGGTCGCGCGCGGGCTGCCGCCATAGGCTAGCCAGCCGGCCAGATCAGCGCCATAGGCGCCTGGTGCGCGGCTCGCGAACACTATCTCCATCAGATAATTCTCGACGTCGTCGCTCATGTATACGCCCAGCACTTCGCGACGTGCGCTGAAGATCTGCGCCTGGTCGACCACCGGCTGGCCCCGCACCGCGTGGGGCGTCTGGCTGGCGGCTTCCAGACGGGCGAGATGCAGGATGCGTTTCTCGTCTTCGTGCTTGGGGTAGTCGATGTTGATGTGCAGTAGGAAGCGATCGAGCTGTGCTTCCGGCAGCGGGTAGGTGCCTTCATGTTCGAGCGGGTTCTGGGTCGCCATCACCATGAACAACTCGGGCAGCGGATAGGACACGCGGCCGATGGTGATCTGGCGTTCGGCCATCGCTTCAAGCAGCGCCGATTGGACCTTGGCCGGTGCGCGATTGACCTCGTCGGCCAGCACGAGGTTGTGGAACAGCGGACCCTGTTGAAACGTAAAGGAAGCGTCCTGGGGACGGTAGATCTCGGTACCGGTCAGATCGGCCGGCAGTAGATCAGGGGTGAACTGAATGCGATGGAACTCGCCTTCGATGCCTTCGCTCAAGACCTTGATGGCGCGGGTCTTGGCCAGACCCGGCGCGCCTTCGACCAGCAAGTGGCCGTCGGCGAGCAGCGCCACCAGCATACGTTCGACCAGGTGGTCCTGACCGAGGATGCGCTGATTGACGTAGTCACGCAGCCGTAGGATCGATTCGCGTGTATGGGTAGCGGTGTCCACGTTGCCTTCTTTCGGGACCGACGGCGGTGCCGGTTTGGGCCTGGATTCTAATGGGTTCAATGACCGAGGTGAAAGCGTGAAGTTCCGACCCGCCACGACCAGGCGCGTGGCACGCGTCGCGACGGCTGTGTCTTTTGTCATCGATGCGTGCGATTACAGCGAGGATCATGCTGGTCATCATGCGTGTTGCCTTTCGCCAATCTCGTCATGACGGCGCTTGGGCACATGGTTAAACTAGGGCTTTCACCAAGACGCCGAAAGGAACCTGACTTTGTCCACGATGCAATGCGCGCGTGTCGTTCGCCACGCACAACGGGGCTTCACGCTCATCGAAGTGATGGTGGTGGTGGTCATCCTCGGTATCCTCGCCGCGATCGTCGTGCCGCGCGTCATGAGTCGTCCCGACGAAGCACGCGTGGTGCGGGCCCAGCAGGATCTGCGCGCGGTATCGGCGGCACTTGATCTGTACAAGCTCGACAACCTCACCTATCCCACCACGGAGCAAGGCCTGGATGCCCTGGTGCACAAGCCCACGGGTCTGCCGGTTGGTGCCCATTACAAGGAAGACGGTTATATCGAAGCGGTGCCCAAGGATCCCTGGGGCGGCGATTATCAGTATCTCTATCCGGGCCAGCACAACACCTACGATATCTATTCAAATGGCGCTGATGGCATTCCCGGTGGCGAGAACTTCAATGCCGACATCGGAAACTGGACGACCAAATAAGCCGGTGGCACGCGCCACCGGATTCACGCTCCTCGAAGTGATGGTGGTGGTTGCGATCATCGGCGTGATGCTGGTGGTCGTGCGTATCAGCTTACCTGACCGCGCCGCCGACGCGCTCAAGATAGAGGCGCAACGTTTCGTCCAGACCTTGAACGATTGTCGCGATACGGCGGTGCTATCCGGCAATCCTACCGGCATACGCATCACTGCCGGTAGTTATGATCTGGAACGTTATCACCACGGTTGGCAGCCCTTGCCGGCGGTCGGCGCCACGGCGCCCCGCAGTCTGCCGGAGGAAGTCTCACTGAGTGTGCCGCCGGTGCGCGGCGCGCAGGTCGAGACCGGGCCGGCGGTGGTGTGTTTGCCTAGCGGCGAGACGCGCTTGGCGAATATCGCGCTGAGCCATAGACGCGAACGTGGCTATTACCGCTTTCACGACAATGCCGATGGCGAGTTCATCGCCGAGTGGATGGCGCCAGCGACATGAGGCGGCCAAGCCCACCAGGCTTCACTCTGATCGAAGTGCTGGTCGCGCTGGCCCTGGTCGCGGTGGTATTGGGCGGCACGCTTGGCGTGGTACGCGAATCGATAGCCACGCAACGGCATCTCGAACGGCGCCTGCTGGCGGAATGGGCGGCCAGCAATGTGCTCGATCAATATCTGCTGGAACACGAGCAATTGAGCGTCGCTACGCGCAAAGGCAAGGAAGGCCTTTATGGGCGCGACTTTGATTACACCGTGACGGTGCGCAAGCTCGATGCGCCGCGCACGCGCGGTCTGTCCGCCGATGAATCGAATAGCAACGCGACGCCGCCGACCGAATACGCCATCGTTGTCGAAGTGCGGGACGGTGGGCGCCGCAGTGCGCCGATTGCGCGCCTCGAACGTCAGCGCCGCAGCGCGGCGGCGAGTTGATGATGAGCATGCGCGCCGCGCGCGGCTTCACCCTGCTTGAACTGCTGGTCGCGATCAGCATCTTCGCCGTGCTGGCGGTGCTGAGTTATGGCAGCGTGCGCCACATGCTGTCGTTTGACGACGGCCTGCAACGCGCCACGCGACGCTACGAGGCACTCCGTTTCGCGGTCGTCATGATGGAACAGGATCTCGGCGCGGTCGCGCCACGCAGCGTGCGTGATGCGCTGGGCGCCTCCGAGCCCGCGCTGCGCGCTGGCTTGAAAGGCGAACTGCTGACGTTCACGCGCCGCGTGCCCGAGCTTGCTCTGTTTGGTGGTGGGCCGGCGCTGCGCCGTGTGCGCTATCGCGTGCAGAACGGCGATCTTTATCGTGATGTATGGGACGTCCTCGACCGCACGCCCGACACTGGCTTTCGCAGTCAACGCCTGCTGCGCGACGTGAAGTCGCTCAAGCTGCGTTTCTTCGAGGGCGGCTCGTGGGTGGAGTTCTGGCCGCGCGACGAAAATGCCATCAGTCAGGACCAATTGCCGCGCGGGGTTGAATTCAAAATCGAGTTCACCAATGCCTTAATTCTGCGCCGTGTGGTGGCACGGCCGGGATGAGCAGACGTAGCTGTCGGCAAGACGGTATGGCGGTCCTTGGTGCCTTGATCATTATCGTCATCGTGGTGTCGCTCGCCGTCAGCATTGGCATGCGTGCCATGCACAGTATTGCCGCTACCGCGCGCAGCTTTGAGTCGCGCGATGCCGATGGCCTGTTCGAAGCCTTGGAACAGGACAGTCGCCGTGTGCTGCGTCTCGATGCGCGTAAAGAGCGCTACGATGCCTTGAACGAACCGTGGGCGAACGCGGTGTTGAAGATCAACACGCCACAAGGCCATGGCGAAGCACGTCTGCACGACGCCGAAGGTTTGTTCAATCTGCGTGATATTTCCTTTGATGCCGAGGTCGTGGCGCAGGGCGGTGGCGAGGCACAGAACCAGCAAGCCCAAGGCGATGCGGCCACCACGCCGGCGGCCAACAGTGAGAACGCCGCCCTGGGCGGCGGCATCGGCGGTGCGCTGACGAGCGCTCGGCTGGCGGCCGGCGCCAAGTCTCCGCTAGCGGCACCCGGTGCGCAGCAGGGTGGCGACAGCATGGGCATGGTGGCATTGGCCGCAGTGCCCGGCGTGGCATCTGCCGGCGCGGCTGGTGCCAGTGGTGGGCAGAGCGGCGAAGGCTTGCAATTGAGTCCGCAGCAGATAGCACTGGCGCGCTTCGCGTTGCTGTTGCGCAATCTCGATATCGACGACGCGGTGTTGCCCGCCATCCTCGACTGGCTGGACGCCGATACCGATGCGCGCTTTCCGAACGGCGCCGAAGACGATTACTACAGCCGCTTGAAGCCGCCCTATCGCACGGCCAATCGCGGCTTTGCCGATATCGGCGAGCTGAAACTGGTGCGCGGTGTCGACGACAAGGTATTTGAAAAGCTGCGGCCCTTCATCACGATCCTGCCCGACGTCACACCGATCAATGTCAACACCGCGCCGCTTGAAGTGTTGATGAGCCTCGCTCCGGCGATGGATAGAGCGACTGCCAATATGATAATCGAGGCCCGCAAGCTGCGACCGTTACGCAGCGTCGCCGAATTTCGCGCGTTGCCGATGCTGTTGGGGCGACCGCTAGTATCCGAAGGGCTGACCGTCGGGTCCGATTTCTTCACGCTTGATATGGACGTCACCAGCGGCCAGTCGGTACTGGCCGCTCGTGCGCTGCTGGCGCGGCGCGATGGTGATAACGTGACGCTGCTCCGCCGCGACAAGGGCTTCTTTGATGACTGACACTTTACTGGCCACCGTGCAGGCGCACGACGCCACACGCTTGCGCTGGCGCGATGCGGAGGGTGCTTGGCGCGAGGGTGGCTACGCGGAATTCGCCGCCATCCTGAGTGGACGCGATTGCATGCTGCTGCTCGACGCGACCCAGGTCAGTCTGCTGACGGTCGACCTGCCGGTCAGCGATCTGCGTACCGCGCGACAGGCCGCGCCCTTCGCCGCCGAAGAACAATTGGCCCAGCCCTTGGACGAATTGCATTTCGCCCTCGCCGCCCAGGGCGGCGGACGTTACGCGCTGGCGGCGCTCGCTCGCGCACTGCGTGAACAAGTCAATGAGGCGCTGCTGGCCAGCGGTTTGAAGCCACGCTTGGTGGCGGCGGAACAATGCGCGCTGCCGTGTGAACCGCAGAGCTGGACCATCGTGGTCGAAGACCAAGATGTGTTGTTGCGCATTGCGCGCGGCGTCGCCTTTAAGACGACGCTCGTTGATCTCGCCCACTTGGTGCCGCTGCTGCGCCAGCAGTTTCCCGACACCGCGCGGGTGGTGGTGCACGCCGACGGTCAACCCACGCGGTTTCCGCGTGCCGCACTGCAAGGATTGGAACTGCTGTGGCAGCCGCCGCTCAGCGATGTGCAGCGCGTCGCTCAACTCGCACAGGAAAGCGCACTGGCCTTGCTCGACGCCAGCGCCGACACCGTATTGAAAGCCAAGTCGCGACGCCTGTGGCTGGCGGCGGCGGCGGTCGCAGCCGTGGCGCTGCTGGCCTTGCCCGCCATGCTCGGCTGGCGTCATGCCGCGCTAGAAAACGCCGAACGCGCCGTGAGCGCGCGCAACGAAGCTTTGTTCCGCGCGATGTTTCCCGACATTCAGCGCATCGTGAATCCGCGCGTGCAAGCCGATCAGGCGGTGGCCGCGCTGCGTGCGGGGGTCAACACCACGCCGCGGCTGCTCGATCTGCTGGCGCGTGTCGACAATGTACGGACCAGCAGTTTTCCACCCGACACGCGCGTCACCCAGGCGGCGTTTGCGAGTGGCGCACTGGAACTCGGTGTGGAAGTGGCGGGCATGGATGCGGTCGAGACCTTGCGCAATGCCTTGAATGACGCCGGCCTCAGCGCCGATACCTTGAGCGCGGAAGCGGCCGACGGCAAAGTCGTGGCACGGCTGCGCGTTAAGGTGGGTTCGTAATGCGCGCCTGGTTCGACACGCGCACGGATTCAGAAAAAATCTTGCTCACGCTGGCTGCGCTGGTGGTGACGGGCGCCTTGTATTTTCTGTTGATCATCGATCCCTTGAGTCAGGCCAATACGCGGCTCGCGATCCGCGTCGGCGCGGCGCGCGAACTCGAAGCCCATCTCACGCAACTGTCCGCAGAAATCAAAACGCTGGGCGGTGGCGCCGCCAAGCTGCGCGCGACCTTAGCCCCCGGTGCTTCGCTATTGAACGTGGTTACCACCAGCGCCCATGCGTCCGGCGTGCAGGAACACACCAAGAAGATGGCGCCGGTCGGTGCCAATGCCTTGTCGCTCTATCTCGACGACATGCCCTTCGCACAGCTCGCGAGCTGGCTGGTGAGTCTCGACGAACAGCAGGGTATAGAGGTCGAACGCGCCACCATCGAGGCCTTGCCGGCGGTGGGGACGGTGCGCGCGGATTTGACCTTGAAGGCACGGTTGTAGGGGCGGCGCGGTGAATGTCAGACTGAAGTCTGACCCACAATGCATGGCTGCGATCTACTGTGGGTCAGACTTCAGTCTGACATTCCTGCCAGAGCCGGAGTCCGCCTATTGGCTGCTCCTACACCAACCGATTCATATCAAAAATCGGCAACAGGATCGCCAGCACGATCACCAATACCACGGCGCCCATCAGCAAGATGAGCAGCGGTTCAGCGAGACCCATCATCACCGCTATCTTCAACTGCATGCTGCGTTCGTGGGCGTCGGCGGCGGAGTCGAGCATCTTCGGCAATTCGCCGGAATTCTCGCCATTGGCGACCAGATGAGCGAGCAGGGGCGGGAAACCGCTCACGCGCGACAGGCCCTGACTTAAAGCCGCACCTTCGCGCACACGTTCAATCGCTGCTTCGAGTTCCTGCAAGGTGCCGGTGTTGCCGACCGACTTGGCGGCGATACGCAGCGCTTCGAGCATGGGCAGTCCGCTGCCGAGCAGGATGGCGAGGGTACGTGCGAAGCGACCGGCGTCGGCTTCGCGTATCAAGGTGCCGAGCAGGGCGAGGCGCAAGATAAAACGGTCGCGCGCCAGACGTGGACCGGGCCGCGCAAAGAAGGCGCGGATCGCGAAGCCGAGACCTATCAGCGCGGCTATCAGCAACACGCCCCATTGCCGCATGAAACCACTGACGGCGATGAGCCCACGCGTCAGGGCTGGCAATTCGCGATTCATCTGACTGAAGACCTTGACCACTTCCGGCACCACATAGCCGAGCAGACCGCTGACCACGGCAATCGCGACCACCGTCAACACGATCGGATAGATCATCGCGACCTTCAGTCGCTGCGCAACGCGCTGACGTTCTTCCGTGAAGTCGGCGAGGCGTGCGAGTACGGTGGGCAGATGACGGGTCTGGGCGCCAGCAGCAATCGTCGCGCGATAGACCGGCGGAAAGATCTTCGGGAATTGATCGAGACCGGCGGCGAGGCCATGGCCTTCCATGACACGTGCGCGAATGTCGAGCGCGACACGCTTGAAGTCGCTGCTCTCCGATTGCTTGGATAAGGCCGTCAAGGCGTCATCCAAGGGCAGGCCGGAATTCAACAGTGTGCCGAGCAGGCGCGTGAACAACACCACTTGATCGCTGCCCAGACGCGCGCTGCGGATGAAGCCGCGCGCTGGGCCACCGTTGCTGGTGGTGCGTCGGCTGCTCTCGACACTGAGCGGCACCAGGCCTTGATCGCGCAAGCGTTGGCGCGCCTGTTGCGCGGTCTCCGCTTCGGTGACACCGCGCTGGCGGGCACCATTCGCGGTCAGGGCTAGATAGTCAAAGGCCGGCATGAAACAGGCACTCAGCTCGCGGTGGTAACGCGGATCAATTCCTCGGCGGTGGTCTCGCCGGCCAGCACTTTGTCGCGCCCGTTGTCGAACAGGCTGGCTGAGAAGCGCCGCACGTAGTCCTCGATGGTCGGTTCGCCGGCGTTGTCGTGGATGAGGCGACGCACATCCTTGTCGATGGAGATGAATTCGTAGATCGCGGTGCGGCCACGGAATCCGATCTGCATGCATTTCGCGCAGCCGGCGGCCTCTTGGACGGTGTGCTTTTCGAGTGCTGCGAGCGGCATGGCGAGACGCGCGGCGAGCGCTGCGTCGGCTAAGAGCGGTTGACGACAATGAGGACACAAGCGCCGCACCAGACGTTGCGCCAGCACGCCGACCAGGCTCGATGCCAAGAGGAAAGGCTCAGTACCCATGTCATGCAGACGCGTCAACGCACCCACCGCTGAGTTGGTATGCAGGGTCGACAACACCAGATGGCCGGTCAAGCTGGCCTGGATGGCGATCTGCGCGGTTTCGATGTCACGGATTTCGCCGACCATCACCACGTCCGGGTCCTGGCGCAGGATCGCGCGCAGGCCGCGCGCAAAGGTCATATCAACCTTGGTGTTGACCTGGGTCTGGGCGATGCCGTCGATGTAGTACTCGATCGGATCCTCGACCGTCATGATGTTGCGGCTGCGATCGTTGATGCGCGCCAGCGCCGCGTAGAGCGTGGTGG
>JAYWAC010000182.1:0-12224 GCA_043782755.1 Pseudomonadota bacterium | reverse complement strand
TTCTTGCCCACCCAGGGCGTGATCACTAGCGCCAATATACCGACCGGCGCCATCGCCAGTCCCGCCAGCGTTGGCGTATAACCCATGTGCTGTTGCAGCCAGGCCGGCAACAGCACCAGGTTGCCGAAGAAAGCGCTGTAACCGACCGAGATGGTCAAAGTCGCGACCGCGAAGTTGCGGTTGGCGAACAAGCTGAGATCGACCACCGGGTGCTCATCGGTCAGCTCCCAGATCAGAAACGCGAGAAAACCTACCACCGCAACGATCGCGAGGATGATGATTTGCTGTGATTCGAACCAGTCCAGCTCCTTGCCCTTGTCGAGCATGATCTGGAAAGCGCCTATCCACAGCACCAGCAAGGCCAGGCCAACGACATCCACTGGCAGACGTCGCGTCGGTGATTCGCGCTCGCGATAAAGCCACCAGGTCGCGCCCGCCGCAAGCAGGCCAACCGGTACGTTGATGTAGAAGATCCAGGCCCAGTAGGTGTTGTCGGTGATCCAGCCACCGAGCACCGGCCCGACCACCGGGCCGATAAGCGAGGTCATGGTCCACACTGCGAGCGCGGTACCGGATTTCTCACGCGGGTAACTGCCGAGCAGCAAGGCCTGCGAGAGCGGAATCATGGGGCCGGCGACCGCACCCTGTAGCACGCGCAACAGGATGAGCTGACCGATGCTGGTCGCCGTACCACACAACCACGAGACCAGGGTGAACAACAGCACGCTGGTGGTGAACAGACGCACCGCGCCGAAACGCTGGGCGAGCCAGCCGGTCATCGGCAGCGCGATGCCGCTAGCCACGGCGAAGGAAGTGATGACCCAGGTGCCTTGATTGGGCGCTACACCGAGTGAACCCGAGATGGCCGGAATCGAGACGTTGGCGATCGAGGTGTCGAGCACGTTCATGAAGGTTGCCGCCGACAGCGCCACGCTGCCGATCAAGAGCTTCATGCCGGCCAGCGGCGGCGGCGGTGCGACGGCCACCGGTGGAGGTGGTGGTGGCGCCTCGTCGTCTTGCAGCGCCTCGCTGATCATGCGGCTCATGACGACTCAGGGCCGCGCGGCGACGCCGTCGCTATGCTTGCCACTATTGCGCGCGATGATGTCGGCAATGCGCAGATCGACGGCCTTGGTCATGTCCTCAAAGATATGGGTGCGACTGCGCTCGGCATCGGCCGCCACCACTTCGCGCAACTGCGGACCGCTGTTGTCACGCACGTCGACATTGACACCCATCGACAAGCCGATGCGCAGCGGATGGGCCTTGATCTCTTCGCTATCGAATTCGATGCGCACCGGCACGCGCTGCACGATCTTGATCCAGTTGCCGGTCGCGTTCTGCGCCGGCAGCAGCGCGAAGGCTGAGCCGGTGCCAGCGCCGAAGCCGACCACGTGGCCGTGGTACTCGACCTTGTCGCCGTACATATCGGCATGCATGGTCACCGGCTGACCGATGCGCATGTCGCGCAACTGCACTTCCTTGAAATTGGCATCTACCCACACATGCTCGAGGGGCACCACCGACAACAGATTGCTGCCGGGCTGCACGCGCTGACCGACCTGCACTGCGCGCTTGGCGATGTCGCCATCGACGGGCGCGAGAATACGCGTGCGCGCCCAGGCGAGATAGGCTTCACGCACACGCGACGCGGCGCGCTGCACTTCGGGATGATCTTCCAGCGCCACGCCGTCGGTCATGGCCTGATTGGCGGTGAGTCGTTCTTGTGCCGCCGAGATCGTAGCGGACGCTGCATTGCGCACGGCTTCAGCGGTCGCCAGCGCGGCCTGCGCATGCTTGAGTTCTTCCTTGCCGACCGCCCCGGAGCTGACCAGCGCGGCACGCGTATCGAGATCACCACGCGCCTTGTCGGCATCGGTCTGCGCGCGTTTCATTTCGGCGCGACGCACCGCGATGTCCGCGCTCAGCGTCTCGTTGGCCGCGTACACAGTGCGTACCTGACGCAGCGTACGCGCGAGTTCAGCTTCGGCCTGTTGCAACGCGATCTCGGTGTCCGCCGGATCGAGTTGCACCAGCAGTTGGCCGGCCGTGACGCGGTCGGTATCGCGCACCGACACCGACACCACGGTGCCGATGACCTGCGGCGTGATCTCGACCACGTTGGCCGACACATAGGCGTCGTCGGTGTGCTCGAAGAAGCGCGCCACCAGCCAGTAATAGGCGCCGCCACCGATGGCGGCCACCAGACACAAGAGCAGTAGAAGACCAAGCAGCGGCTTGCGTTTGCGGCGGGCTATGGGCGTGGATGCAGGTACGGACATGACAGCGTATTCCGATCAGTTGCCGGCGGTGACAGTGGCGGCATCGAAGCCGCCGCCTAGGGCGCGATTGAGTTCGACGTTCAAGGCCAGGGCACGGGCCTTGAGCGCGGTGGCGGCGCGGCGCTGGGCCAGCACCTCGGACTCGGTGGCGAGTACGGTCAGATAACCGGTCAAGCCAGCCTTGTAGCGTTGTAGAGCGAGCGTATACGCGCTCTCGGCCGAAGCCTGCGCTGCGACTTGCGCAGCCTGACGCTGATCGAGTGCGCGCAGCGAGGTGACCACATGAACCACGTCGCGCATCGCGTTCAACAAAGTGTTGTTGTATTCGGCGATGGCGCGGTCGACTTCGGCGTCGGCGAATTTCAGTTTCGCGCGTAGACGATCACCGTCGAAGATCGGCAGCGTCAGGGTCGGGTTGACGCCCAAAGCGCCGGACCCCGCCTCGAACAAGGATGACAGGCCGAGAGATGCGATACCCGCAAACGCCGTCAGGTTCACACTCGGATAGAACTCGGCCTTGATCACGTCGGTGCCGCGAGTGGTCGCCTCGATCTCCCAGCGCGCGGCGGTGATGTCAGCGCGCCGCGCGAGCAGATCGGAGGGGATGGTGGTCGGCAGGCTCGGCGCCGCGACCTTGGCCAGCGCCGGCGAGAGTTGCGCCGTGACGTCCAGTTTCACCACTGCGAGTTGCGCGAGGCGGCTGCGCAACAGGTCGATGTTCTCGTCGAGCAACGCGAGCTGGCCGTCGATGTCGGGCAGCGCGCCTTCGGCCTGGCGCAGTTCGACATTGGAATCGATGCCTTCAGCGACGCGCGCCTGCACCAGGCTCAGTATCTTCTCGCGCTGAGTGCGTGTGTCAGCGACCACCTGACGCTCAGCAACCAGGCGCGAGAGATCGAAATAGACCTGTGCGACGGTGCTCGCCACCGACACCCGCACCGCCTGCTGGGCGGCGGCGCTGGCGCGCGCGTTGGACGTGGCGGCGGCCAGCGCGGCGCGGTTGCGGCCGAAGAAGTCCAGTTCGTAACTGCCCTTGAACTCGATGGAATTATCCGAGCCTCCTTCGCCACCGAGATTGGTGTTCCGGCCGTGCTCGGGATAGCGCTGATAGATGCTGTCGACGGCAAACGTGAGCTGCGGCAACAGACGGCTGTGGGTGAAGCCGATAGCGGCCTCGGCCATCTCGATGCGCGAACGCGCCATCTCGATGTCCGGATTGGCGGCCACCGCGTGATCGATCAAATCGTTCAACACGCTATCGCCGTAGATCGTCCACCAATGCTCATCCGGCCAAGCACTGAAGCCGGTGTCGGTGGTGACCGCCGCGACGTCCAATGCCTTGCCGCTGGGCTCCAGACCTTTCGAGCTGACACAAGCGGCCAGGCACAAACCACAGCCGAGCGCGAGCATGAACTGGCGCGCGTGACGCGCAAACCTGTGCAGGTCGTTCACGGCTCGGCGTCCCGCTCAAGCGGCCCGGGCAGGGCGCCATTCGCGATCATGCGTTGCAAAAAGCCCATCAACATGTGTAATTCGTCCGCCTTGAAATCCCGCAGATGAAGATTGAGCACGTCCGCCAGCTGATGCGGAATCTGGCTCGCGATGTTGAGGCCCTCGGCCGTCAGTTCAAGGCGCACCACGCGCCGATCGCTGGCACTGCGCGCGCGCGCCACCAGGCCCTTGGCTTCCAGGCGGTCGAGCATGCGGGTCATGGCGCCGGTATCGATATCCATGCCGCGCGCGAGTTCGGCGGCGGTATTGCCACGGCCCTCGGCCATCAGCAGCAAGGGCCCCCATTGCATGGCGGTCAGGTCTAGCGGCTGCATGCGCTTCTCGAAATGACGTTGCATGGAAGCGTACAAGCGTCGTAGCAGGTAGCCATAGGAGTTGTCGGTCGCATAGGTGCGCCCGTCATAGAACGACGAAGACTCGTTGTTGCGCGGCGTGGCGCGGGCGCCGCTGCGCGCGGGCGTGGATGGTCGACTGGCCATGGCGCGATATTATTGCCTATGCAGTCATTGTCCAAGCATTGATTGCCGGGGCCGTAGTCACCATCGCGCCATCGGCACTGAGATGGCGCGGGCCGTAGCGCGCGATCCCGGTTAGAATCGCCCCGGGGTTGCCGTGGACATCGGCATCACCGTCGTGTGCGCCATGAGTCAGCGCTGCGGGTCCCACAGGGTGGGAGCTTGTCCAAAATAACGAATACTCGGATCATGCTTTGTAGAGCAACGCTTCCAGCTCAAGGTCAGACGCAGCCAGCGCGTCACCCAAGCCCTGCCCAGAGAGACCTGCGCAGCGACCAGCGGAAACCCAACTCTGCCCGCAGCCGGCCACGTCGCCACATCGCATCGCATCGCGCCGTGATCAGCAATCCCTGTAGTTCGCTACCGCATCGGGCCTGGCGGCCCGACCTACGCGCGGCGAGTCGCCGCCCAAGCCCTCGGGAACGGAGCACTAGTGACCGATAAAACACTGACTGACATTTGTTTCGAAAACTTCGACCTTCACCCCAACCTGCTAAAAGGTCTGGAGGACGCCGGCTTCGTCCGCTGCACGCCGATTCAGGCCATGAGTCTGCCGCTGACCCTGACGGGCAGGGATGTTGCCGGCCAAGCCCAGACTGGCACCGGCAAAACTGCCGCCTTCCTGGTGGCCTTGTTCAACCGCCTTCTCAATAACCCCGGCAGCCCCGAGCGTCGCAGCCAGGACGCGCGCGCCGTGATCCTCGCGCCGACCCGCGAACTCGCCATTCAGATCGACAAGGACGCGCGCCAGATCGGCGTCCACACCGGCCTGCGCACCGCCCTTATCTATGGCGGCGTCGATTACGACAAGCAACGCAAGGTGCTCGAAGATGGCGTCGACGTCATCATCGCCACCCCCGGTCGCCTCATCGACTTCGTCAAACAGCGCGCCATCGAACTCGGTTCGGTGGAAGTGATGATCATGGACGAGGCCGATCGCATGTTCGACTTGGGCTTCATCAAGGACATCCGCTTCCTGCTGCGGCGCATGCCCGGCCCAAGCGAGCGCCAGAACCTGCTGTTCTCGGCGACCTTGAGTCACCGCGTGCTGGAGCTCGCCTACGAGCATATGAACGATCCCGAGAAGCTCGTGATCGAATCGGAATCGATCACCGCCTCGAGCGTGCGCCAGCAGGTCTACTTCCCGGCCACCGAAGAAAAGATGCCGCTGTTGTTGGGCCTGCTCGCGCAGATGGACGCCAATCGCACCATGGTGTTCGTCAACACCAAGTATGGCTGCGAGCGCGTCGCCCTGATGCTGGAGCGGGCCGGCTACAAGGTCGGCGTACTGTCGGGTGACGTGCCGCAGAAGAAGCGCGAGACCCTGCTCGCGCGCTTCGTGAAGGGCGAGCTGTCACTGCTGGTCGCGACCGACGTCGCGGCCCGTGGTCTGCACATTCCAGGTGTCAGCCATGTCTTCAACTTCGACCTGCCCTTCGATGCCGAAGACTACGTGCATCGCATCGGACGTACCGCGCGCCTCGGTGCGGAAGGCGACGCGATCAGCTTCGCCTGCGACGAATACGCCATGAGCCTGCCGGACATCGAGGCCTATATCGAACAGAAGATCCCGGTCGCTTCGGTTGACCCGGCTCTGCTGCTGCCTCTACCACCTCGTCGCGCGCCGCGTGCCGCAGGCGAGGCCGGTGAAGACTCGGTGATCGAGGATGCGCTGGCCGCCGCCAGCGCCGAACGCAAGCGTCGTCGCGAACGCGACGGCGGCGGCCGGGGACGCAGTGGCGGTGGTTCGAGCAGCTCAAGCGGCACGCACGGCCGCAGTGCTCCGCCGCGCGACGGCGGGCCGCGTCGTGAAGCCGGCCCACGTCGTGACGAACCGCGTGCTGAAAGCGCCGTAGCCGCACCGCTTGAACCGCTAGCCATCGACAACGCGGAAGCGATAGGTAATGAGGCCCCCGAGGGTCAGCGCAAGCGTCGTCGTCGTCCGCGCAAGCCGCGCGCTGAAGGCGTCAGCGCCACCGTCGAGACCGCGACCAGCGCCACCGCATCGGCCGAGGTCAAGACCAGTGGCGATACGCCTAAGCTGCGTACCCGCATCAAGCAGAAGGTGAAGTCCTTCTTGAGCGCGTTCCGCAACGGACGTCGCTGAGTCTCGCGGGCGTCGCCTTCCGCGACGCCCGCTTACCCTGTGGAGGCACCCAGCCTGTCGCCGTTCCGGTCTTCAGTACGAGTTCGCAATTCACTTTAAATCACGCGAAAAACCATCGTCAAATCATTGACGTCCAAGCCAGGTCTCACCAGAATTGGGAACAAGGCTCCTGCGCTCTGATGGGGCCGGCACGCCGACGCGAACCCGCTTCGCCCTCATAGCTAGACGAGCACAGTATGGCCACACGACGCGGCACCGCCGGCAACGACACGCTCACGGGCAGTAGCAGCGCTGACACCTTGCTCGGTCTCGCCGGCAATGATCGACTGCGCGGCCTGGGCGGCAATGACAAGCTCGACGGCGGCCAGGGTAACGACACCCTCGACGGCGGCACCGGTAATGACACCTTGCTCGGCGGCGCCGGCAACGACCTGCTGATCGGTGGCACCGGCAACGACCGTCTGCAGGGTGGCGATGGCATCGACACACTGCGCGGCGACGCCGGCCTCGACAAATTGGAGGGCGGCACCGGTAACGACCACCTTGACGGCGGCGCCGACAACGACACTCTCCTGGGTGGCGCCGGCAACGACACCCTGCTCGGTGGGTCGGGCAACGACACCCTGCGTGGCGAGGTCGGCAATGACCGCCTCGAAGGCGGTATCGGTAACGACATCCTCGCGGGTGGCGACGGCAACGATGTACTGCTGGGTGGCGCAGGTAACGACAGCCTGCGCGGCGACAACGGTAACGACCGCCTCGACGGCGAGGCTGGCGACGACACGCTGGCCGGTGGCGACGGCAACGATATATTGCTCGGTGGCGCAGGCAATGACCTGCTGCTGGCCGGCACCGGCACCAATTCCTTAAATGGTGGTGCCGGTGACGACAACCTGCAGGGCGACAGCGGCAGCGACACCCTCGATGGCGGCGCTGGCCGCGACATCCTGAGCGGCGGCGCCGGTAACGACACCCTCATCTACGACCGCGAAGACGTGAGCCAGGACGGTGGCGCGGACAGCGACACGCTCAAACTCGCCAGCAGCGGCATCACCCTCGGCGCCGCACGCCTCGCCAGCTTCACATCCTTTGAAACCGTCGACCTACGCGGCAGCGGTGCGAATGGCATGGTGCTCGACGCCGGCCTGGTGGGGCGCCTGACCGACAACGCCACCCTGCGCGTCATCGCCGGCCCGCACGACAGCGTGTTTTTGAACGGTGACTGGACGCAGATCAGCGCCGACAACGGCATCACCACCTACGGCCTCGCTGACGCGAAGGTGCAAGTCGAGGCCAGCGCTCATCTCGTCATCGACGGCGCCTTCGATCTGGTTTCCCTAGACGGCGCCAATGGCACGCGTTTCGACGGCGCCGCCGCAGGTGATCGCAGCGGCGCGTCCGTGACCGCGCTCGGTGACATCAACCACGATGGGCTGGACGACTTCGCTATCGGCGCGCCAGGCAATGGCGCGGGGGTGAGTGCGACCTATGTCGTGTTCGGCGGCAGCGAGGCCTTCAGCGCCAACCTCGCCCTCAATACGCTCACCGGCAACCATGGCTTTCGCATCGGTGGTGCAACGGCGGGGGATCTGAGTGGCGTCAGCTTGAGCGGCGCCGGCGATGTGAATGGCGACGGCATAGCCGATTTCCTCATCGGCGCGCGGGGCGCCGCTCCCAATGGCGTGGAGTCCGGCGCCAGCTATCTCGTGTTCGGTAACGCGAACGGCTTCGATGCTGCGCTCTCGTTGGCGAATCTCGACGGCGTGAAGGGCGTGCGTATCGACGGTCTGGCGGCACACGATCGCTTGGGCGCGTCGGTGAGTGCGGCCGGCGACATCAATGGTGACGGCTTCGGCGACATCATCATCGGCGCCACTCAGGACTCACCCACCGGTACCGGTGTGAGCTATGTGATATTCGGCCACGAAAACCCCTTCAGCAGCACCATCAATCTCGCCGGCCTCAATGGCCACACCGGCTTCCGGCTCGACGGCACCAACGCTGAAGATGATGCGAGTCGGGTCAGCGGCATCGGCGATATCAATGGCGACGGCTTTGGCGATCTGCTGATCGGCGCACCAGCGCATGCCAGCAACGGCGCGCTGTCCGGCGCGGCTTATGTGGTCTTTGGTCACGCTGGCGATTTCGCCGCCAACATCGCACTCAGCAGCCTCGACGGCAATAACGGTTTTCGCATCGATGGCGCGGCAGCAGGCGACGCAGCGGGCGGCTCGGTCAGCAGCGCAGGCGACGTCAATGGCGACGGTCTTGCCGATCTCTTGATCGGTGCCGACAACGCCAATGCAGCCTATGTGCTCTTCGGCCAGCACGGCGGCTTCAGTGCCAGTGTCTCGCTCGCCGGCCTGTCGGCCGACAGCGGCTTCCGTATCGCGGGCGTGACCGCCGGCGACCAGGCCGGCTTCAGCGTCAGTGGTGCGGGCGACGTCAATGGCGACGGCTTCGACGATTTGCTCATCGGCGCACCGTCGGCCGATCCGCACGGCGCCGGATCCGGTGCGGCTTATCTGCTGTTGGGCACTGACAACGGGCTCTCCACCACAGTCGCGCTGAGCGCTATCGATGGCCACAACGGCCTGCACTTCGATGGCCTTGCCGCGCTCGATGGGACGGCTGGCAGTGTCAGCGCAGCGGGCGACGTCAATGGCGATGGTTACGCCGACATTCTGCTTGCCGCGAGTGCTGCGGATCTCGCCGGCGACAATGCTGGTGCCACCTATCTCATCTATGGCCGCGACTTCACCGGCACCGTTGCACAGGAAGGCGCGAGCGACAACGACACCCTGACCGGCAGCGCCGCCGTCGAGCATCTGATCGGTGGACGTGGCAACGACATCATCGACGGTGGCGCCGGCAGCGACACCTTGCTCGGTGGCGCCGGCGACGACACGCTCTATTACGACAACGTCGATCGACGCATTGATGGTGGCAGCGGTGCAGACACTCTGCGCGTGACCACCGGCGGCGCGAGCTTCGACGGCAGCACACATCACGTGCGCAATGTCGAAATCATCGATCTGCGTGGTGGTGTGGCCAGCACTTTGTTTCTCGACCCCTTGGGCGTGCTGGATGTCAGTGCCGCGCCCCATGCACTTAAGGTATTTGGCGACAGCAACGATCTGTTGAATTTGTCGGGCAACTGGAGCGTCAGCGCGATTGACGGTTTTACGCGTTATGAATCCGGTCAATTTCAGGTCGATGTAGCGGCCGGGATCGGCGTTGTGAATGGTGGCAGCGTCGCACTCAGCGCGCTGGATGGCAGCAACGGTTTTCGCATCGATGGCAGCGCCGGCAACAATCGTACGGGCTGGAGTGTGAGCGGTGGGGCCGACGTGAACCGTGACGGACTCGCTGACATCGTGATCGGCGCGCCAAAGACCAGCAGCGAATCCGGTGCCGCCTACGTCGTTTACGGCGACAGCGCCACACACAGTGCGCCGTTCGCGCTCAGCACCTTGGATGGCCACAACGGCTTTCGCATCGACGGTGCCGTCGCCAAGGACTGGACCGGCATCAGCGTCGCCATGACCAGCGACTTCAACGGCGATGGCTTCGATGATGTGATTGTCGGCGCGCCGCATTTGACTGGGGCTACACCGACTCCGGGCGCGAGCTACCTGGTGTTCGGCGACGACCAGACACGTCCCGCCAGTGTCTCGGTCAATGCGCTCGGCAGCGACGGTCTGCGCCTCACAGGTGTCGCTGACCTCGACTACAGTGGCTATGCGGTCAGTTCGGCAGGCGACTTCAATGGTGACGGCTTCGCGGAAGTCGCGATGGTATCGTCTCTTGCGGATCGCATCGGTACGAGTGACGTCGGTAGCGCCTACGTGTTGTTCGGCACGCCTACTCCGTTTCCTGGTAGCCTCGCGCTTGACACCCTGGACGGCTTTAACGGGTTTCGCATCGATGGCGCGAATCTCTATCAGGTGCGCACCGTCGGCCTGGCCGGCGACATCAACGGCGACGGTCTGGGTGATCTGATACTCGGCGGCGAATATGCCGCCGCCGGCGCCCATGCAGAGGGTGGTTTGAGTTTCGTTGTATTCGGCACCGCTGCCAAGCCTCAAGCACCGATCGATCTCGGCGCTCTGACCGGTAGCAACGGCTTTCGCCTGGCCGGACTAGCCGATGGTGATCATCTCGGCGCTGCCGTGGCGAGCGCGGGTGATGTGAACGGCGATGGCTTTGACGATATCGTCATTGGCGCGCCCCGCGCCAACTCGAACGCCAGCGACGCAGGCTCGAGCTATGTGGTTTTTGGACACGGTACGAGCTTCGCTGCGAATTTCGATCTCGCCAGTCTCGATGGCGAAAACGGCTTCCGCATCGATGGCGTCGCGACCAACAATAACAGCGGCAGATCGGTCGCCGCTGCCGGCGATGTCAACGGCGATGGCTATGGCGACCTATTGATCGGCGCGCCCGGTCCAACGACAGGTCTCGGAGTGGGTGCCGGCGCCACCTATTTACTCTTCGGTAGCGCTGCCGGTTTCGCGGCAAGGTTTGACTTATCGACTATCGACGGTCACAACGGCTTGCGCTTTGACGGACGCGTGCCGAATACCGGTGCTGACGTCAGTGGTGCGGACGTCAGCGCTGCGGGCGACGTCAATGGCGATGGCTATGACGACATTCTGATCGGCGCGCAGGGCGTCAACGGCCCAGCAGGCAGCGCTTATGTGATCTACGGCCGCGACTTCACCGGCACGGTCGATCAGCAAGGGAGTGCAAACGCCGACACTTTGACCGGCACTAGCGCCGACGAAAAACTGATCGGTGGTCTCGGTAACGACACCCTCGACGGCGTATCAGGCGCCGACGTTTTGATCGGCGGTGCGGGCGATGACGTCTTGGTCTGGCACGACGGACTGCGTCACGTCGATGGCGGCAGTGGCAGCGACACGCTAAGACTCGATGGCGCAAACATCACGCTTGATTTCACCGCGCTACCCCATCACACCGTGAGCGGCATCGATCGCATCGATCTGACGGGCGGCGGCGACAATGCCCTGACTGTGGATTTTCGCGATGTGCTGGCGCTGAGCGATCACCACAGCCTGCGCATAGACGGCAATGCTGGTGATAGCGTGACCTCGAGTGGGCAGGGATGGACGGAAGTCGCTGGGGTGATCATCGATGGACAGTCGTATCGAAGCTACACACACCTCGGCGGGTCGTTGCTAGTCGATAGCGATATTACGCAGACCGTTACCTAGCCGCGTAGGTGCGAATCAATTCACCGCCCGATCCGCGTTCGCCCAATACTTCGCCCGTATCATCTTCTTGTCGGTCTTGCCGACCGGCGTCTTCGGGATCGTCTCCCACAGCTCGACAGACTTCGGCGCCTTCATCGCGCCGATCTTGGCGCGGCAGCGTTCCATGATCTCATCGGCTGTCAGCGCTTCACCGGGCTTCAGCACTACCACCGCCTTGATCGACTCGCCCCATTTCTCATCCGGCACGCCGATCACCGCGCATTCCAACACTTCCGACATGGCAAGTATCGGTGCCTCGACTTCGGTTGCAAAAACATTGAAGCCGCCGGTGATGATCATGTCCTTCTTGCGATCGACGATGTAGAGATAGCCGTCCTTGTCCATGTAGCCGACATCACCGGTGTGATGCCAGCCGAATTTGCGGGCTTCAAGGGTCTCTGCGGGCTTCTCGAAATAACCCGGCGTAACCAGCGGACCACGGCAGCAGATCTCACCGCGTTCACCGAGAGGCACCTGCTTGCCATCCTCGTCGAGGATCGCGACTAGCGTGCTCGACGTGACCTTGCCGCAG
>JAYWAC010000181.1:0-4636 GCA_043782755.1 Pseudomonadota bacterium | reverse complement strand
GACGCCGACGGCGTCATCGAGGATCGACCGCTGTAGCTCGTAGGCGCGTTCGAATTGCCCGGTGAAGCCGTACTGAAGCGCAAGATAGTTATTGGCGTTGTGTACGAGGATGCGGTTCTGCCCTCCCGCGACCGTCTTGGTCGCGTTCTCCAGTTGACGAATTCCCGTCGGAAAATCACCACTGTAGAACATGGTATGGCCATAGCTGCACTGTGCGGCGGCCGCAATGGTCACGAAGCCGTTCTCCTCCGCGATTCGCATGCCGTCGCGCAAATGCTCGCGCGCCGCTTCAAAGCGGCTTTCGAGCCACGACACATTGCCGAGTGTGAGCGCTGTTTGTGCGAGAAGCCGCCGGTCGCCGAGCGATTGCGCAATGCCGTAGGACTTCAAGAGAATCTCGTAGACTTCCGGCATGGGCTGAATGAATGCGCGGCGTCCGAGCGCGAGGGCGAACTCGATGCGCGTGCGTTTCAGATCTGCGGTCAGCTCAACGCTATCCATGAGGCGTATGGCGGCCAGATACTGATCCATGGCCTGGGGAATTTGATAGAGCTGGCTCGAGCGTTGCGCCGCATAACCCAGGTAGCGAGCCGCCTTGTCCACGATCCTGGCCTGCCGATAGTGGAAGCCCAGTGTCTCGTAGAGATCAACTATTCGATCCGCATAGAGCGATTCCAACGAGGCCGCTACAGCCGCATGCAAGTCACGTCGCCGCGCATGCAGCAGCGTGCCATAGGTCGCTTCTTGAATGACGGCGTGCTTGAAACGGTAACGGATCGGTGGGCTCGAGGTCATTTGATGGACCAAGTCACGTCTGAGCAAATCTGCCAGCACCGCAGGCACGGTATCCGGAAATGAGGACACTGACTTCAACAGATCCAAATCGAATACTCGTCCGACGACGGACGCAATCTTCAGCGTGTCGAGGGACGCCGAATCCAGCATGTCGAGACGGGCCTGGATGACTGACTGCAGGAACACAGGCAAGCGCAGCTCGTCCAGCGGCTTGGTCACGATCGCCTGACCGCTGCTCACCATGAGCGCACCGGATTCGACCAGCGCACGACCGAGTTCTTCGGTGAACAGCGCATTGCCGCCGGTTCGCTCGTAGATCACGTCGTGCAGACTGTCGGGCATTTCGCTGGCGCCGACTACACATTCGAGCACCGCGCGCGCTTGCTCACGATTGAGCGTGTCCAGACTGATCATTGAAACGTTTGCGCGCGCGCTCCAATCCGGCCCCGCTTGGGGCCGCGTCAGAATCAGGAACAGGAGCGGTATTTCATGTATGTCGTTCAGCAATCCCTTGAGGAATTCGTGCGACGCGCCATCGGCCCAGTGCCAGTCGTCGAGGATCACGAGCGTGGGGCTGCGTCTTGCCAGGGCCCTGAAGACGAGCGCCAGCGCCTGCTGTAACTCAAGATACAGCACTTCCTCCGAAGTCTTGTCGCTGAGCGCATGTTCGTGGGAGGGTATGTTCAGCAGAAACAATAGATGTGGGAGATAGCCCGCCAGAGCCGCATCGAGCTCCGAGATCCTGCCCACGGCATGGCGATGCAATTCGTCAAAGGCCATTCTTTCATGCAGCCCCAAGGCGCCACGCAGCGCGTCTATCAGCGGCGCATAGGAACTCGCGTTACCAGACGGTTGGCAATAGCCCGCCAGGGTCGCGTAGCGGCTTGCTGGAATGAGCTTGCCGAATTCGTAGGCGAGGCGCGTTTTGCCGATGCCGGCTTCGCCGCACACGACAACCACGTGACCGGTGCCGTCGGCGACCCGTTCAAGCCAGCTGCTGAGTTCGGTCAGTTCTTCGTCGCGACCGGTCCAGGGGGTCAGTCCCCGCCGCGTCGCAACGTCGAATTGCCGCTGCACCGTCGTCGGTTCCCCGAGACGATACAGCGTAATGGGTGGCAAGTTTTCATCCACTACCACATCGGGGATAGCCTCGATGTCGAAGTAATCACGAATGCGCGCATAGGAAATCGGGCAGCACAATATCGAATCTGGACCAGCGTGGGAGCGAAGGCGTGCAGCCAGGTTGACCGCCGTGCCAGTGATTGGATACCTGCCGCCGACGTTCTCTATATCGCTCTTCTTGACCGTGACCTCGCCGGTCGCGAATCCGGAATGCAGGCGTATAGGCGTACGCAATGCCGGTTCGACCCAGGCGTGACTCAACTCACGCACCATTGCGTGCAGTTCGCGTGCGGCCCGTGCACAACGAACCGGATCGTCGTCGTGGGCGATGGGATACCCGAACAACGACATGATCTCGTCACCGACGAATTGGGTGACCTGGCCGCCATGGCGCTCGATGATGTCCTGCGCGCGTTGCTTGACTTCGTCCAGGATGAGTTCCACCGCCTCCGGATCTTGGTGGACGTTTAGAGCGGTGTAGCCGACGAGATCAGAGAACAGGATGGTCGGTATTCGTCGCTCACCCATCATTTGGACGTGCGGATTCGGCATCAGGGGCACATGACAGGCACAACAGTGGAAGCGACCGCTCGGGTTCGCGTGAGGCTGCACTTCGGGCATGCGCAAGTCATCGCGGTGCGGACGTCATGTCGCGCCTCATTTGGGTGTTGATACTTTGCACCAGTTGCGCGTGCATTTGAAAGCGGCATGGTGGAGCACGCAGCGTCCGTGCTGCCGATGTGCCGCGAAACAGGATTCATGGTTAGCGGGTGCCATGCCGAGACGTGTGGACAGCAGGTGGTCGCCTTGACCAATGACAACGCTTGCAGCGACAGGAACCTGACACCAAAGTCCAGACCTACCCGATCGAGATGCTGGTGTGACGTCCCAGTCACCTCGACGACCGCAGCCCGCTTAGGTAATACCGGTCAAGGCATGAATCAGACTATCTGAATCGTCGAAGCGCAATCGCGATCCTGCTGGAGCGCGTGCTCGCGCACGTCAAGCACGAGTTTATTTCAAACGCTTGTGATCACTCGCATTGCCGTGCGCGGTGTTGATGGGATTCCGGTCTCTACATTCAGAGCAGATGAGATAAACCAGCTAGATCACCAAATCCGAGGCACCGAGACTCGTCACGCCCGTCAAGTTGATTACGAATTCAACAGTATTCACATCCGCGTCGGTGTTGCCAAACAACACCCCATTCTCGAATTTGAGCTGCCCTGCTGCGGTAAACGTGGAGACCAACGTGGTGCTGAAGGCGTCGTCCAGCGCCGTGCTGGTGTTGGCATCAATGTGCGAGAGGTCGAGCACATCGCCCGCTTGGAAATCGGTGACGGTATCGGTGTGTGCGACGTCCGCACCGAGATCGGTGAGCGCTTCGAAATTGAACACATCGTTGCCACTGCCGCCGGTCAGTATGTCGGCGCCGCCGCCACCGGTCAGGGTATCTGCACCGGCGCCACCGTTCAGGATATTGATGTCGGTGTTGCCGGTCAGGTGATCCGCGAAGGCGGAGCCCGTCAGGTTCTCGATCGAGATCAGCGTATCGGTACCCGAGCCACCGGTGTTCTGGGGTAGTGCGGTGGCCAGACTGACGTCCACGCCTTGGGTGCCAGTGACGCCAGCGGCGTAGGACACCGTATCGGAGCCCGCGCCGCCGGTCAGAACGTTGTCCCCTTGTCCGGCCAACAGAGTGTTGTCGAGGCTATTGCCGGTCAGGTCGGCATTGCCGGTCAGCATGATTTGACCATTTTCGACAAAGCTGGCGAGAGTGTGGGAGGTGACGAAGCTTTTCACGAGGTCGACGCCGCCCGTAACGCTGGTCTCCTGTACGACGTCGGTGAGGTCGCGAACGATGTAGGTGTCGTCGCCGTTGCCGCCCACCATGGTGTCCTGGCCGGAACCGCCGTCGAGTCTATCGTTGCCATTGCCGCCGATGAGCGTGTCCTTGCCTGCCAGGCCGAACATATTGTCGGGGCCATCGGTGCCATGCAGGACATTCGCCGTCGCATCGCCGAGGATGGCTTTGCCGGCGAACATCACCACGCTCGCGCCGGTCTTGCCCAGCGCGCTGACGTTGCCGGCTATATCGGTCTGGCGGATCAGAATGTCGTTCGCCTCGTAGGGGCCTTCGGTGAGTTTGAAGCTCATCTGGCTGGTGCCGGTCGTGAAGTGCTGGCCGTGGTCGGTGCTGTACTCCCACACTGCGCCGCTTTCGACGCCGCCCACTAACACCACCCCGGTTTTGTTGTGAATGGTGCCGGTGATGGTCTCGACCGCGCTTTTGATGATGATGTTCTTGAGTGGCACATCGCTCTGCCCACCTCGCTCGCCCGTCGCGACTTTGCCGATCTTGTCGATCACCGACATGCCGGTGACGACCTTGCCGAACACCGCGTAACCCGGGTTGCTGGAATTATGAAAATTGAGATCGGTGTTCTTGGCCAGATTGACGAAGAATTGACTGGTCGCCGAATGCGGGTCTGAAGTACGCGCCATGGCAAGCGTGCCGCGCGTATTCGATAAGCCGTTATGCGACTCCAGCGTGATGGGGCTGTAAAACGGTGTCTTCTGCGCTAGGCCGCTGCTGAGGCCGCCGCCCTGCGCCACGAAGCCCGGGATCACTCGATGGAATATCAGGCTTTTGTAGAACCCGGTATTGGTATACGCCAGGAAGTTGACGACCGTATAGGGCGCGGCATTGGGCGCCAAC
>JAYWAC010000180.1:0-12310 GCA_043782755.1 Pseudomonadota bacterium | reverse complement strand
GTGCTTCATCGCTGTAGCCATTGAGATCGACCAGGATGTCGATGCCATCGTCGCAAATGTGGCGCGCGGCGGCTTCGTCGGTGAGCGCGGAAAGATCGATGAAGTGGTCGAATTCGTCGCGTACCGCGCGGCGCTGACTGCTGTGGTCGTCACGGTTGATGGCATAGCCAAACACTTCGAAACGTGCGCGATCGTGAGCGCGAAACAAGCCGCCCGTCAGAACCATGCCCGGATGATCCTTGAACTTGCAGGACAGATAGCCGATGCGCAGACGCCGACCATCGGTGGCGCGTGGACTTGGCGGCAAGGGTGTCAGGCCATTCAGCCCCTGGGAGATGGCGATATGTCCGGCGCTGCGTACCGCATTCGGCAGCGGCAGATAGAGCAGCGGAAACGCGCCTGATAGATCCGTCGGCGCTTGAGTCGGCGTGGCGAAGAAACGTAATGCCGCAGCCAGCATCTCGCTGTAGCCGGCCCAGTCGGCGTCCGACAGACGCGTGAAGGCGGCGGCGAAATACACCGCGCGCGCATCGGGCACTTCGTGTAGGGGCGATGCTTCGTGGCCATAACACGCGGCGCGTTCGCGATCGATGGCGAAGGCCTGTACGAAACTCTGTTGCGCGGCCTCGACCGCGCCCAGCATCGCGAGAGCAACCGCCTTGCACATCCACGCGTTCACCGCGTCTGGCTCGAGCGTCAAAGCGCGCTCGCAACTCAAGACTGCAGCATCGAAGCGCCGCAACTGGCGCAGGCTCTCGGCCTGTTCGGACCATAGCCGAGCCTCATGCGGGCTGTGTTCCAAAAGTTGCCCATAGTCGGCCAGCGCCGCCTCAAACCGGCCTAGGCCGCGCAGCAGGGCGGCACGATTCAGACGACTGCGCGCGTCGGTGGGTGCGAGGTCGAGAGCATGGGTGTACGTCGTGAGGGCGGCATCGATACGGCCGGCGCGTTCCTGCGCGATAGCCAAATCTCCCCACAACTCGAAATCATTGGGCGCATCGGCGAGGCAGCTTTCAAGCAGTACACAGGCGGCTGCGGCATCGCCAGCGTCGGCCAGCCATTGCGCGAGGAGACGGCGTGCGGCGAGGGCGGTCGATGGATGCTGTTGCGCGACTTCAAGTGCGTGGCGTGCGCCGCAGGTGTCGCCGAGATGATGCTTGAGACGGCCGAGGGTTAGCCAGTCCGTGCCGTCGCCGGCATTGTGGCAGTGAGTTTCCAGCAGGATCAGCGCTTCGCTTGCGCGGCCGGCGCGGAATGCGGCGGCCGCCTCGGCACGGATGTGTTCGCTAGCCAAATGCGGGGTGAGTAACGGCCGGGTAATGGACCGTGAGCATCAACCGCCGGGTGGCAGCGGTCCGTGCGGGTCCTTGATAAATGTCACCGCGCCGAACACATCGTCGTTGCCGGACACGTGATAGACGAAGCCCGCGCGTTCGGCCTGCGGTCCGGCGATCAGGCCCGAGACGAAGCCACTGCAACTGGCGCTGCCGCAACCACCGGTGCCGGAACTCACCGAAGCGCCACCCGCGAAACCGGAGGTGCCGACCGGCAGGCCACCGAAAGCGAGCTGGTAGTTGTCGGAATTCACGTTCACAGCAGCCGAGCCCGAGACCCGCGCGTTGGTGATGTCGAGCAGCAGGGTCGCCCCTGTTAAGTCGCCAGTCACGCCGTTGCGAGTGGTCGGTGAAGTGAAGGATAAAGTCGAATAACGCGCCTCGGTCTCGCCTAGCTCGGCCAGGGCCACCATATCGGTCGGCTTGCCGGTGACGTAGTGCAGGCTCTGATTCTGCTGATTGAAGGTTTCGTTGCTGCCGCCGAGACCGGCCTGAGTGACGGAGAAAGCTTGGCTGCTAGCGGACGAATTCGACCAGCGGCCCCAGCCGATGAACTGATCCGAAGCGGCCTCGACCAGGCTCAGTGCGCCATGATCGGCGGCCGTCACACCTTCGGTGTTGCCGCTCGAGAAACCGGTCAGCTGACCTTCGCTGAAGCTGGCGTGGGCGCCACCGGTCAGTTGATTGATCGGGCCTTCGGCATTGTTGCTGTAATACGCGACCGCGACCGAAAAACCGTCGCCGCTTTCGAGCTTGGCGGGAGGCGGCGGCGGTGGTGGCGGGGGCGGTGGTTCGACGGGCACGCCGCCCACCAGCAGCTTGTTGAGCGTGTCGTCGATGTTGCCGTTGTCTTGCGTCAAGTCGACGATGAAATCGTCTTCGTCCTGTTGCGGCTGATCGGTGCCCGGATCGTCACGCAGATCTTTGTTCGGCTGGTTCGGCGGCAGCACCGGTTTTTCATCGGTGATCTTGACCGGTGTGTTCTTGTCGACGATGACGCCGCTCTGGCCGTTGACCAGGGTGACTTCGCCGGCGTCGTTTAGGACCGCGATGGCGCCATCACCGACCGTCACGACCGCACCCGTATCGGCAAGCTTGATCAGGTATTCCGTACCACGGATACCGATAGTCGCGACCGGCGTGTTGACCCGATAGGCGCCGTGATTGCGATGGCCGATGACGCCGGTGATGGTACGCAGACCGCCGCGGAACAGGCTGAAGAAGCTGCGTTCGTTGCCGTCGTCGTTGCCAGCGTAGTTGTAGTCGTCGATCTTGAAGGTCGATTGCGGCTGCAACGAGACCAAGCTGCCGTCGGCGAACTTGAGCTGCACGCGGCCCTTTTCGGTGATGATGGTGTCGCCGGCATTGAGCTCGCGGCCCTTGGTGGCCGGATTGCTGGCACCACTGATGTCCTGCACCGAGACCTGACCAAAGGCGAATTGCACGCGGCCGGCGGCGGCGAAACTTATCCCCGGCAGACTGCCGACCGCGACCGCCACTGCGAAGGCCAGTGGGCTAGGCTTGAAGATGTCAGCTGTATTCACGTGGGCTGCTCCTTAGAACTGCATCGTGACGTCGATGCCGACCACGACCCGGTCGTAATCGTTGATGGCGATATTGGAGTTGTTGATGGTGTAACTGACGTTCGGCCGTAGCAGCCAGTTCTCACAAAACTTGTACTCGACACCGCCGGACACGATGTACTGCGTGTCGTCGCGGGTGCGCAAAAAAATCGGGTCGGGGCCGTGATAATCGCGCTGCTCCATCGAGAAGCTGGTGAAGCCGCGCAACTGCGGCATGAGTTCGATGCTGCCGCCCAGGCGTCCACCGTAGAGGTCGTGGCCGAACTGCGGGCGGGTGCTTTGGTCTTCCTGCTCGACGCCGCCATAGACACCGGCGTAAACCACCGGCTCACGCTTGCCTGGAATGGCGAGCAGATAACTGGCGGAGGTCACATAACGGGTCGCGTTGCGATGGTTAAGATCGGGGTAGTCGATCTTGTTGCCCTGGAACGAGAGGCTCAAGCGACTCTTGTTATCGACCGCATAGTTCCACTGCGCATAGCCGCCGTAGACGAAGCGCAGGCTGTCGGCGTCGACGATGAAGTCCTCGCCCTGGCCGGCGAATACCAGCTCGTGTTTGCCGAAAGTGCCGCGCACGCCGCCGTAAAGGTAGGTGTCGGCGGTCGAAAACGGGTTCTCGGTGGCGCGGTAGTAACCGCGTGCGCCGCCTATCATGGCCCAGGTCTTGTCTATCGGCTTGAGGGCGTTGACGCCGGCCGACACGGCCGCGAAGGCGTTGTCTTGCGAGGTGGCCCTGTCGACCAGCTGGAAGGGCAGATTGTTCAGGACCGGGATGGCGATCGTGGTTTGGTCGGTGCCGGAATTGACGTTGGTGTCGTAGCCGGTGCTGAAGCCGATATAACCGCTGACCCGCTGCTCGCCGCGCTGGGCGCGATCAATGAGGGAGAGGTATTGGTCCAGGGTGGCGCGGGCAGTGGCCGGTACTTCACCGCTGGTTTTGACGTTCTCGAACTCCTGCTTCGAGGTCTCGAATTCGGAGAGCGCGTAGTAGGCGCGGGCGATTTCAGCGCGGGCCAGCGCGTCGTCGGGTTTGACCGCGAGCACGCGCTCAAGGGCGAATACCGCCTGACCGGGTTGACCGCTATCGAGCGCGGCAATGCCGAGCAGATAGTCGAAATCGGGATCGCCGGCCCGCTCATCGCTGAGCGGCGCGAGCAGGGTATAGGCGCTGGCGGCCTGGTGACCATTCAACAGCTCGCGGGCCTGGTCGGTTACCTGGTCGGCCGCTGCAGTGCTGCTCAGGGCGAGCAGGGTCAGAAATATATTCGTTCGCTCGTGGGTACTCACGGCATCCCCATCCTTAATCTCGAAACTGGCTGAAGTATAGTGAAGTAATCAATTCATTTATATCGAAGTAGACTTCGAGCGCGACACCACTCTTGGGCCCTTCAACCAGCGACGCAGCTTAGCAGGCTGGACGCATTGGAACTGTGGCGCAGCCCGCGTCCGGGGCGCGCCGAGTACGTGAATCAGACACCATGATAACGGCGGCTATGGGCGTGCACCGTATCGACCAGCACGCCGACGTGCTCGGGCGGGACTTCGGGTGTGATGCCATGACCTAAGTTGAAGATGTGACGACCGCCGGCACCCATGGCATCGACGATGCGCCGCGCTTCCTCGGCCACCACTTCGGGACGGGTCAGCATCACGGCCGGATCGAGATTGCCCTGCAGGGTGATGCTATCGCCGAGACGCTTGCGCGCGGCGCCGATGTCGACCGTCCAGTCCAAGCCGACCGCTGAGCAGCCGGTGGCCGCGATCGATTCCAGCCACGGGCCACCACCCTTGGTGAAGACTATGGTCGGCACGCCGGCCGGCAGTTCTTCCAGAATGGCGCGCATATAGGCTAGCGAAAAGCTCTGGTAGGCGGCATGGGACAGCGCGCCGCCCCAGGTATCGAACAACATGACCAGATCGACGCCGGCCTCGATCTGCGCGCGCAGATAGGCGGTGGTCGCGCGCGCGAGCTTGTCCAGCAGCGCATGGGCGGCGGCGGGATCGGTGTAGATCAGACCCTTGATGCGGGTGAATTCGCGGCTGCTCTGACCCTCGACCATATAGGTCGCGAGCGTCCAGGGACTGCCGGCGAAGCCAATCAGCGGCACACTGCCTTTAAGTTCGCGCTTGATGAGACGCACCGCGTCCGTCACGTAACGGAGTTCGCCCGTCGGGTCGGGCACCGCCAGCTTGTCGATGTCGGCGCGACTGCGCACCGGATGGGCGAAACGCGGGCCGAGACCTTCCTCGAGACTGAGACCTAAGCCCATGGCATCGGGGATGGTGAGGATGTCAGAAAACAAAATGGCAGCGTCGAGCGCAAAGCGTCGCAGCGGCTGCAGCGTCACTTCGCAGGCCAGTTCCGGCGTCTTGCACAGCGTCAGGAAGTCACCCGCCTGACGGCGGGTTTCGCGGTATTCCGGCAGGTAGCGACCGGCCTGGCGCATGACCCATACCGGCGTGCAATCTACCGGCTCACCGCGCAGGACGCGCAGCAGTCGATCGTTTGCGATTATCGGCGTGGCCAAAGTTCGAGGCCTCGACCTAGGCCAGCGGCGCCGGTAGATCGGTGGAGCCCATCAGGTGCTTGTCGACTGCCGCCGCTGCGGCACGACCCTCGGCGATGGCCCATACGATCAGCGATTGGCCGCGCTGGATGTCACCGGCGGTGAACACGCCAGGCACCGAGGTCATCCACTGTCCATCGCGTTGCACGTTGCCGCTAGCGGTGATGGCCACGCCCAGCTTATCGAGCAGGTCAGTCCGTTCAGGGCCAACGAAGCCCATCGCCAGCAACACGAGATCGGCCGGCAGCTCATGGCTGGAACCCGGCACTTCGACGAACTGCGCGCGACCGTCGACGGTCTTCAGTGCCACTTCCACCAGCTCAAGCGCCCGCACCTCGCCCTGGCCATTGTCGACGAAGCGCTTGGTCGAGACCGCGTAGAGGCGCTCGCCGCCTTCTTCGTGAGCCGAGGCGACGCGGTAGATGCGCGGCCATTCCGGCCACGGATTGTCGGATGCGCGGCTACCCGGCGGCTTGGGCATGATTTCGAGGCTGGTCACCGTCTTCGCGTCTTGGCGGTGCGAGGTGCCAAGGCAATCAGCGCCGGTGTCGCCGCCACCAATGATGACGACGTGCTTATCCTTGGCCGAGATGAAATCGCTGTCTGCAATCTGGTCACCTTCGCAGCGGCGGTTCTGCAGGGTCAGGAATTCCATCGCCTGATAGATGCCCTTGAGTGCGCGGCCCGGTACCGGCAGATCACGTGCGATGGTCGAGCCACCGGCCAACAGCACGGCGGCAAACTCGCGCTTAAGCTGTTCGACCGTGATATCGACGCCGACATTGACGTTGACGCGGAATTCCACACCCTCGGCGCGCATCTGTTCGAGACGACGGTCGAGCACGCGCTTTTCCATCTTGAATTCAGGAATGCCATAGCGCAGCAGGCCGCCAATCCGGTCGGCGCGCTCAAACACAGTGACTTTATGGCCAGCGCGGCGTAGCTGTTGCGCGGCAGCCAGACCCGCAGGACCGGAACCCACCACCGCCACCGCCTTGCCGGTCTCAGTGGCTGGCGACAGGGGCTTGACCCAGCCTTCGGCAAATGCGCGGTCGATGATCGCGAGCTCGACGGCCTTGATGGTGACCGGGTCGTCGTTGACACCCAGCACGCAGGAGCCTTCGCAGGGTGCCGGGCACAGGGTGCCGGTGAATTCCGGGAAGTTGTTGGTCGCGTGCAGGCGCTCGATAGCCTCACTCCAGCGTTCGCGATAGACGAGATCATTCCAGTCCGGAATCAGGTTGCCGAGCGGGCAACCCTGATGACAGAAGGGAATGCCGCAGTCCATGCAGCGGGCCGCCTGCTTATTGAGCGGTTCGGGTGCAAACGGGGCCATGACCTGGCCAAAGTCACGCAGGCGCTCGGCCACCGGCCGATAAGGTTGCTTGGCGCGCTTCTCCTCAAGGAAACCCGTGGGCTTAGCCATGGGCGGCATCCATGATCGCCTGATCTTCCGGAATGCCAGTGCGGCGCGCGGTCTCGATAGCGGCGAGGATGCGTTTGTAGTCCTTGGGCATGACCTTGACGAACTTTTGTTTGTTGGCAGTCCAGTGATCGAGGATGTTCTGCGCCACCGTGCTGTGGGTGTACTGCACGTGATTGGTAAGCAAGCGCCGGACCAGATCCTCGTCGACTTCGCTCACTACCTTCTCGAGATCGACCATTTCTTTGTTGCAGCGGCCGGGGAACACACCGTCCGGATCGTAGATATAGGCCTCACCGCCCGACATGCCGGCGGCGAAGTTGCGACCGGTGGCGCCGATGACGACGACATGCCCGCCGGTCATGTATTCGCAACCGTGATCGCCCACGCCTTCCACGACCGTATCCGCGCCGCTGTTGCGCACCGCGAAACGTTCGCCCGCGATGCCACGGAAATAGGCTTGGCCCTTGGTTGCGCCATACAGCGCGACGTTGCCGATGAGGATATTGGCTTCCGGCACGAAGCTCGCGTGACGCGGCGGATAGACCACGATGCGTGCGCCCGACAAGCCCTTGCCGACGTAGTCGTTGGCATCACCTTCCAAGGTCATGCTCACGCCGCGCGGCACGAAGGCGCCGAAGCTCTGGCCGGCCGAACCGTTGAAGTGTAGCTTGATGGTGTCGTCCGGCAGGCCGGCACCGCCATAGCGACGTGTAATTTCGTAACCCAGGATGGTGCCGACGGTGCGATTGACGTTGCGAATCGGCACGATTGCGTCGACCGACTTACCACGTTCCAACGCGTCCTTGCACAGGGGCACGATGGTGGTGCGATCGAGGGACTTATCGAGGCCGTGGTCCTGATCGCGCATGTGCCGGATGGCCACACCTGGAGCGGGCACCGGCTGATAGAGAATTTGCGAAAGATCGAGACCCTGAGCCTTCCAATGATCGAGCGCCGGCTCGACGTCGAGTAGATCGACCCGACCGATCAGCTCATCGATGGTGCGCACCCCGAGCTCGGCCATGTACTCACGCATTTCTTCGGCGATGTAGCGGAAGAAGTTCTGGACGAATTCCGGCTTGCCGGCGAATTTGGCACGCAGACGCTTGTCCTGGGTGGCGATACCGACTGGGCAGGTGTTGAGATGACACACACGCATCATCACGCAGCCCATCACCACCAGCGGCGCTGTCGCGAAGCCGTATTCCTCGGCGCCGAGCATAGCGGCGACGATACAGTCGCGACCGGTCTTCAACTGACCGTCGACCTGCACCACGATACGATCGCGCAACTGATTGGCGACCAGCACCTGCTGGGTTTCGGCCAGACCGAGTTCCCACGGCACGCCAGCATGCTTGAGCGAAGTCACGGGCGAAGCGCCGGTGCCGCCGTCATAGCCCGAGATCAGCACCACGTCGGAATGGGCCTTGGCGACGCCGGCCGCGACTGTGCCGACACCGACTTCGGCGACCAGCTTGACGTGCACGCGTGCGACGGGATTGGAGTTCTTCAAATCGTGGATCAGCTGCGCCAGGTCCTCGATCGAATAAATGTCGTGATGGGGTGGCGGCGAGATCAGGCCCACACCCGGTGTTGAGTGACGGGTCCGGGCAATCCACGGATAGACCTTATTGCCGGGCAGCTGGCCGCCCTCGCCGGGCTTCGCGCCCTGCGCCATCTTGATCTGGAGATCGTCGGCGTTGACCAGATATTCGCTGGTAACACCGAAACGGCCCGAAGCCACCTGCTTGATCGCGCTGCGGCGCAAATCGCCATTGGCGTCGGGCGTGAAACGTTCCGGATCCTCGCCACCTTCACCCGTGTTGGAGCGGCCGCCGATGCGGTTCATGGCGATGGCCAGGGTCTCGTGCGCTTCCGCGCTGATCGAGCCATAGGACATCGCGCCGGTCGAGAAACGCTTCATGATCGTTTCAATCGACTCGACTTCAGCCAGTGGCACGGGCTTGGCAGCGTTCTTGAAGCGGAACAGACCACGCAGGGTCGCACGGTGTTTGCTCTGATCGTCCACCGCGCGGGTGTATTCCTTGAAAACCTTGTACTGGCCCGAGCGGGTAGAGTGCTGCAGCTTGTAGACCGTGTCCGGATTGAACAGGTGGTACTCGCCGTCGCGACGCCACTGGTACTCACCACCCCAAGCCAGATCGGGCTTTTTCACCACGCGTTGCGGGTAGGCGTCGTGATGACGCAGCGCCACTTCGCGCTCGACGACATCGAGACCGACGCCGCCGATGCGCGACGCCGTCCAGGTGAAATACTTGTCGACGAAAGTCTTGTCGAGACCGATGGCTTCGAAAATCTGCGCGCCACGATAGGACTGCACCGTCGAGATGCCCATCTTGGACATGACCTTCAGCAAGCCCTTGTTGACCGCCTTCAGATACAGGCGTGTCGCGGTATCGTGATCGCTTTCGCCTGCGTAACGGTTTTTCGCAGCGATGCTCAGGATGCGCTGACGCAGCATGTCGTCCAAGGTTTCCAGCGCGAGATAGGGATTGACAGCGCCCGCGCCATAACCGAGCAGCACCGCGAAATGATGGACTTCGCGCGGCTCGCCGGACTCGATGACGAGACCAACCTTGATACGTCGACCGTTGCGCACCAGATGATGGTGCACGCCAGCGGTGGCGAGTGCGGCCGGAATCGCGGCATGTTCGCGATCGACGCCGCGGTCCGAGAGGATGATGAAGGCGTTGCCTTCATCAACCGCCGCATCGGCTGCCGCGCATACCGCTTGCAGTGCTTGCTCGAGGCCCTTCGCACCTGCGGCCACCGGGTAGGTCGTCGGAATGGTCTTGGTGCGGAAGCCGAGCGTGTCAATACTGCGCAGTTTTTCCAGGTCGTGGTTGTCCACCACCGGTGCATTGAGTTTGATCTGGCGGCAGCTCGCTTCGGTCGGTGCAAGCAGGTTGCTCTCCGGACCAATGGGTGTCGACAGCTGGGTCACCAGTTCTTCGCGGATGCCGTCCAGCGGCGGGTTGGTCACCTGCGCGAACAGCTGCTTGAAATAGTCGTAGAGCAAACGCGGTCGATCCGACAGCACGGCCAGCGCCGCGTCGGTGCCCATCGAGCCCATCGCTTCGGCGCCAGTGGCAGCCATCGGCTGCATCAGCAGACGCAGATCTTCGTGCGTATAGCCGAAAGCCTGCTGACGTTGCAGCACGGTATCGTGATCCGGCAGATGGACGTTGCTCGGCTCGGGCAGGTCGTCGATCGAAACCTGATTGCGTTCCAGCCAGTCCCCATAGGGGAACATGTCGATGTACTGCTGCTTGAGCTCGGCATCGTCGATGATGCGGCCCTGCTTGGTGTCGACCAGGAAGATGCGCCCGGGATGCAGGCGCTCCTTGATCTCGATGTTCTCCGGCGGAATGTCCAGCACGCCCACTTCGGAAGCCATGACCACCATGCCGTCCTTGGTCACGTAGTAACGCGACGGACGCAGGCCATTGCGGTCGAGCACGGCACCGATCACGGTACCGTCGGTGAAAGCGATGGAAGCTGGGCCGTCCCACGGTTCCATGAGGCTGCCGTGGTATTCGTAGAAGGCCTTGCGCTTGGCGTCCATGGCCTCGTGGCCGCTCCAGGCCTCGGGAATCATCATCAACACGGCGAGCGGCAGTGGGCGGCCGGCCATGTGCAGGAATTCCAGTACCTGATCAAAGCTCGCCGAGTCGGAATTGCCTTCCAGCACTATCGGGAAGAGCTTCTTAAGGTCTTCGCCGAACAGGTCAGACTTGCACAGCGCTTCACGGGCGCGCATCCAGTTGATGTTGCCGCGCAGTGTATTGATTTCGCCGTTGTGGGCGATGTAACGGAACGGATGCGCCAGCGGCCAGGACGGGAAGGTATTGGTCGAGAAGCGCTGATGGACCAGCGCCAGAGCGCTGGTCATGCGTTGGTCGCACAGGTCTGGGAAAACCTTGTCGACCTGGTCGGCATTCAGCATGCCTTTGTAGATGAAAGTGCGATGCGACAGGCTGGGCACGTAGAACAGTGCCTTTTCCTGGATGTCGCTGTCCCACACCGCATGCTCGACGCGCTTGCGAATGACATAGAGCTTGCGCTCGAAAGCCTCTTCGCTGGCGATGTCGGCGCTGCGGCCGATGAACAGCTGGCGAAAGGCCGGCTCACCAGAGCGCGCGGTCGGACCGATCATGGAATCGTCGCTGGGTACTTCGCGCCAGCCGAGCAAGGTTTGGCCTTCTTCCTCGATCACGCGTTTGAACTGCGCGACGCAGAATTCGGCGTCCTTCGCATCGCGTGGCAGGAACACCAGGCCGGCGCCGTAATGGCCGTAGGCCGGCAGCTCGAAGCCGAGTGCGGCGCAGGTCGGACGCAGGAAGGCATCGGGCATCTGCATCAGGATGCCGGCGCCGTCTCCGGTATTTTCTTCGCAACCACAGGCACCGCGGTGCTCGAGGTTGGCAAGGATGGTCAGGGCTTGTCGAATGATCGCATGGGACTTGCGACCCTTCATGTCGACAACGAAGCCGACTCCACAGGAGTCGTGCTCATGGGACGCATCGTACAGCCCGTCCGTCGGGCCGCCGGTCCGCGGAAATCGAGTGCGAGCAGAATTCATCCCTACGAGTGCCTCCGGGCTACGAGCCTTGAAAATGACGCGAATACGCGCGCAAAAGGACCGCGATTATATGCCGCAGATGCACAAAGTGTCACCAAAATCGCGATGCACGATCACGATTCAAGTGCACTGAAAAAGATCGTGTCGTGCCTACTTTAGGGTCGAAACTGCACGCGGCCATGGCTTCAGCTTTGCCACGGGCGCTGGCATGGCGTGGACGGCCGCGTTGGCGGCGCTGCGCGTGGTGTAAAGACCAGTCACCACCACGTACCACGGTGCCTCTTTAAGTTTGACTTCGACCACCGTTGCCTTGTCGCCGAGGCCATGATCATGGATGAAACGCGTAGCGGCGGCGCGATCGCGGCTACCAAACAGTTGCACGACAAAGGTCTGAGGCTTTTGACGTTTGACCCAGGCCGACGAGTAAAAAGATTTGTCGTCATCCGCGCTGGCCTTGCTCGCGGCGAGCTTGGTCGTGTGCTTGGCGGCACTGGATGGCTCGGCCGCAGGTTTGGCGGCGGCTGTTTTGGTGCGTGATTCGAGAGCCGGTTTCGGTTTGGCCACGATTGTCGGCGCAGGCTCGCTTGGTGCCGCTGCGACGGTGGGCGCGGGAGCGGATTCGTGTGTCGGACTCGCTGCGACCGGGGACGGCGTCGGTGCGGCTGCCACTGGCACTTCAGGGGCAGCGGCGTGCAGTGCGGCTTTGGGCTCGGCTGCTAGCACTGGTTCAGCCACGCTGGCCGGCGGTTGTGGCGTAGTCGTCTCAGGGACGACCGGCACTGCGGCTTCGGCCGCAG
>JAYWAC010000179.1:0-12343 GCA_043782755.1 Pseudomonadota bacterium | reverse complement strand
CGGCGCCGGCACAAAGCCGGCGCCGGCATCTTCTCAATAGCGGTAGTGGTCGGGCTTGAAGGGTCCGCTCACTGGCAGACCAAGGTAGTCCGCCTGCTTCTTGCTCAATACGTCGAGCTTCACGCCAATCTTGCCGATATGCAAACGCGCGACCTTCTCGTCGAGCGCCTTCGGCAGCGTGTACACGCCTATCGGGTACTGCTCGCGATGCATAAACATCTCGATCTGCGCGATGGTCTGGTTGGTGAAGCTGTTGGACATCACAAAGCTCGGATGACCGGTAGCGCAACCCAAGTTGACCAGACGACCCTCTGCCAGCAACAGAATGCTCTTCTTGCTGGACAGGACGATCTTATGCACCTGCGGCTTGATCTCGATCCACTTGTAACGACGCAATTTGTCGACCTGAATCTCACTGTCAAAGTGGCCGATGTTGCAGACGATGGCGAGATCCTTCATCTGCTTGATGTGCACCTCGGTGATGACATCGCAGCAGCCGGTGGTGGTGACGAAAATGTCGCCGACCTTGCAGGCGTCGTCCATGCGCATCACTTCGTAGCCTTCCATCGCCGCCTGCAATGCACAGATCGGATCGATTTCAGTGACGATGACGCGTGCACCCTGGCCGCGCAGCGACTGACAGGAGCCCTTGCCGACGTCGCCATAACCGGCGACCACGGCGACCTTGCCCGACAGCATGACGTCGGTCGCACGGTTGATGGCATCGACCAGCGAATGGCGGCAACCGTAGAGGTTGTCGAACTTCGACTTGGTCACCGAGTCGTTGACATTCATGGCCGGGAACAACAGCTCGCCCTTCTCCATCAGCTGATAGAGACGATGTACGCCGGTAGTGGTTTCCTCGGTCACGCCGCGAATACCCGGCACCATGCGGTGAAAGCGCTGCGGGTCACGCTTGATCGAGCGCTTCAAGGCCGCATAGAGCATCGCCTCTTCTTCGCTAGCAGGCTTGACGTCCAACACCTTCGGATCGACTTCGGCCTTGTAGCCGAGCAGCACGAATAGAGTGGCGTCGCCACCGTCGTCCAGAATCATGTTCGGACCGGTGCCATTGCCCCAGTCGAGGATCCTGTCGGTGTAGTCCCAGTAGTCGGCAATCGACTCACCTTTGACCGCGAATACCGGCGTGCCCTGTTTGGCAATCGCGGCGGCGGCGTGATCCTGGGTCGAGAAGATATTGCAGCTCGCCCAACGCACCTGGGCGCCGAGAATCTGCAGCGTCTCGATCAGGACTGCGGTCTGTATGGTCATGTGCAGCGAGCCGGTAATGCGCGCACCCTTGAGCGGTTTGGACTTGCCGAACTCGGCACGCATGGCCAGGAGGCCCGGCATTTCCTGTTCGGCCAGTTCGATTTCCTTGCGACCGAATTCGGCCAGGCTCAAATCCTTGACGACAAAATCCTGCGCCGCGCCGCGCGTCTTACGCGTTGCTGCGGCTGCGTCCTTGGCGGCGCTGGTGTGCGTGCCGCCGTTACTGCTTCCTCGAGCCATGCAAATAACCCCGTGTCTCGTTAACTACTGTTGCTACGTCGCGGTGGCGAGTCTGGATCTCAGTGTGCGAATGAATTCGCATCTACAGAGGACTGCCGCCATGGCGCGTCTTGATCCGAGATTTACGACAGCGCCTTTTTCAGCGCGTCGATAAGATCGGTCTTTTCCCACGAGAAGCCGCCATCGGCTTCCGGCGCGCGACCGAAATGGCCGTAGGCTGCGGTGCGCTCGTAGATCGGACGGTTGAGTTGCAGATGTTTGCGTATGCCGCGCGGCGAGAGATCCATGACTTCCGCCAGGGTCTTCTCGAGACGCGCTTCGTCAACCTGACCGGTACCGTGCAGATCGACATACAGCGACAGCGGCTTGGCCACGCCGATAGCGTAGGCCAGCTGAATCGTGCAACGTTCGGCACAGCCGGCGGCCACCACGTTCTTGGCGAGATACCGCGCGGCGTAAGCAGCAGAACGATCGACCTTGGTCGGATCCTTGCCCGAAAACGCACCGCCACCATGGGGCGCGGCGCCGCCGTAGGTGTCGACGATGATCTTGCGGCCGGTCACACCGGCGTCACCATCGGGCCCACCGATCACGAAGCGACCGGTCGGGTTGACGTAGAACTCTTGCTCGTCGCACATCCAGCCTTCCGGCAGCACCGACATCACATAGGGACGCACGATTTCGCGCACGTCGGCCTGCGAAAATTTGTCCGAATGCTGGGTCGAGACCACCACCGAGGTAGCGCGGACCGGCTTACCGTTTTCGTATTGCAAGGTGATCTGGCTCTTGGCGTCTGGGCCGAGACCGGAATTCTTGTCCGCGTGGCGGGCAGCGGCCATGTCTTGCAGGATGCGGTGAGCGTAGTAGATCGGGGCCGGCATCAGCACCTCGGTTTCGCGGCAGGCGTAACCAAACATGATGCCCTGGTCGCCCGCGCCTTCGTCCTTGTTCTCGGCGCTATCGACGCCCTGGGCGATATCGGAAGACTGCTGGTGCACATAGCAGCTGACATCGGCGTTCTGCCAGTGGAAACCGTCCTGCTCGTAACCAATCGCCTTGACGGCATCACGGGCCAGGGACTCAAGAGTTTCTGAGGTGATGCTGGCCGGGCCGCGCACTTCACCAGCGATCACGATGCGGTTGGTGGTACACAGGGTTTCGCAGGCGACGCGCGCCTGGGGCTCGGCGGCGAGATAAGCATCGACGACTGCATCAGAGATACGATCGCAGACCTTGTCGGGATGACCTTCGGACACGGATTCACTGGTAAAGAGGTAGCTTGACCGCACGCACTGTCTCCTTGCGTTCAGCATTTCAGGATGGATTTTGGATGGGTCCGGCGCAGCCGGCACGCTAAAACCGGCGCATTATGCCTCATGCCAGCCGCCACTGCCCCCTATGTCTCGGAAAATTCCCAGTGCCGGACGTCGAACCGGTCACAAGTGGAACATGGGACGAGGAGCGCGGCCAACGCTGGACATGCCGCAGGCTCAGACCTTCTCGCTCATCACGAAGCTCTCGCCACCGGCCGGCAGCAGACGAGAGAAAGCCGCATAACGGAACACACTGCTGCTGGACCGCGCTTCGAGCAGCAAGCCCAACAGGCGGCCGCGTATACCCGCTACCGGTACGCGTAGGCTACCAGCCGGCAGTTCGCGCAGGACGCAGCGCGGCGCTGGCCACAACGCTTCGTCAATCGCGACAGTCTGCACCCGCACCGGTCGCGTCACGGCCGCAGCCAACGGCTGCCAGGCAAATCCGTGTGCATCCAGCAGCCGCGCAAAGGTGTCGTGATGACCGGTCACCCAATAACACCCGGCCACCTCCACCGTCGAGCCGCACACCACGTCCCTGTGATCAGCGAACTCGAACTCGCGTAATTCACCATCGGCAATGCAGCGCATCGGGATCCGTAGCACAGCTTCGGCGCCGCGACTGGCATAGCACGCCTCCAGCACCAAGGGCTCGACGCTCGCGGCATGTGCGTCCAGCAGCGCCTGCAAAATCGAGCGCCTTTCGGCCACCAATTCGATGAACACCTGTTGCGCAAGCAACTGCTTGGCGCTGCGCACGGCGATGTTGCGAAAGCTTGAGTATTGCCCGTGTTTGGGGTCCACGCGGGTTTCGAGCAGGAAGGACAAGGCCCCGCTCAAGCCCGCGCGATTGCGCAACTTGCGGGCCGTCAATCCACCGTGGGTTGCGACCTGGGACAGCGACAGAATCTCACGTATATAACGCTGCGCCGGCACGCCGCGCGCCGCCACGCGCGTGACCAGCGTCGGCAGCATGTCCTGCTCGGCGTAGGCGCGCAGCGCGACCGGAATGGCGGGATTGTTGGCGCAATCGAACTGGGTCTCAAAGTCCGTCATATAGCCTTCGCGGGCCAGCGACTTGGATTTGAGAATGGCCGACTCGTGGGCGTCCAGCACCACCTGCGGCGCGAATTCGCGCAGCAGGTGGTCAAGCGCACGACTCTCGGGCTGGGTCAGCAACACGAAATCGCGATTGATATTGACCTCGTCGGCGTTGCGGCTGGAATCAAGCGCGCGACCGTCGGGATTGGCATCGGGATAGATAACGAATTCGAGATAGTCGACCGCGCCGCGCCACGCAGCGCCCGTCAACTCGCGCGCCAGCGTCAACAAGGCCTCGCCGCCCGCCGCTTCCGCAGCACCGTGCTGAGAGCCGACCAGCATCACCCGCAAGGGCGGCTGGTCATTGCGTCGAGCGGGAAGATGCAGCGCAGTCAGCGGTCGCCCGCCGGCCGAGTGGCCCAGCGACCACAGTCTTGCGCCACTGGTCTGTTCAGCCAGTCGCGAAAGAAAGGCCGTCATTTCCTCCGGCGTCGAAAGTCGCGTGTGTCCCTGCACTTCGAGCGGCGTCAGCAACATCGCGTGACTAGTGCGCCGGCGGTGCGCCGCGTAGCACACCCTTGCGCACGCGATATACGCCGAACTCCTGATCCCGTACCAGCAGCGGCGCGAATGCCGGCAGACGAAACAGGCTGCTGGGCGAGCGCGGGTCGAGCAGCAGAGGCACCAGCCGAGCGCGGGCCTGCACCAGATCGATGAGCAAGGCACCGGCCACGGTGGTGATGAACTTGTCGGTGCTGGAGAGGAGCTTAGCGCGCCCGTTAGCGTGCTTAGGCGGCGCAAAGCGCTCCGCCACCACGGGCAGTTCAAAGCCCTGGGATTGACGATCGTAATGGATACCGTGACGGTCCAGCGCAGTGCGCAAGGCGTCGCTAGGCTGGCTGACGATATAGGTGGCCGGCATCGCGATCACATCGTCAGTGACGACGCGTCGATGGTCGTGGAAGATCAGCGTCTTGAGCTTACGATCAGACAGACGCCGCAGCGGAATCTCGACCTCGGGATGGGCCGGGTCTTCGGCATACACCGCGTGCAGCGTGAGCGGTTCCTTCAGCGCCGCGACCTGCGCTGCTGCCACCTGGCTCACCAAGGTGTCACGTTCAGCATGCATGAGTTGCAGGAACACGCGCTGACAGGCAAGCGAACGCTCGACTCTGACTTCGATATTGCGATAGGTCGGCCACGGGTCGTCACGGGAATCGAGCTTGGTTTCGACCAGAAACGACAGCGCGCCGCCGATGCCGGCTAGATTGCGGAAATTGCGCAGCGTCAGGCCGCCGTTGCTGACGGCCTGGTGAATACTGGTGATCTCGCCGATGTAACGCTGCGCCGGCAGACCGCCGGCACGCGCCGCCTCGATCAAGGCCGGCAACAAGGTCTGCTGGCCATACTCGCGCAGCGCGGCGGGAATGGCGGGATGGTTGGCTGCTTCGAACTGCGCGTCGAAGTCGGTGAGATAGCCTTCCTGAGCAAGCGTCTTGCGTTTGAGGACAGCCGACTCGTGCACGTCCAGCACCGCTAGCGGCCGATAGCGTTCCAAAGCCACCACCAAGGCCTGACTCTCGGGCTGCGACAGCGCCACGAAATCGGTGTTGAGATTGACGTGATTGGCATTGGTGCGATGACCGTTGTCACGCCCATCGGGATTGGCGTCAGGCAGCAGCACCACGTCGATGTCATCGAGCAGCGCACGCAGATCGCCCATCAACAATTGCCGCGCAAGACGCAGCATGGCCTCGCCACCGGCCGGCTCGGCCGCGCCGTGCTGGGAAGCGACCAGCATCACACGCGGATGCGCCCTGCCCGTGCCGGGTTTCTGCGTGGACAACAGCAAGGCCTCCAAGGGCCGCTGTTCGACCGAACTGCCTACCACTTCCTTATGCGCCAGCGGACTCGCGGCGACCAGCGCGTCGAGGTCGGCACTGATCTCCGCCGCGCGGCTGATACGTTGGTAGTGCGCCTGTTCAAGCGGCGTATCGGCGGGCCACGCGGCAAACGCGTAAGCGCTCCACGTGAGCGCAAGCACGATTAGCAGCATGCGCCGCACGGCCGTCACCAAGACAGCCGCGCCGCCGGCAGGTGCCGACGCAGGCCCCGCGCGACCTTCCCCAACAGCGCACGCACGACGTCCTTGCGTGCTTCGGTGACGGACGCCAAGGCCCGGCATAACAACAAGGTCAAAACACCCAGCAATGCGATGGCCAGCGGCGAATGCGGGTCGAACCAGCCGCTCGCGGCAAGACACTGCAACAGCGGGTAATGGCATAGATAAAGCGAAAACGTGCAGCCCGCCCATGCCCGTATCGGTATTTCAAAGCGCACCAGGACGCGCTCAACCGCCGGCGCACAGGCATGCATGCCAATAAAATTCATCGCCACCAATAGTCCGATGACATAACTCGCAAGAAATTCGTTGGACCAGTGCAGCGTGTGCTCGACGAAATGCCGGCCGAGCGCACCATAGGTCCATTCGAGCAAGGCGTCGCGCAGACCCCCCGCACGAAACGCGATATACAAGGCGATGGAACTCAAGCACAGCGCGGCGCCGAATCGCACCGACAGCGTGTGGCGCGTGTTGACGCGATAGGCCAACACGCCCAGCGTCCACACCGGCAACAGTAAAAGAATCTTGGGCCCGATCAGCGCCGTGACCGCCAGCAAGGCCAGCGCGCGGCCCGCACCGCGCAGATACCAGGCGCAGGCAAACAAGGCGTAGTACCAGAACTCGTAGCCCAGGGACCAATAGGGTCCGTTGCTGAACAAGCGCCAGGATTGGAACCACAGCTCGTTGCTGAAGCTGAGCGCGCGCAAGACGCGCGTCACGGGTTCGCCATCCTGATACTGGAAACCGTGATAGAGCGCAGGGCTCAACCAGCGTCCGATCTGATCGAGCACGAGAGTCAGCGCAATGGCTGGCAGCGCGACCGAATACAGTCGCGCACAGCGATTCAGCACAAATTCGCCGAACTCACCATCGCGGTGAACTGCCGTATAGGTAATGACGTAACCGGACAGGACGAAAAACACCATCACCGCGTCGTTGCCATAAGTACGCAAGGGCAACAGCTGTCCGCCACTGAAGCGCGGATAGGCGAGATGCGTGAGCATCACCAGCAGCGCCGCGCCGAAACGCACCAGATCGAGATACAGCGAAGTGGCGCGATTCACTTGCGACTAAGGGCCCTGGCGGGCATGGCCAAGGGCAAAGAGTCAGGCTGCGGCGCGCGCGCAGGTCGTAACAGCGCGGCGCAGGTGATGAAGGGTTGGAAATAAACGCCCCACAAACTGTGGTGCTCATCGGCACCCTCGCCCGCCAGGCCGAACTCCAGCATTTCTGGCGCACGGCCCGGCACATAGAGCGTGCCGAACAACCAGTCCCATAAGGAGAACACTTCGCCGAAATTCTTGTTGGCGTGCTGCGCGGCCTTGCTGTGATGAATCTGATGTTGGGCCGGACTGCTCAACACATGGCTGAGCCACGGGCCGAAAGACAGCCAGATGTGGGAATGGCGCAGATTGGCGCCGGCCAGATGAAACAGCGCGAAGATAATATTGGCGCCGAACAAAGTGACCGGCGCAGCATGGCCAACGAAACACAGCGCGATCACACCTTGCAAGGGCCCGATGAGCAGGATGCTCATGCCGTACTCCAAAACGTTATAGACCGGATGCTTGCGGAACACCGTCACCGGCGTCAGCACTTGTGCGCTGTGGTGAACCTGGTGGAACGCCCACAGCAGCGGCACGCGATGGTGGAGAAGATGGGTCAAGAAGGTGACGAAGTCGCGCGCCACGGTCATGGCTAGCGCAAAGGCCAGCGCCGTGGCGAATGTCCAATGGGCTTGTGTGAGCACCGTGCCGAACAGGATCGCCAGTCCCTGCTGGGTGGCATGGGCCACGCTCGCGATGGACGCACTGCGGAACAACAAGCCGCTGAACAAGGATGCCGGCCCCAGCAGACGATTGGCCAACACCAATTGATAGTCGATCAACGCCGAAGGATGGCGGTAAACCGCCGGTGGAAACAGAAAGGCGAGCACGCCCCGCGCCGTGGGTCGATAGTGGCGCCACCACGCCCACACGCCCAGCACGGCGAAGGACGCCAGATAGGCCCAATGGAAACGGTGATTGACCGATGTGAACCAGCGCGGCAGCTCGACCGCGAGGCGGTGCACACTGCGTGCAAGGAAGAGACTTAACGAATGACTCGCCGACACGAAGAGATGGGAAATGTCGGCGTCGAAAGACTGCATGCGCTACTCGCTGGCATCAATGCGACGCCGCAGAACAAGAACCATGCCCAGCATGCCAGAAAGCACGCGAGCCTCGTAGTCCCGCGCGTTCATGCGCGTGCACTTACCAGCCGCCGCCGAGCGCCTTGATAAGACCAACAGCCGCCGCCGCGTTGGCGCCATCCAGTTGCGTCTGCTGGCGACGCACGCTGCTCACACTGCGACGCGCCTCAAGCACATCCAGGTAAGCCGTCGCGCCAGCCTGGAAGCGCGCATTGGCGAGGTCCAGCGCGTGACCCGCGCTCTGACTGGCGGACGCCATCGCGACACGCTGCTCGTGCAAAGTACGCAGTGCCGCGAGCCCGTCTTCCACTTCGCGAAACGCGTTCAACACGGTCTGGCGATAGGTCGCTGCCTCGGCGTCAAGATCAGCTTCGGCGCGCGCCAGATTGGCCTTGTTGCGACCGCCATCAAACAAGGGCACGGCGACCAACGCGCCGGCCAGCGGTCCCAGCGCCCAGGTACGGCTCGCCCACTTGAACAAATCACCAGCCGAATCGGCGCTGAAGCCCGCTTCGGCGGTCAGATTGAGAATCGGATAAAAGGCCGCGCGTGCGACACCGATGCGCGCATTGGCCGCTGTCATACGCCGCTGAGCGGCGGCGATGTCGGGGCGGCGCTCAAGCAAGACTGAAGGCAGCCCGGCGGGAATCTCGGGTAGATGGATGACGACGATTGTCGGCGCGACATCGAGTTCGGCTGGCGCCTGGCCAAGCAATAGCGCCAAGGCATGTTCATATTGCGCACGCTGGCGCGTCACCGCCTGCACATCGCCGCGCGCAATTTCGAGATCAGTGCGTGCACGAGCAAGGTCGAGTTCGCCGATGTCGCCGGCGGCGAAGCGTTGTTCGAAGACCGCGAGTTCGGCCTCGCGGGTCATCACGGTGTCGTTCAAGACCGCAAGTTCGGCGTCCTGCGCGCGCAACAGAAAATAGGTCTGCGCGACATCGGTCTCGACGGCCAACAGCAGCGCTTGAAACAAGGCTTCATCGGCTTGCGCATCGGCGCGCGCCGCGCGCACGCTGTCGCGCACGCGACCAAAAAGATCGAGTTCGTACTGCGCCGTCACGCCGTATTGAAAACGATTGTAGGTATCGCTGCCGGGCTGCGGGTTGCCGGGCTGATGAGCGCTGGAGCGGGTACGCGCCGCAGCCGCACCGGCATCGAGGCGCGGCACAAACGCGGCGCGGGCCAGACGCAGCAGCGCACGGCTCGCTTCAAGGCGCGCCAACGCAGCGGCGAGATCCTGATTGGCGGTGGCGGCGCGCTGTTCGTAATCGTTCAACAGCGGATCGCCAAAACGCATCCACCATGCGCCGCGCGGCTCGCCGTCCTTGGGCTCGGCCAGCTTCCATTCGGCATTGCCCGCATCGCTCGTGGCGAGGATCGCGCTTGGCTGCTCCTTGTAAGCAGCGGGGACCGCCACCTCGGGCGTGGTGAACGGCGGCGCCAGCGAACAACCCGCCAAGGACATGCCAAGTACGACGGTCAGCGCGCGACGCATCACTCGCTCTCCGACGCGGCGGTCACGTCGTCCGCCTTGACCGGCGGCTGACGATGCAGCAGCACGTAGAACACCGGCGTCAGGAACAGGCCAAAGAAGCTCACGCCGACCATGCCCGACAACACCGCCGAACCCATCGCACGACGCATCTCCGCGCCGGCCCCGGTTGACAACACCAGCGGCACGACACCGGCAACGAAGGCGATGGAGGTCATCAAGATCGGGCGCAGACGCATGCGACAGGCTTCCAGCGCCGCCTTGACCGGACCATCCGTCGGTCGTTTCAGTTCGTGTTCGCGCGCGAACTCGACCAACAGGATGGCGTTCTTACAAGCCAGCCCCATCAGCACGAACAAGGCAATCTGGGTAAAGATGTTCTTGTCGCCATGGGTCAACCACACGCCGGCGATGGCGAACAGCAGACACATCGGCACGATGAGGATGATGGCGAGCGGCAGTTTGAAACTCTCGTACTGCGCGGCCAGCACCAGGAACACCAGCAGCGCGCATAGCGGAAACACGAAAGCCGCCGTATTGCCGGCAAGGATCTCCTGGTAGGTCAGATCGGTCCATTCAAAGCTGATACCGCGCGGCACGGTCTCCTTGATGATGCGCTCCATGGCAGCCTGGGCCTGGCCCGAGCTGTAGCCCGGTGCGGCGCCACCGTTGATGTCGGCCGCCGGAAACGCGTTATAGCGCATCGCGCGATCAGGCCCGTAGCTGTTCTTGATATCGACCAGCGTAGCCAAGGGCACCATCTCACCGTTCTTGTTGCGCGTCTTTAAGGCCGCGATGTCTTCGGCGTTGGCGCGGAATTGGGCATCGGCCTGCACCACCACTCGATAGGTCTTGCCGAACTGGTTGAAGTCGTTGACGTAGTAGGAGCCGAGAAAAATCTGCAGGGTCGAGAACACATCATTCAGATCGACGCCCATACGCTTGGCCTTGGCGCGATCGATATCGACATACAACTGCGGCACGTTGATCTGGTAGCTGGAAAATACACCCGCCAGTTCCGGCGCCTGCCAAGCCTTCATCAACACCGCCTGCGCCGCCTGGTAGAAGGCTTCGTCGCCGAGACCCACGCGATCCTCGAGCTGCAGTTTAAAGCCACCGATAGCGCCGAGACCATCGACCGCCGGTGCTGGAAACACCGCGACGAAAGCATCCTGGATCGAAGCAAGCTTCTGGTTCATGGACTGCGCGATAGCGCCAGCCGACAGCTCCGGACGCTTGCGCTTGTCGAACGAATCGAGATTAAAGAACACCAGCCCCGAGTTCGGCGAATTGGTGAAGCCATTGATGGACAAGCCAGGAAACGCGTTGTTGGCGACGATGCCAGGGGTTTTGAGCGCCATGTCCGTGACCTTGCGCAACACCTCGTCGGTGCGATCAAGCGAAGCACCGTCCGGCAGTTGCACCATGGCAATCAGGTACTGCTTGTCCTGACTGGGAATGAAGCCCGACGGAATGCGCTGAAAGCCGACATAGGTCAGCACCAGCAGGCCGAGATAGAGCGCGAACACCAGCAGCTTGACGTTGAGCACCCGCCGCACGGTGCGTACATAACCGCGCGCGGCGCTGCGGAATAGATTATCGAAGGCACGAAACAACCAGCCGAACAAGGCATCGAGTACGCGCGTGACGGCATCTTTCGGCGCATCGTGAGCGCGCAACAGGGTGGCCGCCAAGGCCGGCGACAGGGTCAGCGAGCTGAACGCCGAGATCACCGTCGAGATGGCAATGGTCAGGGCGAACTGCCGATAGAACTGACCGGTCAAGCCGCTGATAAAAGCTATCGGTACGAACACTGCGCACAGCGTGAGTGCGATGGTAATGATGGGCCCGCTCACTTCATCCATGGCGCGATGGGTGGCGGCCTTGGCGTCGAGGCCAAGCTCGATATTACGTTCGACGTTCTCCACCACCACGATCGCATCATCGACCACGATGCCGATGGCGAGCACCAGACCGAACAGGGTCAGGGTGTTGATCGAGAAGCCGGCGGCCAGCATCACGGCGAAGGTGCCGATGATCGAGACCGGCACGGCGATCAAGGGAATGATCGAGGCCCGCCAGGTCTTCAAGAACAGGATCACCACCACCAACACCATCAGCACCGCTTCAAGCAGGGTCGTCACCACCGCCTTGATCGACTGCTGCACGAAGCGCGTCGGGTCGTAGACGATGCGGTAGTCGACGCCGAGCGGGAAATTGATCTTGGCCGCGTCGATGGCGGCGCGCACGCTGTCCGACAATGCGATGGCATTGGAGCCGGGCGCCTGGAATACCGCAATCGCGACCGACGGCTGGTTGTCGGCGCGGCTGCGTAAGGAATATTCGCCGGCGCCCAGTTCAATGCGCGCCACATCGCGCAGACGCAGCAGACCGCCATCGGCGGCGGTCGCGACGATGATGTCGCCAAACTCCTGCACTGTGGACAGTCGTCCTAGCGTGTTCACCGACAACTGGAAATCCGATTTTTCAACTACCGGCGGCGCGCCGACCACACCCGCCGCGACCTGCTGATTCTGCTCGCGGATGGCCGCCACCACGTCGGCCGCAGTCAGGTTGCGGCTGGCGAGCTTGTGCGGATCGAGCCAGATGCGCATGGCGTAATCGCCCGCGCCGAAGACGAACACCTCGCCCATGCCGGGCAGACG
>JAYWAC010000178.1:0-31986 GCA_043782755.1 Pseudomonadota bacterium | reverse complement strand
TCGCCTTCATGCAAGCGGTGGGCGATCACTATCTCAAAGCCTATCGCCCCATCGTCGAACGTCGCCGCGCCTTGCCTTTCGGTGAGCGCGAACGCGACTTCCAACTCTATCGGCGCGGTCGCTACGTGGAATTTAATCTGGTCTATGACCGCGGCACGGTGTTTGGTCTGCAGACCGGCGGACGCACGGAGTCGATACTGATGTCGCTGCCGCCACTGGTGAAATGGCGTTATGCGTGGACGCCGCCGGCGGGCTCGGCGGAGGAAAAGCTATATACGGATTTTCTCAAGCCGCGGGATTGGTTGGGCGAGGATGGTTAGTCACTCTTACTCGACTGTGGGTCAGACTTCAGTATGACGTTTAATGGCGCGCCACTGTTCTAGGCTCTGGAATGAAATGTCAGACTGAAGTCTGACCCACAACAGGTAGTCACCCCGTCACCACCCCGTTGTCCGCCAGCACTTTGCGCAAATTCCGTATCGCCGGAAAAATCTCGTGATTGAGATCGCGCCCCTGGGCGTCGAAAGCCGCCTGTTCGAGTTCACAGATCCAGCGGTCCTCGGCGAAGATGCCGTTGGTGAACCACACGATGAAAGGCCAGAAGATGTCGAGCAGCACTTTCATGCCGGGCCGACGAATCATCATGAGACCAAAAGTGCGATTGGTGCGCTGCTCGGCGTCGAGTGGAATGTAGACGTTCCATAGATCAAGTGCCGGCTCTTGGCTGCCGGCGGTCCAGAACTTCAAGGTCTGGTAGGGATATTCGGTGCGGATGGTCATGAGATCCCGCTCTTCAGGACGGCTCTCGGGACGTTTGCCGAGCATGAATTTCTCGCCTAGCGGTTGACGACCGCTGGCGCGATGGAAGGTGTAATCGGTTTCCACCCAGTTCGCGCCCTGGCGTGTGCCGAGAAACAGGGTCTTGATGCCACCCATCAGACGTCTATGCAGGAACTGATGGTTCATGTCCATGAGGTTCTCGTGCATGAAGGAGTAATGGCAATCGATGCGTCGATCGAGATAGCGGGTTTTGTAGGCCGCGTCGCTAGCGGAGGGGATGGCTGGAAAGGGGATGGACTCGGCGCGTGCGGCTTCGCCGGGAAAAACGAACAACAGACCATAGGCCTCGCGCACTGGATAGTGACGCACGTTGTTCGGCTTGATGCTGCAGCGATCGAGATAGGGCACGCTCACGCAGCGGCCTTCGGCGTTGTACTCCCAGCCGTGATAGCCGCAGCGGATGGCATCGCCCGCCACCACGCCGACATGCAGTGGCACCTGACGATGGGCACAGCGATCTTCGAGTGCGAGCAGCTGGCCGGCCTTGGTGCGCGCCAGCACGATGGGCTGGCCTGCGAAGCTCGCCGCCAGCAGCTTGCCCGCCTTCAGCTCTCGCGAGCGTGCTATCGGATACCAGAAATTCGGCGCGATGCCGGTCTTGCGCAGATCGCCGCTGTATTCGTCGGCGCTAAGCGTCGGCAGGCGGACGGTATTTTCCAGGGACATGAGCGCGGTCTCGAAGCGAGCGATGCCTTCATTCTAAGACCAAGCACGCGCCGCGCGCGCCAATTAAAACAAACCCGCTTCGAGGCCGGCCGCCAGCGCCATGCCGAGTTCGCGGCAGTCGGCGAGCGTGCCGGCATTGATATCACCGACCACGATCAACGGCGCTTGCACCTCGCGCCAGCGCAAGCCGGTGACGATGCGCCGCACGCTGGCTAGCGCGCCGGTGCCATCGTTGCCGGCCTTGATGATCAGCGCATAGGGCAGGCCCTGGGTATGTTCCAGGCAGGGGTAGTAGATGCGATCGAAGAAGTATTTCAAGGCGCCCGACATGTAGCCGAAATTCTCCGGCGTGCCGAGGATCACGGCATCGGCCCAGCGCAGATCTTCGACATCCGCCGCCAACGGTGTGACGACGCGCAGCTCCACACCCGCAATGGCCGGGTCGCGCGCACCATCCAGCACCGCTTGCGCCATGGCTGCGGTGCTGCCGGTCTGGGAGTGATGGACGAGGAGGAGGTGCTTCATCGACGGTCCTTATCTCCCTGTTACGATGACAGCATCGAAGATGGTTCACAGGATGAAAGCACTATGGCGCGTAGCAAGTCGCTTGTCGAAGTCGAAGTACGGGGCGGCAAGCTCGCCGTTGCACGCTGGGCCGGCACGGGCGACGGTACGCCGCTCCTCATGGTGCATGGCATCTCGGCCTCCCATCTGGCCTGGTCGCGGGTGGTGAATTCGCCGGCACTCGCAGACCACCACATCATTGCGCCCGATCTGCGCGGCCGTGGCGCGAGCAGTGCGCTGCCTGGTCCCTACGGATTGTTGCGGCATGTGGATGATCTCTGCGCGCTGCTCGATGCGCTCGCATTGCCTAAGGTCTGCTTCGTCGGCCACTCCATGGGCGCCTACATCGGCGTGCATTTCGCCACGCGCGAAGCAAGCCGTCTGGCCAGCCTGGTGCTGGTCGATGGTGGCGTGGCCTTAGCCCTACCAGAAGGTCTCGCGCCGGCCACCTTGCTGGAAAAGATCTTAGGTCCCGCACTCGCGCGTCTGTCCCGCGAGTTCGAGAGCCGCGAAGCTTATCGCGCCTTCTGGCGCGAGCATCCGGCCTTTCAGGACGCCGGCGCCTGGAACGAAGACGTCGAGGCCTATTTCGATTACGACCTGGTCGGTGAACCGCCGCACATGAAAAGTCGCGTGCGCGAAGCGGCGGTACGTGAGGACGGTCTCGGCCCCATGCAGGGTGAGATGATCACGCTCATAAATGATATCCGCGTGCCCACCCTGCTCACGACCGCAGTACGCGGCCTCATGAATCAGCCCGATCCCTTGATGCCGGTCGCGGCGGTGCAGGCCCGTTGCGCGGCCAATCCGGCTTTGCACTGGCGCGAGCTGCCCGACACCAATCATTACTCCATCACCTTGGGCAGCGGCGCCGTACCGTTGGCGGCCGAGATCGCCGCCTTCAGCGCGCAGCATCCAGTGACGGACTGAGGCGTCGACGCGCATGCTTCAAGCGCACAAGATTCGCTTCGCCGTCACGCCGCCGGCCGCGACGCTAAGCGCCGACGGGCGTGCCGATCGTGAATGGTTGGCCGAGGCCGTGCTCGACCTTCAGCGTTGAGATAGGTCATGGCCCTGGCGCACGGAAAGGGCAAGCTGCGTCTCATGTATGAAGCCAACCCGATGGCGATGATCCTGGAACAGGCCGGCAGCATCGGCTGCCTCGCCTATTCTTGATGTTGAACCCGCGTCGCTGCATGAGCGGGTGCCGGTGCTCCTCGGCAGTGTCGAGGACGTCGCAGCCCTGCACGCAGAGTTCGCCACCGACTGAGCGGCGCGCATCCACGGCGACATTCAAACGGGGGCCTGCGCGCCCCGTTTCCGATCCTCCGCTGCCAATCGGGGAATTAAAGCCACCCGCCGCGCTTGCTACCATTGGCCCATCCAAGTGCCTTTTAAGGGGAGACGATTTCACGATGGCTACCGCGCAGCAACACGATCACCGCATCATCATCATCGGCGCCGGCCCGGGCGGCATATGCACCGCCATCAAGCTGCTGGAAGCCGGCATCAAGGATTTCGTGGTACTGGAAAAGGCCGCAGGCGTGGGTGGTACCTGGTGGCATAACCGTTATCCGGGCGCCGAGTGCGACGTCAAGTCCCACCTCTACTCCTATTCCTTTGAGTTGAAGCGCGACTGGTCGCGGCCCTTCGCCGGCCAGGCCGAGATCCTGGAATATCTCGAGTTCGTGGCGAATAAATACGGCATCAAGCCCTACATCCGTTTCAAGCACGAAGCGCGCTCGGCGCGTTGGGCGGACAAGGACGCGCGCTGGGAAGTCGAAACCGCCGACGGCCAGGTATTCCGCGCGCCGGTGTTGGTGTCCGGCATGGGCATGTTCAATGAGCTCGAATGGCCGAGCGTCTCAGGTCTCGACGAATTCGGCGGCACGCTGTTCCATTCCGCGCGCTGGAATCACGCCCACGATCTCACCGGTAAGCGCGTGGCGGTGGTCGGCAGCGCCGCGAGCGCCGTGCAGTTCATTCCCGAGATCGCGCACAAGACCGGCAAGCTGCATATCTTCCAGCGCACCGCCAACTGGGTCGCGCCCAAGGACGACGTGCCCTACGCGGCTGAGCAGCTCGCCAATCTCAAGAACGATCCCAATGCCATTCACGAATTGCGCGCCCAGATCTACAAGGATCTGAACGAGTTCATCCTGTTCAGCGATCCGGTCAAGCAGCAGGAATACACCCAGCTCGCGCTCGACAACATCGCGGTGGTGAAGGATCTAGAATTGCGTAAGAAGCTGACACCCAGCCATCCCTTTGGCTGCAAACGCCCGCTGTTCTCCAATCTCTACTACCCGGTGTTCAACCTGCCCCAGGTCGAGCTGGTGACTGACAAGATTGAGCGTCTGTCGAAGAAAGGCGTGGTGACGGCCGACGGCGTCGAGCGTGAAGTCGATACCGTCATTCTCGCGACCGGCTTCAAGGTCACCAAGTATTTGTCCGCGATTGCGGTGACGGGCCGCGAGGGTGTGCGTCTGGATGACGCGTGGAGCGATGGCGCGCAGGCCTATCTCGGCATCACCACCAGTGGCTTCCCCAATCTCTTCATGCTCTACGGGCCGAACACTAACAACGGGTCCATCATCTCGATGCTGGAAATCCAGTGTGACTACATCATGAAGCAGATCAAGCGTCTCGAGCGCGAGCAGCTGGCCTTCATCGATCTCAAGCCGGAAGTGGAAAAGCAGTACAACGATTCGATGCAGCAGGAGATCAAGGCGGTCGATGTGTGGGCCGCCAATTGCGGCAACTACTACAGTGCGACTTCCGGGCGTATCGTCACGCAATGGCCGCATACCATCGACGAGTTTGCATCGCGCTTGGTGCGGCCGGACGAACAGGTCTACCACGCTAGGCGCGCGACGACCTAAGTCGCAAGCGGGCAGTGCAGCGCGAGCTGCACTGCCTGTCGTTCACAGCAGCAATGCGCCCTCGTGCATGAGCAGCCAGCGCTTACGCTCCATGCCGCCACCGTAACCGGTCAGATCGCCATTGGCGCCGATCACACGGTGACAGGGCACGGCGATCGCAATCGGATTGGAACCATTGGCGAGTCCGACTGCGCGTGACGCGGCGGGATTGCCGATGCGCTTGGCGAGTTCGCCGTAACTTAAGGTCGCGCCACAGGGGATGTCGCGCAAGCTGCGCCATACGAGCTGCTGAAAGGCCGAGCCTTGGCTGGCGACGGGGAAATCGTCCAGCGCCGTGAGCTTGCCGCCGAAATAGGCTTCCACCGCCTGACTCGCGCCACCGGGATTGCGGGATGCGCGCAAGCTCACTTCACCGTAGTAACGCGCGAGCAGATTCTGCATGCGATGTTCGTAGTCCTCGAAGTCGAGGGCGCGCAGGCATTCACCGTCGGACACCACCACGACGGTGCCAATCGGAGAAAAAACGCGGTCGATGAGCAATTCCATGGTGGCATGACACTGGCGCTCCCGTGGTGGGAGAACGCCAGTGTCTGGTGCTAACGTCAGCCCGCCGACTTGTTCTGGTATTTGCTCAAGTCCGGCGCGTTAGGCGAGGACATCGCCGCTGTGCCTTGCGGCTCGTTGAGTGCCGCCACCGCCCGATCGTTCTGCATGATCTTCTGCATGATGGCTTCACCCGCGCGCTCGAAGATCTCACGGTTGTTGATCACATGTTGCTGCGACGCGCGATAGGCATCGAGCATGCCGTTCACTTCCGGGATCACATAGCGCGCCACCAGATCCCAACTCTTGGCGGTGTTGATGGGGTTGGCCCAGTCGTGCAGGAAGCCGAGCACGGTGCCGAAGCCGCCGGTGATTTTCTGCATGTGACGGATGGAGGCCACCAGATCATCCGGCGTGCCGATCAGCGAGGCACCGGCGAGGCCCATGGACTCGACATGATCGACCGCTTCGTCGGGCGTGTTGTACTTCTTCTCGCCGGGCCGCATCAGCGTGTCGACGATGTATTCATTGTGCCAGCGCATGAGCCCGTGCTTGGCTTCCTCGCGCGCCTGTTCGCGGGTCTCGGCGATGTGCCAAGACATCACCACGCGCCAGTTGCGGCGATCGACCGTGTTGCCGTGCTTCTTGGCCGATTCCTCGGCGAAGCTCCACTGAGTCGGCAGCGCGGCGAGGCCGGTAGTCGACATCGAGCCTAAGGACAGCACACCGCAACCGTACTTGCCGGCCAAGGTCATACCCGAGGGGCTGATCATCGAAGCGGTCGCCATCGGGATCTCGTCCTGCACCGGCAGCAGTTGCAGGCGCGCATCCTTGAGAGTGAACCAGTCGCATTCATAGGAGAAACGGTCGTCGCCGGCCAGCAGGCGCTTGATCACGCCCATCGCTTCATCCTGGCGATCGCGCTGGGTAAGCGGGTCGATGCCGAGCATGTAAGCATCCGACGGCAAGGCGCCCGGGCCGGTGCCGAGAATCACACGACCATTGGTTTGATGATCGAGCTGCACGATGCGCTGTGCGACATTGAAGGGATGGTGATAAGGCAGCGAGACCACACCGGTGCCGAGCTTGATGGTGTGCGTGCGCTGACCGACGGCGGCCAGGAACAACTCGGGCGAGGCGATCACTTCCCAGCCGGTGGAATGGTGTTCACCGCACCAGAATTCGTCATAACCGAGCTTGTCGAGCTGCTCGGCCAGATTGATATCGCGCTGAAATTGCAGGGTCGGGTTTTCGCCGATCGGATGATGGGGCGCGAGAAATGCGCCGAAACGTGTGCGTGCCATGATGTCTCCCCTTGAGTTTGAGTCGATGCTGCCACTCAAGGGGACGCAGTGCAATTACCGGCTTGGGAGGGTATCCGCGCCGCCAACGACAGCGCGAACCCTGGCTCAAGTGCGCCTCAGGCCGCAGCGGCGCGCGCGCGCGACAGGCCGAGTAAACGCTGTACCAGTGTCTGCTTCAAGACTTCGGCGGTATCGTTCGGGCCCTGACAGGTGCCCGCCCCCGAATGGCCACCGCCGCCGTAGCGCAGCATTAATTCGCCGACTTCCACCGCGCTGCGCGGTCCAAAGATCGACTTGCCGACGGTGTAGACGGTGTTTGTGCGCTCGCGACCCCACATCACGTGCATTGAGAGATCGCATTGCGGGAACTGCGCATAGATCATGAAACGGTTGCCGGCGTGGATGATCTCTTCGCCGCGCAGATCCAAGACCACCAGGTTGTCGTGCACTTCGGCCACCCGCGCGAGCTGGAGGTCGAAAGCCTGCTGTTGTTCGAAGTAGAGCTCGACCCGCTCGTGCACGTCGGGCAGCGCGAGAATGTCCTCGATCGCCAGATCGCGACAGCAGTCGATCAACATCATCATCAATTGATAGTTGGAGACGCGGAAATCGCGAAAACGGCCGAGACCGGTGCGCGCGTCCATGAGAAACGACAACAGCTCCCAGCCTTTTGGACGCAACACGTCGTCGCGCGAGAAGCCCGCCGAGTCGGCCTTGTCGACCGCCGTCATCATGGCGTCGCTGACGCGCGGGAAGCGCGCCTTGCCGCCGTAGTAGTCATACACCACCCGCGCGGCGGACTTGGCGTGGGGCTGCAGCACATAGTTCGGCGTCGGCCGGCCGTCATTGCGCAGCGCCTCGCTGGCGTGGTGGTCAAAGCACAATGCACAGCCCGCCACATAGGGCAGGTTGGTGAGGATGTCCCTGGGACCGACCTCGACCTTGCCGTCTTGTACATCCTTGGGATGGTGGAAGACGATTTCGCCCAGCATGCCGAGTTCCTTCAGCAAGACGGCGCACACCAGGCCGTCCATGTCGCTGCGGGTGAGTAGGCGATATTTCTTATCCGTGTCGGTCATGCTGTGCTCTCCTCGGCGATAGAAGTCCACGGGGTACGAATGCACCCCATGGACGCGTATCGGCAGGCGAGCAGCGAAGGTTTAACGCGCCGGGTGGCGCATCAGATGCGAATACGCGGTAAACGAGCAGGTGGGCGGCCTGCTTCTCACCGTCGCCGCGTTAGACGCCGATGAAAGCCAGCAGGCCGCAGCCGATGTGGCCGATGGTTTCACCGGCCGCCACAACTTCAGCGCGCGTCACGCGCTGAATGAGTGCTATCAAGCGGCGTTCTCGGGATTCTGGCTCTCAGCCTTGCGCGAGCTGCGTTTGCGGTCGACTTCCTTCAGCTCGCGCTTGCGAACGCGGATCGCAATCGGCGTGACTTCGACCATTTCATCGTCTTCAATGAATTCCAGCGCCTGTTCGAGATCGAAGCGCACCGGCGGCGTCAGCAAGATGTTCTCGTCGTTACCAGAAGCGCGCACGTTGGTGAGCTGCTTGGCCTTCATGGCGTTGACCACCAGGTCGTTGTCGCGCGAATGGATGCCGACCACCATGCCTTCGAAGATGTCGTCGCCCGGCTTGACCATCATGCGCCCGCGTTCCTGCAGGTTGAACAGCGAAAAGCCGACCGCCTTGCCGTCACCGTTAGAGATCAACACGCCGTTCTTGCGCGGCGCGATGGCGCCACCGGCGACCGGACGAAAGTCCTCGAAGCTGTGGGTCATGATGCCAGTACCGGAAGTGGCAGTCAGGAACTCGGTGCGGAAACCGATGAGGCCACGGGCCGGAATGATGTAATCGAGACGCACGCGGCCGTTCGGATCGGGCAGCATGTTGGTGAGATTGCCGCGGCGCGAACCCAAGCGCTCCATCACCGTGCCCTGATATTCTGACGGCACGTCGATGATCAATTGCTCAAAAGGCTCGTGAGGCTGACCGGCTATGGTCTTGACGATGACCTGTGGGCGGCCGACGCAGAAGGCGAAACCTTCGCGGCGCATATTTTCGATCAGGATCGACAGATGCAATTCACCGCGACCCGAGACCAGCATGCACTTCGGGTCGCCGGTGTCTTCGACGCGCAGCGCGACGTTATGAATGAGTTCGCGCTCTAGGCGCTCGATGATCTGACGGCTGGTGACGAATTTGCCTTCGCGACCGGCGAAGGGCGAGTCGGAGACTTCAAACGTCATGCTGACGGTCGGCTCATCGACCAACAGCGACGGCAGGGCTTCGGGCTGAGCCGGATCGCACAGCGTGTCGGAGATCCGCAGGTCTTCGATGCCGGTCACGCACACGATGTCGCCGGCTTCGGCGCGGTCGCGCTGTTCACGCTTCAGGCCCTGAAAACCCAGCACTTCCATCACGCGGCCACGGCGGCTCTTGCCATCGCGGTCGATGACGGTGACGTTTTGCGATGGCATCAGCACACCGCGATTGATGCGACCGATACCGATGGCGCCGACATAGCTGGAATAATCGAGGGAAGAGATCTGCATCTGCAGCGGACCATCGGCGCCATCGATACGCGGTGGCGAGACGTGCTGGATGATGGTTTCGTACAGGACCTTCATGTCCTGCTCGGGGCCATGGGGCTCGCGGCGCGCCCAGCCTTGCGTGGCCGAGCAATACACCACCGGGAAATCAAGCTGCGCGTCGGTCGCGCCGAGACGGTCGAATAATTCAAAGGTCTGGTCCAGCACCCAGTGCGGACGTGCACCTTCGCGATCGCATTTATTGATGGCGACCATCGCGTTCAAACCCTGCGCAAAAGCCTTCTGCGTTACGAAGCGTGTTTGCGGCATCGGGCCGTCGACCGCATCGACCAGCAGCAGCACGGCGTCGACCATCGACAGGATGCGCTCGACCTCACCACCGAAGTCGGCGTGGCCGGGGGTGTCGACGACGTTGATGCGATGCTCGCCCCAGACGAGCGAAGTGTTCTTGGCGAGAATGGTGATGCCGCGTTCGCGTTCGATGGCGTTGCTGTCCATCACGCGCTCGGCGTCCGGGCGGCGGGCGTCGAGCGTGCCGGACTGCTTGAGCAGCTCGTCAACGAGGGTGGTCTTGCCGTGGTCGACGTGCGCGACGATGGCGATATTGCGAAGATTCTGCGATGACATGCGCTTTCCTGGGCGGGGGGCCGTGAGTGGCGGGTCGGGAGTTCCGCCAGAGCAAAAACGCGGCATTATACTGATCAATTCCCCCTACAAGGCAAAGAATCGCCTGTGCAACGTGTCTTCACCAGCAGCGATCCGATCTCAGCCGGGCTGATTCGCTCGGTGCTGGAAGCCGCCGGCATCCGCTGTCTGTTGCGCAATCAGTATCTGACCGGTGCGCTTGGCGAGCTGCCGGTGAACGAATGCTGGCCGCAGGTCTGGGTGTTGGATGAGGACGACGCGCCCCGCGCGCTGCGCTTGATCGCCGAGACACTGCCCCGTGATGGCGCAGAAGGTGAGGCCTGGCACTGTCCGGGCTGCGGCGAGGATCTCGAAGCGCAATTTCGCCAGTGCTGGCAGTGCGGGGCCGTGCGCTGACGGCCCCGTGTCGGGTCGATAGACTCAGGTCTGCTCCCAGGGCAATTGGTGGTAACGCCAACCGCTGACCGTGCAGCGGTGGCCATGGGCGTCTTTATCGCCCTCGAAGCCTTCTTCAACATTGGTCAGATTGGTGTAACCGGCCGCCGCCAGCGCCTTGGCCGCCGCCAGTGAGCGTGCGCCGCTGCGGCAGATGGCGAGTATCGGTCGCTTGGCGTTGTCGCCGCCACGAGCGCCGAGCGCGGCCTTCACTTCAGCGACGAAGTTGGAATTCTCTTTCCACTCCGGATAATCCTTCCACATGACATTAAGTGCGCCCGCCGGATGCCCGACGTAGTCGAACTCGACCTTGCTGCGCACGTCGAGCAACACGGCTTGCGCATCGCTGTTCAGGATCTGCCACGCCTCAGTGGGCGTCGCGCGTTTGATCTGCTCATCGTTCATGTCTTTTTGCTCCGCGTATACAGCTTGGATCCAGGCAGTATAATCGCGCCCGCCAACCCGCCACACACTCGATGATCGATCCATGAGTAACGCCAGTCCAGCGACCATCGCGGCGATCGATCTTGGTTCCAACAGCTTTCATATGATCGTGGCTCACACCGCCGGGGATCATTTCCGCGTGGTCGATCGCATGCGCCGCTCGGTGCGCCTCGGTGCGGGTTTGAACGCCGACAACCAGCTCGACGCCGCCGCCATCGAGCGCGCCGAGGAGTGTCTTGCGCAGTTCGGCGAACGGGTGCGCGGTCTGCCAAGCGAGGCGGTGCGCGTGGTTGGCACCAACACTTTGCGCAAGGCGCGCAACACGGCCGGCTTCTTAGCCCGTGCCGAAGCGCTGCTCGGTCATCGCATCGACGTCATCAGCGGTCATGAAGAGGCGCGCCTCATTTATCTCGGCGTGTCCCATGGTCTGGATGACGCCGCCGATGTGCGCTTGGTGGTGGACATCGGCGGTGGTAGCTCGGAATTCATTCTCGGTCGGCGCTTCGACCCCCTGTACATGGAAAGCCTGCACATGGGCTGCGTCAGCCACAGCGTGCGTCATTTCGCCGACGGCCACATCACAGCGTCGCGCTTCAAGGCCGCCGAACTCGCCGCACGCCAGGAGCTGGAACCGATAGAAACCAGTTACCGCCGCATCGGCTGGCAGTCGGTGATCGGCGCGTCCGGCACCATCATGTCGGTGGGCGATGTATTGCGGCAACACGGCGGTGGCCAGGACGGCATCACCAGTGTCGAACTCGAACGCTTGAAGCAGATGGTGTTGGCGGCGGGTCATGTCGACAAACTCAATCTGCCCGGGCTGCCGGAAGAACGCCGCACGGTGTTTGCGGGCGGCGTCGCGATTCTGTGCGCGATCTTCGACGCGCTGGGTATCTCGCGCATGCGCGTGTCCGACAGCGCGATCCGCGAAGGTCTGCTCTACGATCTGCTCGGTCGTATTCAACAGGAAGACGTGCGCGAACGCGCGGTCGGTGATTTGGTGTCGCGCTATCACATCGACCGCGCACAGGCCGCGCGGGTCGAGACCACCGCCATCGAATTGCTGCGTCAGGTGGCGACGTCCTGGGGCCTCGCGGGTGAGGAAAACGAGCGCCTACTGCGTTGGGCTGCGGCTCTGCACGAGATCGGTCTGTCGGTCTCGCACAGCCAATATCACAAACACGGTGGCTATCTGTTGACCTATCTCGACATGCCGGGCTTCGCGACCGGTGAACAGCAACGCCTCGCCGCGCTGGTGCGCGGTCATCGCCGCAAGGTGCCGCTCGCGGAATGGCAAAAGCTGCCAACCTCGCAACTGCAACGCGTGCTACGCATGTGCTTGGTGTTGCGCATCGCCTGTGTATTGCATCGGCGGCGCAGCGAGGAAGCGCTGTCCAGCGTCGCTGCGAGTGTCGAGAACGGCACGCTCAAGTTGAGCTTCGCGCCCGACTGGCTGGATGCCCATGCGCTGACGCGTGCGGATCTCGAACAGGAAGCGGTTTATCTGAAGGCGGCGAATATCAAGTTGAAGTTCAAATAGAGGCGCAGGCTTGTGCGCTCCCTCTATCTCAAATTCTCTAATTAACTCTTTGTGGGTCAGACTTCAGTCTGACATTGCTTCAAGAGAGCGAAGCGCAGGCGGCTTTTTTTGAATGTCAGACTGAAGTCTGACCCACAATGGAAAGAGTCGGGATGCCGCTCAACTCCCCGCCAAATCATCCAGCAAGATCTGCTGTGCATCGCGCGGTCGCGCCGTGCCAGGTTTCACCCGCGCATAAGTGCCATCGCTGCGCGATAGCCAGGCGCGGGTGTTGTCAGCCAGGTAGTTGTTGATGCATTCCTTCATGATGCGTTGGTGCAGGCGTTTGTCTTCGATCAGGAAGCAGGTCTCGATACGGTTGAAGAAATTGCGTCCCATCCAGTCGGCGCTGGAGAGATAGATCTCGTCCTCGCCGTCGTTATGGAAATAGAACACACGGGCATGTTCAAGGAAGCGCCCGACGATGGAGCGCACGCGGATATTCTCTGAAATTCCTGGCAGCCCCGGGCGCAAGGCGCACACGCCGCGAATGATTAGATCGATCTTGACGCCGGCCTGCGACGCCTCATAGAGGGCATTGATGGTCTGCACCTCCGACAACGCGTTCATCTTGGCGATGATGCGTGCCGGTAGCCCTGAGCGCGCGCGACGCGTCTCGCGCTGGATCAACTCCAGAATGGTGCTGTGCATGGTGAACGGTGACTGCAGCAGTTTCTTCAATTTGCCGGCGCGCCCGGGCGCGGTCAGCATATGGAAGATCTTCTGTACGTCGACACCGAAGGTGTTGTCGCAAGTGAACAAGCCGTAGTCGGTGTAGAGCCGCGCGGTGCGCGGATGGTAATTGCCGGTACCAAGGTGCACATAGCGACGCAGCAGCTTGCCTTCGCGCCGCACCACCAGAATCATCTTGGCATGGGTCTTGTGGCCGACGATGCCATAGACCACATGGGCACCCGCTTCCTGCAAGCGGGTCGCGAGTTCGATGTTGGCCTCTTCATCAAAGCGCGCCTTGAGCTCGATGACGACAGTCACTTCTTTGCCCTTGCGCGCCGCTTCGAGCAAAGCCTCGACCACCGGCGAATCGGGCCCGGTGCGATACAGCGTCTGGCGGATGACCAACACCGCCGGATCGCGCGCCGCCTGGTAGAGAAAATCGGTGATGGGCGCGAACGACTGGAAGGGATGGTGTAGTAACACGTCACCGCGACGGATGACGTCGAACACGTCGCTGCCCTGGGGCAGGCGCGATGGACGGCCAGGAATGAAAGACGGGAACTTGAGATCGGGCCGCTCGATCATGTCGAACACGGCCATGAGCCGGGTCAGGTTGACCGGGCCATTGCAGCTGTAGATGTCCGGGTCTTGCAGGTCGAATTCCTGACGCAGCAAGGACGTCATCTGCGCCGGGCATTCGGCGGCCACTTCCAGGCGCACCGCGTCGCCGAAGCGGCGCTGATGCAGTTCGCCTTCGAGGGCTTGCAGCAAATCGTCCACTTCTTCGTCGTCGACGAATAAATCGCTGTTGCGCGTGACGCGGAACTGGTAGCAGCCTTTCACTTCCATGCCCGGGAAGATGTCGTCGACGTGGGCGTGGATGATCGAGGACAAGAACACGAACTCGTGGGGACCGTTGGCGAATTCCTCGGGAATATTGATGATGCGCGGCAGCGAGCGCGGCGCCTGCACGATCGCGATCACGCTGTTGCGGCCAAAGGCATCGGTGCCTTCGAGTGAGATCAGGAAGTTCAGACTCTTATTCAGAATGCGCGGGAAGGGATGGGAGGGATCGAGCCCGATGGGACTCAACATCGGCAGCAGTTCGCGGTTGTAGTAGCGCCGCACCCAGGCCGCCTGACGATTGTTCCATTCGCCGCGCTTCAAGAAGTGGATGTGCTCGTCGGCTAGCGCCGGCAGCATCACCTCGTTCAAGACCCGGTATTGCTCGGCGACCAGCGCATGGGCACCGCTGCTAATCGCGCGCAACTGCTCGTGCGCTGACATCTGATCGGGCCCGCTCTGGCCAGCGGCGAAGGCGGCCTGCTCCTTGAGACCGGCGACCCGAATCTCAAAGAACTCATCGAGGTTGCTGCTCGCGATGCACAGGAACTTCAGACGTTCCAGCAGTGGATTGCCGTCGTCCTTGGCTTGTTCGAGCACACGCCGGTTGAACTCCAGCAGGCTCAACTCACGATTGATATAGAGTTCGGGGTCGCCGATTTGCAGCGCTTTCGCGTCCATGGATATTTGGGATCGAGCGCGCTTCAAGGTGGAGCCTGGGCCGGCCGGGTGCAATTTAACGGTCGAGTCATTATCATCGCCCGCCCGTCCACAGCACTGCAAGCACGCCAAGGCGACATCTGCATCATGGCCAAAGCACAAGCGAAAACTGCCCGCCGCACCGCGCGGTCGCGTAAACCGACGATGGCCGAGCGAGCCGACCGCCATGCGCTCTATGAAGAGGCCGTGCAATGCGTGGAACATGAGATCGATTTCGTCGATGGCGAGTTCAAGCGCCTGCGTGGTCATCGCGCCACGACCTTGCGCGAGGATTTCTGCGGGACCGCCAATACTTCCTGCGAATGGGTACGTCGCCGGCCGGGCAACCGTGCCATCGGTATCGATCTCGACGCCGAGGTGCTGGGCTGGGGCAAGGCGCATCATGTCGCCGGCCTGAGCTTGTCGCAGCGCCGCCGTTTGAACCTCATCGAAGGCGACGTGTTGAAGACCGCTGGCGAACAGGTCCAGATCCTGCTGGCCATGAACTTCAGCTACTGGTTGTTCCGCGAACGGGTGCAGCTACGCGATTATTTCAAGCGCGCGCGCGCCAATTTGGCCGATGACGGTGTGTTTTTCCTCGACTGCTTCGGTGGCTACGAGTCCTTCCAGGTCTTGAAGGAACACACCGAGCACAAGCGCTTCACCTACACCTGGGAACACGCCAGCTACAACCCGATCAACGGCCATTTCGTCTGTCATATCCATTTCAGCTTCCCGGATGGCTCGCGCATGAAGCAGGCCTTCAGCTACGAGTGGCGGCTGTGGACCTTGCCGGAAATTCGCGAGCTGCTGGTCGAGGCCGGTTTCACTGGCACCACGGTCTACTGGCAAGGTTGGGACGAGAAGGAAGAGACCGGCAGCGGCGACTTCACGCCGGTCGAGGTGGCCGAGCCCGACGCGGGTTGGATCTGCTACATCGCCGCCGAAAAATGATCGCGGCTGACAAGCAAGGCGGGCGTTGTCACGCTTGTCACGATAATGTAATAAAGCACGCCAACAATCGGTCCCGCCGGGTCCAACCCGCGAGCAAGCGGCTTTTCTATGTCACAGCATTCCGAGATTCGATGGTCAGGCGTCTCGTCTGAGCAGCGCCGTGACTGCCGGCTCGCGCTTGCGCCCGCCTTCGCGAGGCGGCCGTGATCCCCGCCCACCGGGCTGACTTGTCGTCCCGTGAAGGCTGGCGGCTGCTGAAAGACCGCTTGTTCTCGGCGGTGATGGCCATCGGCGGCATCTCGGTCATCGTCGCCATCCTGCTGATTTTTTTCTACCTGCTCTACGTCATCCTGCCGCTCTTCAGCGCTGCCACGGTCAAGCCGACGGCAGGCTTCGAACAGAGCCCTGCACCCGCCGCCCTGTTGGGACTCGATGAATACGCCGAGACGGGTTTCACGGTCGCGGCTGACGGTCATTACCAGTTCTTCAAGGCCGCTGATGGCAGCGCTATCACGAGCGGCGAGCTGGTGCCGGTGGCGGCGGGCAAGGTCACCGCCGTGGCCGCCGGCGACCCCGTCAGCCACGTAGTGCTGGCCGGCACGGCCGACGGCAAGGTGGTGTTTGCCCAAGTTAGCTTCGATGTGCGCTTCGATGGCCAGACCCGTGTCGTCACGCCCAAACTCTCCTATCCCTATGGCGCCGAGGCGCAGCGCGCCACCGCCACCGGCGACGCGGTGCGTTTGATCACCGGCCAGGTTTCGGATGAAGAGGCGACCATCGCGGTGGTCAGCGCGCAGGGCAAGGTGGTGCTGGTCCACGCCACCAAACAGACCGCGATGTTGGACGAATCCACCACGGTTGAAATCACCCGCAGTGAAATCGACGTCGACGGCAGCAAGATTTCCCACCTCGCCCTCGATAGTCAGCAGCGCGAGTTGTATCTCGCCAGCAGCGACGGTGTGTTGAACTATTTCGATGTGCGCAACAAGTCCAAGCCGCAACTGATCGACCGCACCAGTGTCATCGGCGAGGCTCACCGCATCACCGCATTGAGCTTTCTATCGGGCGGCATTTCGCTGGTGATAGGCGATGATCTGGGTAATCTCAGCCAGTGGTTTCCGGTGCGCGATCAGCACAACAACTCGCAGTTGAAGCGCGTACGCAAATTCGAGCCGCTGCCGGCGAGTGTGACCGGCATTGCGCCGGAGTATTTCCGCAAGGGTTTTCTCGCCGTCGATGCCAAGGGCAACGTCGGCCTGTATCACGCCACCGCCGAGCGCCATCTGACCACTGTCGCGAGTGGTCTCGACGAGGTGGTCGCCGCCAGCATGGCGCCGCGCGCCAATGCTGCGGTGCTGGCCTCCAAGGCCGGGCGCGTGCAGGTCTATGCAATCGACAACCCGCACCCGGAGATCTCGTTCAAGGCGCTGTGGAGTCCGACCTGGTACGAGAACCGTGCGCACCCTGAATACATCTGGCAGTCGTCCTCGGCGAGCAGCGACTTCGAACCCAAGTTCAGCCTCATGCCGCTGACTTTCGGTACGCTCAAGGCCGCCATTTATTCGATGATCTTCGCCGTGCCGCTGGCGGTGCTGGGCGCGATCTACACCGCCTATTTCATGAACGCGCCGATGCGTCGCATCGTCAAACCGTCGATCGAATTGATGGCCGCGCTGCCGACCGTGATCCTGGGTTTTCTTGCCGGCCTGTGGCTGGCGCCGCTGGTCGAGCGCGAACTGCTGGGCGTGTTGTTGTGCATCCCGGTGGTGCCGGCCTCGACCCTGTTGTGCTCGTTTCTATTGAGCCGCATGCCACAAGGTGTGAAGTCACTCATTCCCGACGGTTGGGAAGCACTGGCCCTGGTGCCGGTAGTGATCATCGCCATCTGGGCCAACTTCATGCTCGGTCGCGCGCTCGAAGCGATGTTCTTCGATGGCAGCGTGACCCATTGGTTGAACGTCAACTACGGCATTGGCTATGACCAACGCAATTCACTGGTGGTGGCGATCGCTATCGGCTTCGCGGTCATCCCGACCATTTTCTCGATCAGCGAGGACGCGGTGTTCAGCGTGCCACGCCACCTGACCATGGGTTCGCTGGCCCTGGGCGCGACGCCCTGGCAGACCGCCATCAAGGTCGTGCTGCTGACCGCCAGCCCGGGCATTTTCTCCGGCATCATGATCGGCATGGGCCGCGCCGTGGGCGAGACCATGATCGTGCTGATGGCGACGGGTAACACACCGATCATGGACTTGAGTTTGTTCCAGGGCTTGCGCGCGCTGTCGGCCAATATCGCGGTCGAAATGCCCGAATCGGAAGTCGGCAGCTCTCACTACCGCGTGCTGTTCCTGGCCGCGATGGTGCTGTTCATGGTGACCTTCATCGTCAACACCATGGCCGAGCTGGTGCGTCAGCGGCTGCGCAAGAAGTACTCCAGCCTGTGAACAACACGACCTTGCAAACACCCGTCGCGCCGCTGCGCCAGTGGTGGCATTCCGGTTCACCCGGCGTGTGGTTGACGGCCGGCGCCGTGAGCTTTTCGTTGGTGATGGTGTTTGGTCTGTTGTTTTTGATCACGGTGCGTGGCATGGGCCATTTCTGGCCATCCAATGTCGCGCGTGTGCACCTGACCGGTAGCGAGGCCAGCTATGCGCTGGGTGAAATCGTCGACGAAGAGACGGTGTCCGCCGCGCGCCTCATCGACAATGGTGTGGCGGTGCCCAAGGGTCAGGAGACGGTGCATCGTCTGTTGCTCAAGGTCGGCAACCGCAACTTGAGCGGTTACGACTTCCAGTGGTTCAACGACACCGATTTCGACACCATCAACTACCCGCGCAAGGCAGTGGTTATCGAACGCCAGGAGTGGGGCAATTTCTACGGTTTCGTAAAAGGTATTCGCGAGAGTGGCCAGCCACTCTCGCTCAAAGGCTCGCGGTGGCCTGAGATTCGCGCGCGCATCGCGCGTGGCGAACAGTTGCGCCGTGACATCGCGCATATCGAACGCGAGCAGATGGGCGCCATCAATTACGCATTGGAACGCCTGCGTTTGAAGACGCGCAAGCTGGAATTGAACGGCGTGACCAGCGGCGCACCCTTGCACGACATCGCCACCGAGCGCGACGCCTTGAAAGTCCGTTACGGTACACTCGCCGAACAACTCGCTAAGCTCAACGCCGACGCCGCGCGCGACAGCTTGCTGCTCGAGACCGTCAACGGCGTGGCGAGCGAGGTGCGCTTTTACGACATCGTGCGGGCCTATCGCCCGAACGCCATGTCCGTCACCGCCAAGCTCAAGCATTACTTTTCCAAGCTCGGCGAGTTTGTCGCCAGCGAGCCGCGTGAGGCCAATACCGAGGGCGGTGTGTTCCCCGCCATCTTCGGCACGGTCATGATGGTGTTGCTGATGTCGGTGTTCGTCACGCCGTTTGGCGTGATCGCGGCGGTCTACCTGCGCGAATATGCCCATCAAGGCCTCACCACCCGCATCATCCGCATCGCGGTCAACAACCTAGCGGGTGTGCCGTCGGTGGTGTACGGCGTATTCGGTCTGGGCTTCTTTGTTTATTTCGTCGGTGGCTCCATCGACCAGATCTTCTTCCCCGAGGCCTTGCCGGCGCCAACCTTTGGTACGCCGGGTTTGTTGTGGTCCTCACTGACCTTGGCCCTGCTGACCGTGCCGGTGGTGATCGTGTCGACCGAAGAAGGCCTGGCACGGATTCCGCGCAGCATCCGTGAAGGCTCACTCGCGCTCGGCGCGACCAAGGCCGAGACGCTCTGGCGCACGGTCATGCCGATGGCCACGCCAGCCATGATGACCGGCCTTATCCTCGCGGTGGCGCGCGCCGCTGGCGAAGTCGCGCCGCTCATGATGGTGGGTGTGGTGAAGCTCGCGCCAACGCTGCCGCTGGACGGCAACCTGCCCTTCCTGCATCTCGATCGCAAGTTCATGCATCTCGGTTTTCATATCTTCGATGTCGGTTTCCAGAGCCCCAACGTCGAGGCCGCGCGCCCGCTGGTCTACGCGACCTCGCTGTTGCTGGTGCTGATCATCGTTACCCTCAACCTGGCCGCCATCACCATTCGCAACCGGCTTCGAGAAAAGTACAATGCCGCCGAAACCTGATCGTGAAACCGAAACCATGCAGGGACAGCCGAGCAAAGATGCGGGCGCACCCAGCCATGGCGTGGACATCAAGAGCGCGCTGGGCCGGGACGATGTCGCTCCCGAGCGGCCGGCGGAGCCGCATGACTGCCTGCAGGTTAAGGGTCTGAACCTCTACTATGGTCAGAAGCAGGCCCTGCACGACATCAATCTCGCCATCCCCGAGCGCTATGTGACGGCCTTCATCGGCCCCAGTGGTTGCGGCAAGTCCACCCTGCTGCGCTGCTTCAATCGTATGAACGACTTGATCGACGGCGTGCGGGTCGAGGGTGAAGTGCTGCTTGATGGCCAGAATATTTTCGCGCCCGAGGTCAACGTTGCGACCCTGCGTCGCCGTGTCGGCATGGTGTTCCAGAAGCCCAATCCGTTTCCGAAGTCGATCTATGAGAACGTGGCCTATGGGCTGCGTATCCAGGGCGTGAAGAGTCGTCGGGTGCTGGACAAAGCGGTCGAAGGCGCGCTGCGCGCTGCCGCCCTGTGGGACGAAGTGAAGGATCGCGTGCACGACAGCGCGCTCGGTCTGTCGGGTGGTCAGCAGCAGCGTCTGGTCATCGCCCGCGCCATCGCCATCGAGCCAGAAGTCCTGTTGCTCGACGAACCGGCTTCGGCGCTCGATCCCATTTCGACGCTCAAGATCGAGGAGCTGATCTATGAGCTCAAGCGTGATTACACCATCGTCATCGTCACCCACAACATGCAGCAGGCGGCCCGTGTGTCGGACTTCACGGCCTTCATGTACATGGGCGACCTGATCGAATTCGGCAAGACCAAGACGGTCTTTACTACACCGCGTCGCAAACAGACCGAAGACTACATCACCGGCCGTTATGGCTGAACAAGGCTTAAGCCGCTAATGGTCATGAGCTTATCGACAATCGCCGCAGCCAGGGTGGCCATCGCCACCTCGGGAGACCGCCCGCCATGACCATGTCGCGTCTGACCCATCATATTTCCCACCAGTTCGACAAAGAGCTGGAAGACATTCGCTCCAAGGTGCTGGCCATGGGTGGCCTGGTCGAGGAGCACATCCACAAAGTGTTGGAGTGTTTCGCGCGTGGCGACTTCGACGAGGCCGAATACGTCGCGGTCAACGACTTCAAGGTCAACGCGCTGGAAATCGAAATCGACGACGACTGCACCGAGATCCTGTTGCGTCGCCAGCCGGCTGCCACCGATCTGCGCCTGGTGTTGTCGGTCAGCAGGACCATTACGGATCTGGAACGCATCGGTGACGAGGCTGAGAAGATCGCACGCCTGGTGCTCAATCTGCGCGGTAGCGGCGGCATCAGCTCCTACTATCTCGGCATGTTGTCGATGGGCCACCACGTGCGCCGCATGGTGCGCGCCTCGCTCGACGCCTTTGCGCGCATGGATTCCGAATCGGCTTTCAAGATCGCGCAGGAAGATCGCGAGATCGACGCCGAGACCGACGCCATCATGCGCTACCTAATTACCTACATGATGGAAGATCCGCGTTCGATCACGCGCGTGCTGGACGCGGTGCTCTCGGTGCGCGCCTTCGAGCGCATCGGCGACCATGCGCGCAACATCTGCGAGAACGTCATCTATCTGGTCGAAGGTAAGAACGTGCGTCACGTTGCGCTCGAACAGGTCGAGCAGGAATTGCGGCGCGACGGCGGCGAGTAGTCCCGACGCTTTGCGTCGACACCGACTTCAGCCGGCGTCGCGTGCCGCCAGCGCCGGCATCTCAGCCCGCGCATCCATCACTTCACTCAAGGGAAAGTCGCAGCGGAAACGACTGCCTTTGCCTGGTGTGCTCTCAATGTGCAGCGTCGCGTTGTGGCGCACCAGTACGTGTTTGACGATGGCGAGCCCGAGTCCGGTGCCACCGGCGCTACGTACCCGCGATTGTTCGACCCGATAGAAACGCTCGGTCAAGCGTTCGATATGCTCGGGCCCGATACCGATGCCGTTGTCCTCGACTTCGAAATGCGCGCCAGCGTCATCGCGATACCAGCGAATACGGATCACGCCGCGCTCCGGCGTGTAGTGCACGGCATTGAAGATGAGATTGGAGAACGCGCTGTAGAGCTCGGTCTTGGCACCGCGCAGGCGCAGATGAGGATCGATTTCCAGAGAAAACAGATGTTCGCGCTGTTGACTCAGTTCGCGCGCACGGGCGTGGGCATCGGCGACGATCTCTGAGACGTTGACGATCTCCGGCTGCGGCACGCGATCCTCGCGTTCAAGATTCGACAATAACAAGAGTTCCTCGACCAGCTGGCGCATGCGATCGGAATGGGCCGTCATCTGCGTCAGCGCCGGACGCCACGAGGGCGGCGCAAGATCGGCCTGTGCTTCCAGGGTTTCGAGATAGCCACGAAACACCGTGATCGGCGTACGCAGTTCATGGGAGACGTTGGCGACGAAATCGCGACGGATCTCATTGGCGCGGTGCAGCTGGGTGATGTCGCGCGCGACTAGCAATTGCTGGTCGCGGCCGTAGGGCGCGAGCAGCACCGAGAGATAACGCTTGGATTCGGTCGGACTCGGGATCTCGATCGCCTCGTTTTCGCGCGCGCCCTCGATAAAGGCGCGCAGCGCCGGCAGACGCACGAGATTGGTGACACGCTGACCGATGTCTTCCGGCCAACGGATGCCGAGGTCGCGGCGTGCTGCGGCGTTGGCCCAGCGCACTTCGTTCTGCGCATCGAGCACCACGGTGGCGTCGGGCAGGGCGCGGGTCGCCTGCTGGAATTGCTTCAGATAGCTGGCGAGCTTCTTCTTGCGCTTCTTGTGACGCTCGCGCAAATAGTCGATTTCGAGGGACAGTTCTTCAAAGGCGCCGGGTGCTTCCGGGGGCTGATGGGTTTTGTGATCGCGCATCCAGGACAGCAGCAACTCGAGCTTGGTGTGCATCCATGCGATGTAAGCGAGCGCCGCTATCAGCAGACACCACTTGGTGTGGCCGCTCAGCGTGCCAAGCAGCAAGGCGGCGGTGAAGATTGCGGCAAGGCGCCAGGCATCGCGTTGCTGCATAGGGGAGGGCCTGCGGATCGGGTGGTAGGGCGATTATCGTACTTTCGCGTGCCCGGATGAAGTCGTCGCTAGCGGGCTTTGTGCGTCTGCTCAGTCCAGCAGTATCGAGAAGCGGTAGCCGACACTGCGCACGGTCTGGATGTAGGCCTCGCAGTCATAGGGCTCAAGCAGTTTACGCAGGCGTCGAATATGTACGTCGACGGTCCGCTCCTCGATATAGGCGTGGTTGCCCCACACGCTATCAAGCAACTGATTTCGCGAGTAAACCCGCTCCGGATGGGTGATGAAGAACTGGAGCAGACGGAATTCCGTGGGCGACAGATCCACCGGCCGGCCGTTGGCCAGCACACGATGAGTCTGAGAGTCGAGCTTGATGGCGCCCATCTCGATGACGTCCTGGTCACCAATCTGTTGGGTACGACGCATGACCGCACGCACGCGTGCCAGCAGCTCACGGGTCGAGAACGGTTTGGTGATGAAATCGTCGGCGCCGGTGTCGAGCCCCTTGACCTTGTCGTTCTCAGTACCACGTGCGGTCAACATGATGATCGGGATGGTGCTGGTCTTGGGGTCGCGCTTTAAGCGTCGGGCGAAATCGACGCCGCTGATGCCGGGCAGCATCCAGTCGAGCAGGATGAGGTCGGGAATCATGGTGCTCATGGCGTTCTGGGCTTCCTCGACATCGCCGGCCTCAAGGAAATTGTAGCCGTCGCCGGCCAGGGTGAAGCCCAGCATCTGGCGAATGGCCGGTTCGTCTTCGACGATGAGTATGTTAGCTGCCATGAAGTTTGCCGTGCGTGCGAGCCCTTTGCATGCGTGACACTTGTACGTGGGTTTTGTGACGGCTCGATGAAATCATTGCGAGTCTAGCCTAGTCGGGCGGGTGGCCTGCGGCCGGGTCTTTGGCAAGCTCAGGAAAAACTCCCGGTCCTTAGCAAGGTTCAGAGTGCGATAGGCGATCGCCTATCGGGATCCGTCCCGTCTATTCTCAGCCTGCGCCGGGGCGCCTCGATAAGGAAGCACTCCAAGGCCCAAGCCCAAGGGATTACTTAAAGGAGACATGGATATGTCCACACTCAGACGTCTGCTCGTGATTTTCCTGCTGCTCATGTCCTGCGCCGTCGGCGCAGCCGAACCCGTCAATCTCAATGCTGCTTCGGCCGAAGCACTGGCCGCCGGCATGGTCGGCATCGGGCCGTCCAAGGCCAAGGCCATCGTCGATTACCGCGAGGCCCATGGCCCGTTCAAGACCGTCGACGACCTGCTGCAGATCAAAGGTATCGGCGCGGCGACCCTCGACAAGAATCGCGACCGCGTAACCGCCGCTTCTGCCAAATAACGCTCAACCGCAACCCTCCTCGGTTCGCCGAGGCCTCGCCGGTTCGACTTTCGAACCGGCTTTTTTTTGCGCCAAAAATGGCCCTCCTGTATGCTCACCGGCCGAGCAAATCCAAGCTTCAACCCGGCTTCGGGCGGTGCGGCGATTGTCGCGGGCCACTCAGATTTTTAAGTAAAAGGGCTAAGCAAGCGTGCGCGAAGAAACGAAGCGCGAACTCCTGACCGAGCGTTACGAGCCGGCACGCATCGAGCCGCTCGTGCAGCGCCACTGGCACGACCACCAGACGTTCAAGGCCGTCGAAGACAAGTCCAAGGAAAAATTTTATTGCCTGTGCATGTTCCCCTACCCCAGCGGGCGCCTGCACATGGGTCACGTGCGCAACTACACCATCGGCGATGTGATTGCCCGCTATCAGCGCATGCAGGGCAAGAACGTGTTGCAGCCGATGGGCTGGGACGCTTTCGGCTTGCCGGCCGAGAACGCGGCGATCGAGAACAACGTGCCGCCGGCACGCTGGACGCGCTCCAATATCGACTACATGCGCGGCCAGTTGCAGCGCTTAGGCTTTGCCTACGACTGGAGCCGTGAGCTCGCGACCTGCAACCCCGACTACTACCGTTGGGAGCAATGGTTCTTCACCCAGCTTTACGAGAAAGGCCTGGTCTATCGCGCCACGGCGGTGGTGAACTGGGACCCGGTAGACCAGACCGTGCTCGCCAACGAACAGGTCATCGATGGCTGCGGCTGGCGCTCTGGCGCGCCCGTAGAGCGCCGCGAGATCCCGCAATGGTTCCTGCGCATCACGGCCTATGCCGATGAGCTGCTGGAAGAACTGGACCGCATGGACGAATGGCCGGAAGCGGTCAAGACCATGCAGCGCAACTGGATTGGTCGCTCCCAGGGCCTTCAGATCCGCTTCGCGCTCAGCGATGGCAGTGGCGATCTGGAAGTCTTCACCACCCGCCCCGATACCCTGCAGGGCGCGACCTATATGGCCGTCGCTCCCGAGCATCCGCTGGCGGTGGCCGCCGCCAGCCGCGACCCGCAGGTCGCCGAGCTGCTCCAATCCTGTAAACACCAGTCGACCTCCGAAGCAACCATGGAGACCATGGAAAAGCGCGGTCTGTCACTAGGCATCACGGTCGATCATCCGTTGACTGGCGATGCCCTGCCGGTGTGGGTCGCCAACTTCGTGTTGATGGGCTACGGCACGGGCGCCGTGATGTCGGTGCCGGCCCATGATCAGCGCGATTACGAATTCGCCAAGCGCAACGATTTGCCCATCCGTCAGGTAGTGCGTCCCGTCGACGGCAGCGTCATCGATATCGAGCAAGAGGCCTATACCGAACACGGCCTGCTGGTGAACAGCGGCGAGTACGACGGCCTCGATTTCCAGCAGGCTTTCGACGCCATCGCCAACTATCTCGAAGCGCAAGGTCGCGCCGAACGTCGCACCCAGTACCGCCTGCGCGACTGGCTGGTTTCGCGTCAGCGCTACTGGGGCTGCCCGATACCGGTGCTATACGACGAGAACGACAAGGTTGTGCCGGAATCCGCCGAGCGCCTGCCAGTGGTGCTGCCGGAGGAGATCAACTGGACGGGCGTGACCTCACCACTGCGTTCCATGCCGGAGTTCATGCAGACGACCTTGCCCGACGGCCGGCCGGCGCGGCGTGAGACCGACACCTTTGACACCTTTTTTGAGTCGTCCTGGTATTTCACGCGGTTCGCCTGTGCCGACAGCACGACCGGCATGGTCGATGAGCGCGCTGATTATTGGATGCCGGTAGACATCTACATCGGTGGCATCGAGCACGCCGTGCTGCATCTGTTGTACGCACGCTTCTTCCACAAGGCCATGCGTGACGCCGGCCTGGTGAAATCCGCCGAGCCCTTCAAGCGTCTCTTGACGCAGGGCATGGTGTGCAAGGAAACCTATTTCCGCGACGGCGAGAACGGTCGCAAGCAGTACTTCAATCCGGAACAGGTGGAAGTCGAGCTTGACGCCAAGGGCCGTGCGCTTACCGCGCGCGCTAAATCCGATGGCCAACCGGTCACTATCGGGCCGGTCGAGAAGATGTCGAAATCGAAGAACAATGGCATCGACCCGCAGGCCTTGATCGACCGCTATGGCGCTGACACCGTGCGGCTCTATACCATGTTCGCGGCGCCGCCCGATCAATCCCTGGAATGGTCGGACTCGGCGGTCGAAGGGCAATTCCGTTTCCTGAAGTCCTTGTGGCGTCAGGTCACGGAACACGTCGCCCAGGACGCGCCGGTCGATGCCGGCAGCCAGAGCGACGCATTGAAAGCTGTGCGCCGTCATATCCACGAGACCATCGTCAAGGTCAGCGACGACGTCAGCCGCCGCTACAAATTCAACACCGCGATTGCCGCCGTGATGGAATTGCTCAATCACCTATCGCGCATGACGGTCGACACGGCCGCTGCCTATGTCGTCCGCCAAGAGGGCTTGGAGTCCGTGGTGCTTTTGCTCGCGCCCATCGTGCCCCATATCACGGCCGTGCTGTGGCAGGCGCTGGGTCATACCGATGAATTAAGCGCTGCCGCCTGGCCCAAGGCCGACGCCGCCGCGCTGACGCGCGACGAAGTGGAGATGGTGGTACAGGTCAACGGTCGCAAGCGCGCCGTGGTGAGCGTGCCCATCCATGCCGACCCGGCGGCCTGCGAGGTCATCGCGCTGGCGGACGGCAACGTGCAGCGTTTCGTCGCCGCTAAGGAGATACGTAAGATTATCGTCGTGCCAGGCAAGCTGGTGAACGTGGTGGTGGCGGAGTAGCGCGCTATGTTGCGACGTGTCCGCCTTGCTGTGCTCGCGGTGGCGCTCGCGGTAGCGCTTTGTGCTTGCAGTGGCTGGTATCTGCGCGGTTCTGATCCGGGCTCGACACATAATTTCAGCAAGGTGTATCTGAAGGGCGATGAGGCCGAGCAGGTCACGATCGCTGTGCGCCACGAGCTCTATAACCGTGGTCTGAAAGTCGTGCGCAGGCGCAGCGATGCGGATCTCGTTATCGAAATCGAAGACGAGCGTTTCGAGCGTCGTATCCTGTCGGTCGACCCCGGCACCGGCAAGGTGCGCGAAATCGAACTCGGTCTGCTCGCCCATTTCACCGTGCGTGCCAGCGATGGCAAGTTGCTGGTGCCGCGCGAACCACTGACCTTCCAGCTCGACTATGTGTTCGACGAAGGCTCGTTGCTTGGTACCGTCGAACAGGACAACACCGTGCAGCAGGATCTCGCCGAGACCGCCGCCACTTCGCTGATCTTCCGTCTCGAATCGCTCGAAGTGCCGCCTGCGTCTAAGCCGGCGCCGAAAGCCGATAGCAAGGGCTGATAGATAAGTGCAGCTGACCGTCGACCGTCTCCATGAGCGGCTGCGCGCGCAGCCCTTGGCGCCGATCTACTTTTTTCACGGCGACGAACCGCTGCAATTGCTGGAATGCGCCGACGCCGTGCGCAAGCGCGCGTTTGAGACCGGCGTTGAGGAACGGCGGGTGTTCGATGCCGAGACCGGTATCGACTGGCAGGCGCTGGCTGACGAGGGCAATGCGCTGTCTTTGTTCGCCTCGCGTCGCCTGTTCGAGATCCGTCTCGGCGAACGTAAGCCCGACAAGGCCGGCGCCGACATCCTCGAACAGCTCGCGAGTCGCGAGGAGATCGATGACATCGTGGTGGTGAGCGCTGGCAAAGCGGACGCCGCCATGAAAAAAGCCAAATGGTTTGCCGCGCTGGAAGGCCATGCGGTGTGTGTCGCGACGCGCGACCTGCGTGGTAGCGCCTTGCCCGAGTGGCTGGGCCGTCGTGCCGCACGCTTCGGCAAGCGCCTCGCGCCTGCCGCCGCCGCACTGATCGCCGACCGCGTCGAGGGCAATATGCTGGCCGCTGCCCAGGAAGTGGAAAAGCTTTGTCTATTGGTCGATGCCGACACCATCGGTGAAGACGATGTGCTTGAGGCGGTGCGCGACAGTGCGCGCTATGACGTCTTCCAGCTCGCCGACGCGGTGGTGACGGGCGATCTGCCGCGCGCCTTGCGCATCATTCGTGGTCTGCGCGAGGAAGGTACCGAGCCTTTGCTGCTGAACTGGGCGCTCGGTCGTGAGCTGCGCCAGCTCGCCGGCATCTCCTCTCTCGTTGCGCGTGGCACACCGCTAGACGCCGCGCTCGAGCAGTACCGGGTGTGGAGCAATCGTCGGGGTGCGGTCAAACGCGCGCTGGCGCGCTTGCGCACGGATGACCTCATGCAGCTCTTGGCGTACGCTAATTTCATCGACACTGTGGTCAAGGGCGCTCAGAGCGGCGAACCCTGGGACGAGATCGAGATCCTGACGATGAAGATGGGTGGCGCGCGCGGCTGTGATGGCCTCCTGCGCCGACTCTAGGAAACACCATGGCTGAAGTAATCAAACAACGCGAGACCCAGAGCGACGACGTTGCCGCCTATGTCGAAGGCGTCGCGCGCGCCGCGCGGGTCGCGAGCCACGCCATGGCGCGTGCCACCAGCGCGCAGAAGAATGCCGCGTTGGTCGCGATCGCCGCGCGACTGCGCGAACGCAGGGCCGACATCCTCGCCGCCAATCGCGCCGATGTTGAAGCGGCCGCCGGCTTCGATGCGGCGCTGGTCGAGCGTTTGGCTTTAAATCCCGCGCGTGTCGAGGCGATGGCCGCCGGTGTCGCCGAGGTTGCGACGCTCGCTGATCCTATCGGCAGTATCACCGATCTCGATTTTCGTCCGACGGGTATTCAGGTCGGGCGCATGCGCGTACCGCTGGGCGTGGTCGGCATCATCTACGAAGCGCGCCCCAATGTGACGGCCGATGCGGCGGCGCTGTGTCTGAAGTCCGGCAACGCAGCGATATTGCGCGGCGGCTCCGAGGCCTTGCGTTCGAACCAGTTGATTGCCCTTTGCGTGCATGCGGGCCTCGAACAAGCCGGGCTGCCCGCTACGGCGGTGCAGGTCATCGCTACCACCGATCGCGCGGCGGTCGGTGCGCTGCTCGCGCAAGACAAATACGTCGACGTCATCGTGCCGCGCGGCGGCAAGAGCCTCATCGAGCGCGTGAGTCGCGAGGCGCGCATGCCGGTGATCAAACATCTGGATGGCGTGTGTCATGTGTTTCTCGACGACAGTGCCGATGGCGCCAAGGCGCTCGCCATTGTCGTCAATGCCAAGACCGAGCGTTACGGCACCTGCAACACCATGGAGACCCTGCTCGCCACGCCGGCGGCGGCCGCGCGTTTGTATCCCGAGATCCTCGACGCCTTGCATAAGGCCGGCGTCGAGCTGCGCGGCTGCGAACGCACGCGCGCGCTACACGGTAAGGTGGTGGCGGCCAGCGAGAACGATTGGTATGCCGAATATCTCGCGCCGATACTGGCGGTGCGCGTCGTCGATGATTTCGATACGGCGCTCGACCACATCACGCGTTACGGCTCGCAACACACCGATGCCATCGTCACTGAGAATTTCGTCAACGCGCGACGCTTTCTCGCCGAGGTCGACTCAAGCTCGGTGATGGTCAATGCCTCGACGCGTTTGGCCGACGGTTTCGAATACGGTCTCGGCGCCGAGATCGGCATTAGCACCGACAAATTTCATGCGCGTGGGCCAGTCGGCCTCGAAGGCCTCACTTCACAGAAGTGGATCGTGCTGGGAGACGGCCATATCCGTGTCTAAGGCTTGTTGCGTGCGGGGCGCGCCATGAGCGCGACGGATGCCGTGCGCGCCGCCGGCCGTCCTATTGGTCTCATGGGTGGTACTTTCGACCCGGTGCATAACGGTCATCTGCGCGTTGCGATCGAGGCCTGCGAAGCCTTGTCGCTCGATCACGTGCGGCTGATCCCCTTGAGCGAGCCTTATCATCGCGCTGGCCCGGTGGCATGCGCGGCACTGCGTGTCGCGATGTTGCAGGCCGCCGCGCGTCTGCCGCTTAAGGTCGACACTTGTGAAATCGATCGCGGCGGCGTGAGCTATACCATCGACACCTTGCTTGTGATGCGCGCGCGCTGGCCGCAGCGTTCGCTGTGTCTGTTGATTGGCCGCGACGCTTATTACGGTCTGCCGCGCTGGCGGCGCGCTGACGAATTGTTGTCGCTGGCCCATATCGTGGTCGCCGCGCGACCCGCTGTCGAGACGCGTCATGATCCCGCGCTTGACGAACTGGTCGCGAATGCGCAGTCTGCGCGAGTCGATGAACTCCATGACATGCGTGCCGGCCGGGTGTTTTTTCTCGATATCCCCCTGCTTCCGATCGCCTCCAGCGAGTTGCGTGCGCGTCGCGCCGCTGGCCGCGTGATTCGGCACCTGGTGCCGGAATCTGTCGACGACCTCATCATCGAGCACGCTTTGTATCGCCCATGAGCAAAAAAGAAGACAAGGCGCTGGCGGATCTCGCCAAGCGCGTGGATGCGGCGCTGGACGACGGCAAGGCGGTCGACATCCGCGTGCTCGACGTGCGCAAGCTGACCGTCATCACCGATTACATGATCATCGCCTCTGGTCGTTCCTCGCGACAGGTGCGGGCGCTGGCCAATCGCGTGATGGACACCGCGCGCGAGCAGGCCGTGCCTGTGATTGGCATGGAAGGCGCCCGGGAAAGCGAATGGATCCTGATCGATCTCGGCGGCGTGGTGGTGCATGTCATGCAAGCCGAGACGCGCGCTTTCTATCAGCTCGAGAAGCTCTGGGAGCAACGCGCGCCGCTCGAGATCGAAGCCGGCTGAGCATAAAGCTCGCTCACCATGGTCGTGGAGGTACTGTGCGTGTGCCGCCGTCCGCCGGCCTGGGTCGTCGAGACTTGTGCTGACTACGCCAAGCGTCTGGCGCGCACCGATGAACTGCGCTTTCGTTATCTGAATCCCGGTGCCGATGGCGCCGACAGCGCGGTGCGCCGGCGTGACGAGGGCGGGCGCATCATGAAAGCACTCAAGGCCGGTACCCATCTGGTCGCGCTCGACGAGCGCGGCGATGAATTCACCAGCCTTGAACTCGCGCAGCGCTTTGGTGGTTGGCGCGAACGCCATGACCATCTGACCTTCGCCATCGGCGGTGCCGATGGTTTCGATGCCGCGCTACTCGCACAAGCTGCCGAGCGCTGGTCCTTGTCGCGTCTCACCCTGCCCCATCTGCTGGTGCAGGTGGTGGTCGCCGAACAACTCTATCGCGCGACGAGCATCCTCGCCGGCCATCCCTACCATCGCCCATGAATGACAAAGCACCGATGCTGCATCTTGCTTCGCGTTCACCGCGTCGCGCCGAATTACTGCGTTTGTTGGGCGTCGATTTCCTATTAGTCGATGTCGAGGTCGATGAAAGTCAGCAGGTGGGTGAAGCGCCGCTGGACTATGTGCGACGGGTGGCCGAGGACAAGGCGAGTGCCGGCAGTGCGCAATTAGGCGCCGGCGCGGTGGTGCTAGCGGCCGACACTACGGTCAGTGTCGATGGCGAGATCTTTGGTAAGCCGCGTGATGAGGCTGACGCGACGACGATGTTGCTGCGCCTGTCAGGGCGCTGGCATGAGGTGTTGACTGCGGTGGTGGTGGGCGTCGACGGACGTCATCACACCGACGTCGTGAAGACCCGTGTCGAATTCCGTGTACTCGATAAGGCAACTATCAGCGCCTACTGGTGCAGCGGCGAACCGGCCGACAAGGCCGGCGCCTATGGTATTCAGGGCCTCGGTGGTGCGCTGATCAAACGCATCGACGGCAGTTACGGCGCGGTGGTGGGTTTGCCCTTGTGTGAGACGGTGGCCTTGTTAGAGAAGGTCGGGGTGAGACATGCGTTGCGCTGAGCAATCGCCTAGTCTTTTCCTCTTCTCCCTCTCCACTGTGGGT
>JAYWAC010000177.1:0-4679 GCA_043782755.1 Pseudomonadota bacterium | reverse complement strand
ATCTGGTGCTGACCTTGAATAAAGAAGGCGCCGCGACCGAACTCGACGTGGCGCGCGCGCGCACCCAGTTGTTGACCAGTCAGTCCACGATTCCCGTGCAGCGTGCGGTGGCGCGCGCCGCGCTGAATCGTCTGACGACTTTGATTTCGCAAGCGCCTGGTGCGCTCGATGCGCAACTGACGGCGAGTCGTCCCTTGCCGACCTTACCGGCACTGGTAGCTATCGGGCAGCCCGCCGATCTGCTGCGTCGCCGCCCCGACATTCAGGCCGCTGAACGCGCCCTGGCCGCCGCTTCGGCGCGTATCGGCGTGGCGACGGCCGATCTGTTTCCGACCGTGTCGCTGATCGGTGGTGCGGGGGTGTCGGCTTCGCCGCTAGGCAATCTGGCGGCAGCGGGCGCGCCGTTTTTCACCTTCGGGCCGGCGCTGCGCTGGAATATTTTTGATCGCGATGCGATCTATGCGCGCATTGCCCAGGCCGACAGTACCGCCGCTGCGGGTGTCGCGCGCTACCAGGCAACCGTGACCCATGCTCTCGAAGAAGTGGATAGCGCGGTCAGCGGCTACGGTAACGAGCGTGAGCGTCAGGCGCAGCTGGTCGCGGCGGTCGCCGCCAGCCGCGATGCCGCGCAGCTCGCCGAGCTGCGTTTCAAGGAAGGCGCGGAAGATTTCCTCACCGTGCTTGATGCCGAGCGCAGTCTCCTGCAGCTCGAAGATCAGCAGGCAGTGTCGGCCATCAATGTCGCGCAACGCCTGGTCGACATTCATCGTGCGCTGGGTGGTGGCTGGCAGAACGCTACGCTGCCGGCCTCTCAGGCTTATCAATCCAAGCACGAAGATTGAAACACGCGGCCGAGGCGGGCGGCCTCGGTGCTCTGGTCGGGCTAAGGTTTTTCCGACAAAGGTTCATGCTACCCTGCCCATTCGATTTCGAATCCGACGGGTTTCCCGATGTCCTCTCAGGCGAAACCGCGCATAGCGCGGGATGATCTCAACCGCCTGCGCGCCTTCCGCATGCTGCCCAATCTGACCAAGATTCCGCTGTTCGTGGGCCTGATGCTGGCCTTGACCTGGCTGGCCTGGGTGACGCCGTCGACCTTGCTGCGCTGGTCGTCCTACGTCGCTCTCGGTTATCTGTGGATGGGCATGGTGACCTTCATGCACGACGCCACCCACGATGTACTGTTCCGCAATCGCACTGCCGGCTGGGTGTTCGGCATCGTTACTATGATTCCGATCTTCGCGTCCTTCGTTGCCTTCAAGGAAGATCATCTCGAACACCATCGCTACAATCGTTCGCCGCGCGATCCCGATGCCTTCACCATGGGCAAACGTGGGCCGCTGGATTTTCTGTTGTTCTATGCCTACGCCATCGCCGGTGCGGTGTTGAGCTTCGTGCATTTCAACTTCATTTACCCCTTTAAGCGCTTCAATGCGCGGCAGTGGGCGATACATCTGTTTGAGACTGCGCTCAAGATAGCCGCCTACTGGTGGTTGATCGACAGCGCAGGTCGTCACGGCGTATTGGCACAGGCGCTCGCCGTGTGGCTGTGGCCGATCTTCTTTTTCTCGCTGTTCAATTCCATGCGTTTCATCGCCGAGCATTACGGCACGCCCTGGGATGCGGGTCCCCTGGCCGGTACGCGCACCGTGCTTTCTAATCCGCTGCACGCTTTCTTCTGGAACAACATCAATCTGCACATCGGCCATCACGTTTATCCCGGCGTGCCGTGGTACAACCTCGGGGAATTGCATCGCTTGTTGGAACCACAGATCGCGGCCAGCGGTGCGCTGGTCGACAAGAGTTATCTGGCGGTTTATCTCAAGGCGCTGTGGGGCGGACCGGAAACCGCTCCGCGTCTGGCGCGTAGCCTCGCGGCACGCGCGGCCTTGCACGATTGATTGAAGAAAGTGCCTGTTTAAGCGCGCTCATCGCACGCGGTGATGCGCAAGACCAGCATCGCACCAACGAACATCGATGCCGCCAGCAGACCGACACCCGCCGTGGTACTGCCGGTCGTATCTTTCAGCCAGCCAATCGCATAGGGGCCGACAAAGCCCGACAAGTTTCCGAATGAGTTGACGAGCGCGATGCCGGAGGCCGCCGCGCCGCCGCCAATGAAAGCAGTAGTCAGCGCCCAGGTCTGGGGAATAGCGGCCAGCACGCCACAGGCGCCCAAGGTCAGCGCTGCCACTGCCCACTGCGGCGTGGCGACGAGCAGGGCGCTGGCCAGCAAACCGACACCGCCCAGCATGGCCGGGATCGCGATGTGCCAGCGGCGCTCACCCCGCCGATCAGCGTGGCGCGCAATGGCGAGCATCGCCACGCAGCCCACGCCGAAAGGGATCGCCGAGACCAGCCCGATGTCCATGGGCTGCTGATAACCGAGTTCCTTGATGATGGTCGGCAGCCAGAAGCTGAGTCCGTAAAGCCCCATCACGAAGGCAAAGTAGACCGCCGCCATCGCCCATACCCGTGGCATGCGCAGACCGTCAGCGACACTCATGTGCGCAATCGAGGTGTTGTCGCGCGTGAGTTCGGCTTCGATGAAGGCGCGTTCCTCAAGCGTTAGCCAGCGCGCTTCAGTACAGCGATCGACCAGGCAGAACCAGGCCGCGAGGCCGAGCAGTATCGAGGGCGCGGCTTCGAGTAGAAACAACCATTGCCAGCCAGCCCAGCCGTAGTGGCCATGGCAATGCTCCAGCAGATAGCCCGACAAGGGTGCGCCGATCACACTTGCGACGGGTACCGCCGTGACGAACAAAGCAGTCACGCGGCCACGACGTGCGGCAGGAAACCAGTAGGTGAGATAGAGAATGATGCCGGGAAAGAAACCGGCCTCGGCCGCACCGAGTAGAAAGCGCAGGATGTAGAACTGCGTCGGCGTGGTGATCCACAGCGTCGCCGCCGAGATCAGACCCCAGGCGATCATGATGCGTGCGATGGTCCGTCGTGCGCCATAGCGATGCAGGCCGAGATTGCTCGGGATCTCGAACAGGAAATAGCCCAGGAAGAAGATGCCCGCGCCGAATCCATAGACGGTCTCGCTGAAACCGAGCTGGTCGAGCATCTGCAACTTGGCGAAGCCGACGTTGACGCGATCGAGATAGGCGCAGAGGTAACAGGCGAACAGGAACGGCACCAGACGCCAGGTGACACGCGCGTAGAGCTGGTCGGCATCGATGCTGTGCATGGCGCTTCCACAGAATTTGCAGCGCTTGAGCCGCGCCCTGTCATGAGTGATAGATGGATGGTGACTATCGCGCCCGTGACGCGATTGCGCGCTGAGCATAACCACTATCGCGAGGGGCGGGAATCGCGCGGCGCGTCTTATGCAAAGCGCGTGACGGGCAGGCAATAAAAAAGGCGTCGCCGCTGGTGCGACGACGCCTTTAGCGTCAGCCGAGCTTTATGCGGCGGCGCTGTTCATCACTGCCTTGATCTCAAGGAACTCCTCGAAACCGAACTCGCCCCATTCACGACCGTTACCCGACTGCTTGTAGCCGCCGAAAGGTGCGTGGAAGTCGAGGCCGGCGCCGTTGACATGCACGTTACCGCAACGCAGCTGATGGGCGACGTCATCGACGCGCTTGGCATCGGTGCCCGACACATAACCAGACAGGCCGTAGACCGTGTCGTTGGCGATCGCGATCGCTTCCGCGTCGTTCTGGTAGGGCATCATGCACAGCACTGGCCCGAAGATTTCTTCGCGCGCGATGGTCATGTTGTTATTGACGTTGGCGAAGATGGTCGGCTTGACGAAGTAGCCGGCGGTAATGCCTTCCGGCAGACCAGGACCACCGCAGACCAAGGTCGCGCCTTCCGCGATACCCTTGTTGATGAGCGCCTGAATCTTGTCGAACTGCACTTTGCTCACCACCGGACCGATGGTCGAATCTGCCATCTTCGGATCGCCGACGTTGACGTTGGCGCAGGCTTCCTTGGCGATCGCCACAGCCTGTTCGTGCAATTTGGCCGGCACCAGCATGCGGCTCGGCGCGTTGCAGGACTGACCGGAGTTCATCATCATCGACTGCACGCCGCCGCCGATCGCGGTCGCAAGATCGGCGTCGTCGAGAATGATGTTGGCCGACTTGCCACCCAGTTCCTGGGCGACGCGCTTGACCGTATCGGCGGCGGCCTTGGCTACCAGGATGCCGGCGCGAGTCGAACCGGTGAAGGACATCATGTCGACATCGGGATGCGCGGACAGCACCGCGCCTACGCCTGGGCCATCACCATTGACGAGGTTGAAGACACCGGCAGGTACGCCAGCGGCGTGCATGACCTCGGCGAAGATCGCGGCGTTGAGCGGTGCGACTTCGGACGGCTTCAGCACCATGGTGCAACCGGCGGCCAGCGCGGGCAGCACCTTGCAGGCGATCTGATTGATGGGCCAGTTCCAGGGCGTGATGAAACCACATACCCCCACCGCCTCGCGGCGCAGGGTGATGCTGCCGCGACGCTCTTCGAACTGGTAGTTCTTCAGCACTTCGATGGCGGTGTTGAGATGGGCCGGGCCCATCGCTGCCTGCGCGGCCTTACACAGCCAGATGGGCGCGCCCATCTCGCTGGAAATGGTCTCGACCATCTCGGCATAACGCTCTTTGTAAGCGGCACCAATTTTCTCCAGCAACGCGATACGTTCTTCGACGCTGGTCCGCGAGAAGCTCGGGAAA
>JAYWAC010000176.1:0-4701 GCA_043782755.1 Pseudomonadota bacterium | reverse complement strand
TGCCGGCATCGGTGTCGACAACGTCGATCTCGACGCCTGCACCGAGCGCGGCATCGTGGTGTTGAATACGCCCGACGCCAATGCCACCACCACCGCCGAACTCGCCATTGCCCATTTGTTTTCGCTGTGCCGCAGCCTGCCCGCCGCCGACGCCTCGGTGCGCGCCGGCAAGTGGGAGCGTAACAGCATGGTCGGCACCGAAGTGTCGGGTAAGACGATTGGTATTGTCGGTTTCGGCACCATCGGTCGTCTGTTCGCCGAGCGCGCGCGAGGCTTGAAGATGCGCGTCATCGGTTTCGATCCCTTCGTTACCGAAGCGACCTTTGGCGAGTACGGTGTGGAGAAGGTTGACCTCGATACGCTGGTCACTACGGCGGATTTCGTCACTCTGCATTGCCCAGTCACCAAGGACACCCGTGGTCTGTTGAGCCGTGAGCGTCTGACCGCGATGAAGAAGGGCGCGCGTCTCATCAACTGCGCGCGCGGTGGTCTGGTCGACGAAGCAGCGTTGATTGAGCTGGTTGCTTGCGGACATCTGGCCGGTGCTGCGCTGGACGTGTTTGAAGAAGAACCGCCGCCGGCCGATTCACCGTTGTTCAAGCAGCCCGGCATCCAATTCACGCCGCATCTCGGCGCTTCGACCCACGAGGCCCAGACCGCTGTCGGTATCGAGATCGCCCATCAGATTGCGGCCTTCTTGATCCGCAACGAAGTCATCAATGCGGTCAACGTGCCGAGCATGGCGCCAGAGAAACTGGCCAAACTCTCGCCTTACATGGATCTCGCGCGCAAGCTCGGGCGCCTGTTGTGCAATATGTCGGAGGAGCCCTTGAGTGCGGTGGAAGTGGGCGTGTTCGGCGCCGCCGCCAATCTCAATGCCCATCCGATAGCGAGCGCGGCGATGGTCGGGCTGCTGTGCGAGCACCATGCGGTGCCGGTCAATCAGATCAACGCCATCCATCTCGCCCGCCGTCAGGGCATCACGGTCACGGAAGTGAGTTCGGCCGATTCCCGCGACTATGTGTCGCTGCTGCGCATCACCGCCAAAAACGGCAAGCAGACCATCTGTCTCGAAGGCACGCTGTTCGACGAGCGTCATCCGCGTCTGGTGCGCGTCAATGACTACGAAGTCGAGACCGCGCTGGAGGGGCAGCTGCTGTTCACTCGTCATGCAGACAAACCGGGTGTGATCGGCTCGCTGGGCGAAATCCTCGGCCGCGCCGGTATCAATATCTCGCGTATGCAGGTCGGTGTCGCCAAGGGCAGCGATCGCGCGATCGCGGTGCTGGGTGTGTCGCAGCCGTTGGCGCAGGGCACGCTGGATCAGCTGGCCGGTATCGCGGCGGTCGACAAGGTCTTGCAGGTCGGGTTCTGAGGCAGCGCTTTCCAGGTGAGTGCGCCGTGAATGTGCGAATTCATTCGCACACTAACGACGCTATCGCTCAGGCAGCCAGTTCGTCGTCTTCCTCGTCTTCCACGAGATCCAACCCCAGATCATCCGTGGCGAAGCTCGCGGTCGGCAGTTTTGCGACCAGGGTTTGGAGTTGGGTGACGGCGCTATTCCAATCGACGGCGTTTTCGCCGGCGCGTAACGCGGAGCAGGCGTGGATGGCAGCGAGGGCATCGGCGGTGGCGCCGGCGTTGCTGGCCATCTTGAGCAGCATCATGGCTTGCGCCTTGGCGTTTGAGTTCAGTCCCTTCATGGTTACTCCTTGTCTTGATTCAGCGACGGGCCGCGGGGGTGTGGGCGGACGTGCTTGAATTTCTGGTCGTGAGCCGGGCGGCGGGCGCAATGCCAACCGCAGAGCTTTACTTACCGTGAGGCGACTTCCACTTCATGCGTCGTCGTCTCTCGGCGGCCCCCTCGTCCATCGACGAATAGTGGCCATGCAGTATGGTAGGTATCCCGCCGCGACGATCGCAAGCGCGTTACAGTCTCAAATGGAAGATCTCCTGTAAAAGATTATGTCCGCGAAAACCTCACGCAAGCGGCGTCAGAAACGGAAGATGCCATAGCCTGGCTCGCCTAGCGGGGCATTGAGCGCTGCGCTGATCGACATGCCGAGAGCATTACGCGTATCTATCGGGTCGACGATGCCGTCGTCCCATAGCTCGGAGGTCGCGTAATAGGCCGACATCTGGTGCTGATAGGCTTCCAGGGTTTCTCGATAGACGCGGTCGAGTTCGCTTTGCTCGACCTTCTCGCCACGGCGTTCCAACTGACGCAGCTTCACTTCCGCCAGCGTCTTGGCGGCCTGTTCGCCACCCATGATGCCGATGTTGTGATTGGGCCAAGAGAACAGCATGCGTGAGTCATAGGCACGGCCGCACATGCCATAGTTACCCGCGCCGAAGGAACCGTGACACATGACGGTGAACTTCGGCACATGCGAACCGACTTGCGCCATGATCATCTTGGCGCCGTCCTTGGAAATACCACGTGCTTCGTATTCACGACCGACCATGTAGCCGGTGATGTTCTGCAGGAAAACAATCGGCGTGTTGTTCTGATTGCACAGTTCGATGAAGTGCGCGCCTTTCAGAGCGCTGTCGTTGAACAGCACACCGTTGTTGGCAAGGATGCCGACCTTGAAACCCCAGATGTTGGCGTAGCCGCACACCAGGGTCGTGCCATAGGCCGGCTGATATTCATGAAAGCGGCTGCCATCGACGATACGCGCAATCACTTCGCGCATTTCGAACGCGCGCTTGATGTCGTTGGGAATGATGCCGTAAAGCTCATCGGGATCGTAGTAGGGCGGCTCGACGGCATCGCGCTGCAGACTCCACTTTGGCGTGTGTTCCCACTGCGCGACGATTTCGCGGCCGATGGCGATCGCTTCTTCTTCGGTCGAGGCTGGGTAATCGCAGGTACCGCTGACCTGGGTGTGCAGATCGCAACCACCGAGTTCATCCGCCGTGACAATTTCGCCGGTAGCGGCCTTCACCAGCGGCGGACCGGCGAGGAACACCGCGCCCGTACCGCGCACGATCACTGAGTAATCCGACAGCGCCGGAATATAGGCGCCACCCGCCGTGCAATGGCCGAACACCAGCGACAGCTGCTTGACGTTCATCTTCGACAGCACGCTCTGGTTACGGAACATGCGGCCGGCCATGTACTTGTCCGGGAACAGCTCCGACTGCAGCGGCAGGAAGCCACCAGCGCTATCGCACAGGTGTATCACCGGCAGACGATTCTCGATCGCCATGTCCAGCACACGCACGATCTTCTTGACCGTCAACGGATACCAGGCGCCGCCTTTGATGCTGGAATCATTGGCATTGATGATGACCTCACGGCCTTGCACCATACCGATGCCGGTCACCACGCTCGCGCTCGGCGCTTCGCCGTCGTAGGCCATGTTGGCGCATAGCGTCGAGAATTCGAGAAAGGGCGTGCCCGGATCGAGCAGCTTATCAATGCGTTCGCGCGGCATCATCTTGCCGTGATTGGCGAGACGGTCGATGTCTTTCTGTGGCCGGTCGAAGCGCGCGGCGCGCTGCTTCTCGTGCAGTTCGCGGGCCAGGCCGCGGTTATGCGCGTAGTAGCGGCGGAACTCCGCCGAACCGGTTTGAATGGTGGATTGAATGCGTGGCATCAGGACTCCGCGTGCAAGGAAATGAGTTGAGCGCCCTTGTCGAAGGTCTGGTTGACTTCGACGTACACGGCTTCGATGGCGCCGTCGCGCGGGGCGACGATGTTGATCTGCATCTTCATTGATTCGATGACGATGAGTACGTCACCGAGCGCGACCTGCGCGCCGACGCTGGCGTTGACCGCCACCACCACGCCCGGCATGTCGGCGCGCAGGGTGTCGTCGCCGCCGGCATGGTGTTGCGCGGCGGTGATCGCATCTTCATAGCCTATTGAGAAACTACGATTGCCGATGCGCAGGTGGATGCGGTTGCCTTCCCAGGTGCGCCACACCTGGTAGCTGCGGCCATCGACCGTCAGTAAGGCGCATTCTTCGTTGAGCGCGCCGGATTCGCTCACGGTGTGGGCGATGCCATCGACCGTCAGGAGCAGTGCCGGGTTGCGTGCCGCGATGCTGACACCGTGATCGGTGCCGTCGAGATTGAAGCTGTATTCGAGTGCCATGTTCAGTTCCGCCAGCTGCCGATGGAGGCGTAGGGTTCGGGGGTGTCATAGGCCAGGCGTCGGAAATCGCTGACGCCGAGGGCCGCAGCGATGAGCAGCGCCGCACGATCGGTTTCGTCCAGCGGCGCAGCGGCAAGATCGGCGGCATGCTCGGTAATGAAGCCGGTATGCAGCAAGCCGGCGCGGAAGGCCGGATGACGCAGCACCGCGCCCAGGTAATCGATGTTGTTGCTGACGCCGAGCAGCACGAAGTCGTTCAAGGCCTGCACGATGCCATCGACCGCCGCATCGCGGGTCTCGCCATGGCAGATGAGCTTGCCGACCATCGAGTCGAAGGCCGCAGTGATGGCCTGGCCCTGACGGATACCACCATCGAAGCGCACGCCTTCACTTTCCGGCACGCGCAGCAACTGCGCGACACCGGTGGCGGGACGAAAGTCATGCTCCGGCTCTTCGCAGCAGATGCGACATTCGATGGCATGACCGCGCTGACGGATTTCTTTTTGCGTCCACGGCAGGCCTTCACCTGCCGCTACCCGTAACTGCGCTTCGACCAGATCAACATCGCACACCATCTCGGTGACCGGATGTTCGACCTG
>JAYWAC010000175.1:0-32214 GCA_043782755.1 Pseudomonadota bacterium | reverse complement strand
TTTACATTTCAACGCGCTTCACAATTCTTTGGAGAACGTGAGCATGGCGGCCAACCTCTCTCTGTCGAAGATCGTCAAACAGAAAAGCATCAGCATCGGTGAAGCGACCAAGCGCATCGCCGATCTCGGCTGGGCGCCGTCGTATTTCGAAGAGATTCTGAAATATCCGACCGACTACAAGGTCGAGAAGGCACCTAAGGACCCGATGAAGCAGGTCCTGCGTTCTTATTTTCCGATGCAGGAAGAGAAGGACAACCGGGTTTACGGCGCACTCGATGCGGCGCTGCGCGGCAACATGTTCCGCAATGTTGAACCGCGTTGGATTGAATGGCAGAAGCTGTTTCTCGCCATCATCCCTTTCCCTGAAATCTCTGCCGCCCGCTCGATGGCCATTCAGTCGCAGATCGCACCCGGCGAAGATCTGCGCACTGGCTACACGATGCAGATGATCGACGAGTTCCGTCATTCGACCATCCAGATGAACCTGAAAAAGTGGTACATGGAGAACTACGTCGATCCGGCCGGTTTCGACATCACCGAGTCGGCTTTTGGTAAATGCTACGCGACCACCATCGGTCGTCAGTTCGGCGAAGGTTTCATCACCGGCGACGCTGTGACCTCGACCAATATTTACCTGCAGGTAGTAGCCGAGACTGCCTTCACCAATACGCTGTTCGTTGCGATGCCCTCGGAAGCGGCGCGCAATGGCGACTATGCCCTGCCGACCATCTTCCTCTCGGTACAGTCCGACGAATCGCGTCACATCGGCAACGGTCATTCGTTCCTGATGTCGATCGTCAAAGAGCCGGAGAACCTTGAACTCATCGAGCGCGACCTGCGCTACGCGTTCTGGCAAAACCACGCCATCGTTGACGCCGCTATCGGCACCATCATCGAGTACGGCACTCAGGATCGCGACAAGAACAAGGAATCCTACGCCGAACTCTGGCACCGCTGGATCTTCGACGATTACTACCGCACTTACATGCTGCCGCTCGAGAAATACGGCGTGAAGATTCATCACGACGATGTCGAAGCGGCGTGGAACCGCATCGTCAAGGGCAACTATGTGCACAAGGTTGCGCAGTTCTTCTCCTTCGGCTGGCCGGTCGCGTTCTGGCGCATCGACGGTATGGTCGAGAAGGACTTTGACTGGTTCGAAGCGAAGTACCCAGGCTGGTATAACGAGTTCGGCACCTACTGGGAGAACTACCGCAAGGCGAGCCTGCCCAAGCAGCCGCCCTTGATGTATCTCGACTCTGGCTATGTCTATCCGCACCGTTGCTGGAGCTGCAATGTGCCGGCGCTGATCCGCGAGGATTTCTGCGTCGACGAAGTGGAAGGCGAGCTGTACACCTACTGTTCGGAAGTCTGTCGCTGGACGCACAAGGTCGCTTTCGCGGCCGAGTACAACGGGCGTGCAACGCCAGCCATGGGCCGCTTCAGCGGTCGCCGCCAGTGGGAAGAGTGTTATCACGGTTGGGATCTAGCCGATGTCGTCAAAGATCTCGGCTTTGTGCGTCCCGACGGCCACACGGTCATCCAGCAACCGCATCTGCATTTCGACGACAGCAAGATGTGGACGCTCGATCACTTCCGTGGCCTGGAAGTGCGTAGTCCCCTACTCGATCTGCGCGCGATGTCACCGGCTGATCGAGACAAGCATATTGCCGACTATCGCGCGGGTTTCACCTGCAAACCCATTTGATGTCGTGATACAGCGCGGCTGCCAGCGTTGAATAACGCGGCCAGCCGCGCCCAGTTGGTAAGCAGAACCATGCCCGGCGACTTAGTCGGCAACAGCGGCCCACAGTGCAATGAGCTATTCGGTACGACTGGAACCCATCGGCGTCGATATGCTGGTGAACGAGGACGAGACGGTTCTCCAGGCAGCTTTCCGCCAGGGCATCACGCTCATGCACGGCTGCAAGGAGGGACAGTGTTCCTCGTGCAAGTCGGTATTGCTGGACGGTGATGCCGAGCACGGCGACTTCTCCACCTTCGCCCTGTCGGAGTCCGAACAGAGCGAGGGCAAAGTCCTGCTCTGTCGCCTCTACGCGCAGAGCGATCTGGAAATCGAACTCCTGAACTACGACGAGGAGATGCTCGCCAACTGGATTCCCGCGCGGAATTTCACCGGCACCATCTGCGCTATCGACAGCCTGACCCATGACATTCGACGCTTCGACGTCGCGCTCAATGAGCCGATGAGTTTTCATGCCGGTCAGTTTGCCGAAATCACCTTGCCCGACAGCGGCGTGAAGCGCTCGTATTCGATGGCCAATCCGCCGCAGGAGACGGCGACCCTGTCCTTCATCATCAAGATCTATCCAGACGGCGCGTTTTCCGATCAGCTTGCGCACACGCTGACGGTCGGCGATGGGGTGTCGATCGAAGGGCCGTTTGGCACCAGCTTCCGTAACAAGAATCACCACGGACCCACGCTGCTGGTCGGCGGCGGATCCGGCATGGCGCCCTTGTGGTCGATCCTGAACGATCTGGTCGCGAGCGGCGGCGAACACGCGGTGCGTCTCTACTACGGCGCGCGCACGGCTAAGGATTTGTTCTATCTCGACGCGGTGGCGGCGCTCGGTGCCAAACTCAAGGATTTTGCTTTCGTCCCGGCCCTATCCGAACCCGCCGCAGACGATGACTGGCAGGGCGCGCGCGGCTTCATTCACGAAGTGCTGGCGCGTGACTTTGCCGATGCCGCACGCGATCGCACGCTGGAAGCCTATGTGTGCGGGCCGCCACCGATGGTCGATGCGGTGTTGCCGGTGCTGCAGAAAATAGGCGTTGACGCGGACAATATTCATCTCGACAAATTCACGCCGGCGACTACCTGACGTCGGTGCGACACATGCAGACAAGACCAACGGCGCAGTGAGGGGAACATGATCGAGAACGCACAATCCGGGGCAGCGGGCAGCGCGACTTTCGCCGGCTCCGACAGCCGGCGCTATAGCTACTACGCGCCCGAAGGCAAGCGCGCCACGCTCTACGAGGACGTCACGGTTGACGTGCAGCCGGATCCCGCCCGCCACCTGTTGCAGGGCTGGATCATGTCCTTCGCCGACGGCACGCCCACCTATAGCGAGAAGGCGACCGCCGTCAGCTGCTCCGACTGGCACGCGTTCCGCGCCCCTGATCAGGAATGGTCGCGCACTCACTACCAGCGCCAGAGCCACATCGAGAACACCATCAAGATGGTGGTCGACAATGCGCGCAGTGACGGCGCGCCGGGTCGCTTCGACCACGGCTGGGTGGGTGTACTGCAAAACCAGTTCGGCGCCCTGAAGCATGCGGAATTCGGTCTCGGTGTGGCCTTGATGAAGGCCCAGCGCGACGGCATGACGCAGATGATCAACAACACCATCCTGACCAATGCCTCCTACAAGTTGCGCCTTGCCCAGGACATCACGCTCTATCTCGGCGACATTGGCCTCGACATTGCGATCGACGGCGAGGCCGGTAAACAGATGTGGCTGCACGACCCGGCCTGGCAGGGCGCGCGCAAAGCGGTCGAGGCAATCCTCGCGGCGAGCGATCACATCGAGATCTATTTCGCAGTCAACGTGGTGTTCGAGGCGCTGGTCGGCGAACTGTTCCGCAGCGGCTTCATCATGCGCGCAGGCCCAGCGCACAATGATTTCGTCACGCCGGCGGTGGTCTCGGCCGCGGCCAGTGACTATCGACAAAATCTCGCGAATACCCTGACCTTGATCGGTCAATTGACTGGCGATGCGCAGCATGGCGCCGTCAATAAGAAGATCATGCAGGGCTGGCTCGCCAAGTATGTACCGCTCTGTCACCAGGCCGGTAACGATCTCAAGAGCGTGTGGAGTCTGCAGAACAATGGCGATCTGGAGTTTGAGGTGGTTGCGACCGAGATGCGCGATCGCTTCAAGGACATCCTGGTCGCGGTACAACTCAATCTTCCCCAGGGTGTCACGGTATGAGCACGCAGACCTTTAGAGATCTCGATCGCCGGGACACCATTTCCCATCGCTGTGGCGTGACCATGAACGACAGCGCCGATGCGCGCGTCATCGCCGAAGTCATGCAGGAAAAGCATGGCATCGAAGTGCTGCATTACCCGGCCATGATCCGTCTCGACACCGAAGGCAAGATGACCTTCGATATGGAGGAGTTGGGTGAGTCGCTGGGTCGTGCGTTCACGGCCTATGACTTCGAGGTCGTGATGTCGACCCATTACGGCCGCATGGTGATGATCGACGAGAACACCGTGGTGTTGTTCGGCGACATGGAAGAAGCGCGCAAGTACGAAGAGTAAGGCGTGGTCGCCAGTCGAGCAGCGGACTACTGTCCGCTGTCTCGCGGCTGGTCCCCATTGATTTCGTTTCCCGGTGATAGATCATCCGCAGGGTGTCGGCCACAAAGCCGGCCTTGGCCTTGCGGTGTGCAGGCTGCCGAATGATTTTCAGTTTCAAGTAGCCGCGCGCCCTTAAGCGCGGCAGCAAGGATAAGCACGATGCCCAAAATGATGCTGTTTGATGCCGACGCGCGTGCTGCTCTTGGCCGAGGTGTCGAAGCCTTGACACGTGCCGTGCAGTGCACGCTTGGCCCCAAGGGCGGTAATGCCATCATCGATGTGCCGATAGGCACGCCCATCGTCTCGCGTGACGGCGTCAGTATCGCCGCCGAAATAGAACTCGTGGACCGCTTCGAGAACATGGGTGCGCAGGTCGTACGCGAAGCCTCGAAGAAGACCAACGAAGTCGCGGGCGATGGCACGACCACCGCCACGGTGCTCGCCAACGCGCTCATCCAGGAAGGTTTCAAGTCGCTGGCCAGCGAGATGTCGGCCTTTGATCTGGTCAACGGCATGAATCTCGCCGTGACGGCGGTGGTCGATGCGCTCAAGGCCTCGGCCACACCGGTAGCACAGATCGACGGCGCGGCGGCGGCGGTCGCGGTGATTGCCGCCAACGACGAGGTCACGGGGCGGATGGTGGCCGATGCCCTGGCCACCGTCGGACCTACCGGTATCGTCACGGTCGACATTGGTCTCACCGTCGACACCACGCTTGAAGTGGTGGAAGGCGCTTCTTATGAGCGCGGCTATGTTTCCCACCATATGGTCAACGACATCGACAGCATGGAGGCGCATCTCGACGACGCGCTGGTGTTGCTCACCAACCATGCTGTGCGCGACGCCGACGATGTTGCCAAGCTGCGTGCGCTGGCGGCCGAAGCGCGCAAGCCCTTGCTCGTGATTGCTGATGAGTATTCGAGCCAGGCGGTCGCCGCGCTGCTTGATGGCCATGGCGGTCACGACATCGTCGCCGTGCATCCGCCGGAATACGGCAAGTGGCGCCAGGCGATGCTTGAGGACATGGCCATCATGACCGGTGGCCGCGTATTCGTGAAAGAACTCGGCGGCCACTATCGCGACGCCAGCGTGGCCGATCTCGGTCGCGCTCGACGCATCGAGGTGTCGGCCAACGCCACGGTGATCTCGGGCGGTGCTGGCGACGCCGAGCAGATCCGCGCACGCATGCAGCAGATCCGGCGTCAGCTTGCCGCCAATGAAGTGCTGATCGAACAGGACAAGTTCAGCGAGCGACTCGCCAAGCTGTCCGGCGGCATCGCGGTCATCCATGCTGGTGGTGCGACATCGGTAGAACAAAAGCGCCGCGCGCAGATGATCGAGGACGCCCTGAATGCGACCCGCGCTGCGGTGCAGGAAGGCGTGGTGCCCGGCGGCGGTACGGCCTTGATCCGCGCGCTGCCGGCGGTGGAAAGCGTGATTGCTGCCTTAAGTGGCGCCGACCGCGAAGGCGCCGAAGTGGTCAAGCGCGCACTGACCCGCCCGCTCGCCGTCATCGCACGCAATAGCGGTGTCGATCCCGAGGCGGTGATCGCCAAGGTCATGGCCGCGCAAGGCAGCACCGGCTACAACGCCCGCACCGTAGAATTGGTCGACATGCTGAAAGCCGGTGTCATGGACCCGGTCAAGGTCACCTACACGGCCTTACAGAATGCGGTGTCGGTGGCTGCCTTGATCCTCACCGCGCAGACCCTCATCGCCGATATTCCCGACGACGAGGATCCGACCGCCGGTCGCGCGCGCGGCGGTGGCGCTGAAAAGTACGGCATGCGCTGAGTTCGGCCACGCGCGCTCGCGATGACAGTCCACGAAGCACCGATGAGCGATGACGCCGGCTGGCGCTATCCGCGCAAGGCAAGCACCTTGCCTGAGGTGTATCGCTCGATCACTGTTCCGCGCACGGCCGGCGTCGCGCGACGCATGCTGGCCTTTGCCGGCCCAGGCTACCTGGTCGCGGTGGGCTACATGGATCCCGGCAACTGGGCGACCGCCATCGCTGGCGGCTCGGCCTTTGGCTATTCGCTGCTGTCGATCGTCATGCTCGCTAATCTCATGGCCATCGTACTGCAGTCCTTATCGGCGCGACTCGGCATCGCGTCGGGACGCGACCTCGCGCAAGCCTGCCGCGATCACTATTCGCCGCCGGTGTCTTTCATGCTGTGGGTGCTGGCCGAGCTCGCGGTCTGCGCGACCGACCTCGCCGAGATTATCGGCACCGCCATCGCGCTCAATTTGCTGTTCGACATTCCCCTCATCGTCGGTGTGGTGCTGACGGTCGCCGATGTGCTGCTCATTCTGCTGCTGCAGGCGCGCGGATTCCGCTACATGGAAGCGCTGATCGTTTCGCTCATGCTGGTGATCGGCGGCTGCCTGGGTTACGAGGTCCTGTTGTCCTCCCCCGAATGGTCGGCGGTGGCGGCGGGCTTCGTGCCTTCGCTAACGCTGTTCAACAATCCACAGATGCTCTATATCGCTATCGGCATCCTTGGCGCGACCGTGATGCCGCACAATCTCTACCTCCATTCGGCACTGGTGCAGACCCGCGATTTCGATGTGAGTGTCGAGGGCCGACGCCAGGCGGTGCGCTACGCGAGCGTCGATTCGACGCTCGCGCTCTTCATCGCGCTGCTCATTAACGCCGCTATTCTGATCGTCGCGGCGGCGGCCTTTCATACGCGCGGCCAGACCGAGGTCACCGAGATCCAGGACGCGCACCGTATGCTGACGCCGCTGCTCGGTGCGGCATCAGCGAGCGTGCTGTTCGCCATCGCGCTACTCGCCTCGGGACAGAATTCCACCATTACCGGCACCTTGACCGGGCAGATCGTGATGGAGGGCTTTCTCGACATTCACCTGCCGGCCTGGCTGCGACGCCTGCTCACACGATTGATCGCGGTGGTGCCGGCGGTGCTCGTGACCTTGCACTACGGCGCATCAGGCACCGCGCAACTGCTGGTGCTGTCACAGGTGATCCTGAGTCTGCAACTGCCCTTCGCGGTGATTCCGCTCGTCACCTTCACCAGTGACAGAAGCAAGATGGGGGCGCTGGTCAGCCCGCGCTGGTTGACCGTGATAGCGTGGGCGCTGACCGCAGTCATCATCGCGCTCAATCTGAAGGTGATCAGCGATTCGCTGCGCGCCTTCCTCGCCTGACGCACTGCTAGCAGGACGACCGTGCGGAGGCGAGACTATGCACGCCGTCGCGGCGCGGAACATCATTCGTAAACTTTCGCAAGAGTACCCACCATGACCATCGCCAATGAATTCTATTCCTCGCAGAACCATGGCCCATTCGAGTATTTTGAGTTGGACGACTTCGCCCTCGAAAGTGGCGGCAAGATTCCCGCCTGCCGACTGGCCTATGCGACGCTCGGCACACTCAATGCCCGCAAGGACAATGTCATCCTGTTCCCGCACATGTTCTCGGGCACCAGCAAGCATATGCAGGCCTATGTCGGCGCAGGTCTGGCCATCGACCCGGCACGCTATTTCGTCGTGCTACCCAACATGCTCGGCAACGGCCTGTCCAGCTCGCCGCACAACTGCGCACCGCCGCTAGCGATGGCCGACTTTCCGCTGGTGACTATCGGCGATGATGTGCGTACTCAGCATCGCCTGTTGACGGAAAAATTCGGCATTGAACGACTGGAGCTGGTGCTGGGCTGGTCGATGGGCGCGCAGCAGACTTTCGAATGGGCCGTGCGCTATCCAGAAATGGTAAGGCGTGCCGCGCCGATAGGCGGCACTGCACGCGGCACCGCGCACAACCATCTGTTCGTCGCCAATGCAATGGAGATGATCAAATCCGATCCGGCCTGGGCGAGTGGACGTTACACCGAGCCCCATGCAGTCAAGGCCGGCCTGCGACTGCTCGGTCACTTTTTTGCGCAGTCGGGTCTGTCCAAGGATTTCTATGCGCGCGAACAGTGGCGACAGATCGGGTTCAATAGTCTCGATGAGTTCATGACAGGGTTCTGGGAGGCATGGTTTGCGCCCATGGATCCCAATGCGCTGTTGTGTCTGCTGAAGAAATGGCAGCTGGCCGACGTCGCGAAGCACACCGGCGGTGATCTGAAGGCCGCGCTTGCGCGCATTACCGCCGTGGTATTCAACCTACCCTTTGCGCAGGACATGATGTTCACGCTCGACGAATGTCGCGCCGAGCATGAGATGACACCGCGCAGCACCTTGAAACCAATACCCACTACCTGGGGCCATTTCGGCATGCTGGGCCTCGACCCGCAGGACCAGCATTTCATCGATCGCAGTCTGGCCGAATTGCTTGCCATCGAGCCTTGATGCAGCGCGTCTGACGAGCGTTCAGCAACACCACTGATGACAGATGGCTCGACCCCGCTAGCGATGGCGATCGCACTCATAGAAACGGCTTTTACAGTCATGCGGATGACGGACCATGAAGTTCCGTTTATATCCGTATTTCCTCATAAGTCATCGATGCAGAATCGATAGCCAACGCCTGGCTCGGTAATGAAGTAGCGTGGCCGGGTGGGATCAAACTCGAGCTTTCTGCGCAGCGCAGTCATGTAGACGCGCAGGTAATGATTGTCCGACGAATGCGAAGGCCCCCACACCTCGCGCAATAAATGACGATGGGTCATGACGCGTCCGACATTCGCAAGCAGAAGAACAAGCAGCCGGTATTCAATGGGGGTCAAATGGACGGCCACGCCGTCGCGCCTGACAACTCTGTTCTCCATGTCGACGACCACCGTGCCGAAGGCTATCTGCTGATGAGGATCGGCGGCGGATGCACGCGGCCGTCGCAACAGCGCGCGGACCCGCGCCATGAGTTCACTGACGCCAAAGGGTTTGGTCAGGTAATCATCAGCGCCGGCATCGAGTGCTACAACACGATCCCGTTCCAACGGGCGTGCCGAGAGAATGAGGATGGGTACGTTTGACCACCCGCGAATGTCTTTCACGACCTCGATGCCGTCACCATCGGGCAGACCAAGATCAAGGATGACCAAATCGGGTCTGCGCGTCCCCACTTCGATGAGGCCTTGGCGTGCGGTATCCGCCTCGTTGACCTGACAGTGCTCGGCCTCGAGCGCCATGGTCACGAAGCGACGAATCTGCTTTTCGTCCTCGATCAGAACGACTTTGACCGGCGCTGATGCTGCCCCAACGCTCATGCTTCCTCCATTGGGATCTCAGGCGCCACGCCGGCTGGCAGGTTCTGCATGATACACACACCGCCTTGCGGGCGATTCTCGCCTTGACCTTGGCCTATCGAGCAGGATTGTTCATGGTGTTCGAGCGCCGTGACAAGTGCGGCATTCGAGCAGCCTGTCGGGCTTAGGGAATCGTCGTGCAGCAGCTGCGCCAACTTCAGGATCGCCAGGGCCTGGCCGTGTCAGACCATGCGCTCAGTCCCTCATACACGACCTGCGTCGAACCGTGACCGGCATCTCGCTGTGCATGGTGTCCAGCGCGCCTTACTCTGACTAGAACCGGCCTCATTGTGCTGCGCTTGCCATTTTGCGCGCCGGCGGTGCTCGGAATCCTCACATATTTCCGTATATGCTCCGGTTCCTCCGCGCCGGCCAGGCGCAAACTGACTGCGCTCGCTTAATTTTGAGACCGGTTCTAGCATGATGGTCAGACGCGGGTTCCACCAACAACGTGTGGGCAGCGCGCCGCGCATGACACCGATGGCAAGTGCGGCATCGGCGATCATCTAAGGATTCCATGAGGAGGGTCATCACATGAATGTGTCTCCACGCCATAGCGCCGTCATCGGCGCCGTCCTGTTTGCAGCAACGGCCGCCGTCGTGCAGGCCGCGCCCATCACCGTACAAACTTCAGTGTCGACGATTTCTCCCTGTCCGAGCTTTTGCGGTGGCTTTGGCGGTGTGTTCGCCGATGATTCGCAGGGCGGTCCGGGCGCGCTGTCGGCCGATTCGAATCTGAGCAATGTCGATGGCAACGGCACGGCGCATGCCGATCTGAATGGCACGAGCTATTTGCCGAACCTCGGCGCCGACGCGCAAGCGCATGCCAGCGGGCCGAATGTACGCAGTTCCCAGGTTACGGCAGTGGGCACCGCCATGCGTCAATACCTGTATAACGGCCCGCCAACAACCATCGCTCTGGACGCGTCGCTGCATGGACGGGCCACCGCGTCGAACGTCAACGATGCACTGCTGCGAGCTAATGTCATTGCCTTCGCTGGCCCCGATCTCGATGCCTTCAGCACCGACCTCGGGACCCTGGTGTTCGAGATCATTCCATTGACGCCGGGCCTGTCATTGCTCGACCGATTGACTTTGAATGTGCCGACCAACGCCGGCGTTCAGATCGTCGACGGCACGCTCTCGCTCAATCTCAACGATGGTGACAGCTTCTTTGTATGGGGACAGATCATCGCCAGCGGTATTCGTGGCGGCAGCGCCAATGGCCTCGATACTCTGAGCTTGCAGTTCAGCGACACCACTGGCATCACGCCATTGGGGCCGTTAGGGCCGGTGGCCGTGCCAGTGCCACCGGCAGCGATGCTACAAGCCAGTGCCATGGTGCTGCTCGCCTGGTATCGCCGTCGCCGTCCTGGATAAAAACGACGTTCACCGACGGCGGTGTTGTCGCCACGCTCATGCTTCCTCGCTCGGGACTTCAGGCGGCACGCCAGCGGGCAAGCTCAGCGTGATACGCGCGCCGCCTTCCGCGCGATTCTCAGCCTTGACCGTGCCGCGATGGGCTTCGACCACCGCGCGCACGATGGACAAGCCCAGGCCCACCCCTCCGACCGAGGACTCACCCTGACCGCGCGCGAATTTTTCGAACAATTGCCCTGCGTGCCCCGCCGGCAGGCCGGGGCCATTGTCGCTGACGGTGATCTCTATCCATGCGCCGAGGCTGCGCGCAGCAATCTCAATGGTGCTGCCGCGCGGTGTGTACTTCGCCGCGTTCTCAAGCAGATTGCAGAACACTCGCTCCATGAGCAAGGTATCGAATTCCACCAGCGGCAAGTCGGCGGGCAGGGTCACCCGCACGACGTGACTAGCCAATAGGCTGGCACGAGCCTGCAATGCAACACCGATGACTTCCTCAAGCGGTTGCCATTCGCGTTGCAGACGCACATTACCGGCTTGGAGCCGCGCCATCTCCAGCAGATTCATAACCATGGTGCTGGTCCGCAGCGCTTCTTCGCGTATCGATGCCGCAATCTCCAGTTGCGCGGGCGCGAGCGGCGGTCCGGCTAGATTGATCGAATCGGCCAGCCCGGCGAGTATCGTCAGCGGCGTCTTTAGATCATGGGAAAGCGCGCCGAGCAAGGAATTGCGCAATCGTTCCGATTCCATATGCACGAGCGCTTCCTGTGCAACGCTAATGAAGTGGTTGCGTTCGAGCGCAATGGCAATCAGTGCCGCCGTGGTTTCAAGCAAACGCTGCTGCTCGGGATTCAATTGCCAACGCGCCATACGCGGCACCAACACCAGCACGCCACGCGTTCGCATCGGCGCCTTAAGAGGCACATACAAGGCGGAGGCCGAAGGCAAGGTGTCTGTCGTCAGGCCAGCACTCGCATTGTGGTCCAGCGCCCATTGCGCGATGCTCGAATCGGCTTGCGGTGGCAACACCGTGTCCGGCGCCGCCTCCAGGTGATCCGCATCGTTCTGTATGAACATCGCGGGAATAACGTCGAATAGGCGCGCAACAAAGCGATTGCCGATATCGGCGGTCTGTTCGAGGGTCAAGGCCGAGGAAAGATCGCGGGCCATTTCGAACAGCGCACGCATGCGCCGCTCGCGGTCGCCGGCCACGGTAGCCTGGAAACGCAATCGTGCGGTGATCTGTCCGACTAACAGGGCGACCCCCAGCATCACGATAAAGGTCACGGTATAGTGCGCGTCGTGGACCGTGAAGGAAAAGCGTGGCGGCACATAGAAAAAATCGAAACAGAGCACCGACAGGATGGCCGCGAATGTGCCGGGTCCCGGCCCGAATCGATAAGCCGCCAAAACCGCCGCGAGCAACAGCAGCATGACGCTGTTGGTGAGACCCAGTGCACGCAGAACGGGCGCAGTCGCGGCCGTCGTCAGCACCACGCACAAGCTGGCGCCAAGATAGGCGCGCCACCGCTCAGGCATCTCCTCGCTTGGATCCTCGGCCTCAGCCTCGGACGCCAACTCGCGATCGCGCGTCACGCCCTCGTTCGCCACCGACAGCACGTCGAGATCGGGAGCGCACAGCGCCACGCGGTCGGCGAAACTTCGAGCCCACGGCCAGCGTCTGCGCGTTTCACGACCGACCAGGATGCGGCCGAGATTGTGTTCACGCGCATAGGCACAGGCCGTCTCGACCACGTTGGTACCAGCGAGACTGGCGGTGACCGCGCCCATCTCGTGAGCGAGCTTCAAGGTATGCAGGATGCGCGCACGACGCACCGCCGGCAGGCGCTGCAACTTGGGGGTTTCGACATAGACCGCGTGCCACGGCACGTGATTCTGCGCCGCCATGCGTGCGGCGCTGCGTATGAGCCGTTCGTGGCCAGCGCCCGCGCCCACGCATAACAAGATCGAATCCTGGGTGCGCCACACCGAGCTGACCGCTTGTTCGCGTCGGTAGGCGAGCACGTCGCTGTCGACGCGGTCGGCGGTGCGGCGCAGGGCCAGTTCGCGCAGCGCGAGCAGGTTGCCCTTGCGGAAGAAATTCTGCATGGCCCGCTCGGCCTGCTCGGGAATGTAGACCTTGCCTTCGCGCAAGCGTGCCAGCAGTTCTTCATGGGGAAGATCGACCAGCACGACTTCGTTAGCCGCATCGAACACACCGTCCGGCACGGTTTCCCATACGCGCGCGCCGGTGATGCCGCCCACCACGTTGTTCAAGCTCTCGATATGCTGAACGTTGACGGTGGAATAGACGTCGATACCGGCGGCCAGAATCTCCTCGACGTCCTGCCAACGTTTCGGGTGCTGCGCGCCCGGCGCGTTCGAATGGGCCAACTCATCGACCAATAGCAACGCCGGGCGCCGGGCCAGCGCCGCGTCGAGATCAAAATCTTCACGCCACTTAGCCCGATATTCGACGCGACGCAGTGGCAGCAGCTCAAGCCCGTCGAGCAGCGCTGCAGTTTCGCTGCGACCATGGGTTTCGACCACACCCACGACCACATCCACACCCTGCGACTGCATCATCTGCGCGGCTTTCAGCATGGCGAAGGTCTTGCCGACACCAGGGCTCGCGCCGAAGAAGAGCTTCAAGCGACCACGCACCGCGCGCGCTTCGTCGGCATTGATGGCCGCCAGCAGAGCGTCGGGATCAGGACGGGTCGGTGGGGCGGCCACAGCGTCAGCGGGTGGCAAGCGGACGCGGCAAGCATGCCAGCGATGCAGCGCACATGGGTCTTAAGTCGAACAAATGAAACATCGCGGCTGGCCTTCGGTTGCCGCCAGTGTACTCATCTGTGTCGCAATGCTTCGAGCGCCAGGTTGAGTTCAAGCACGTTGACCCGCGCTTCACCCAGCCAGCCCCACTGGCGCTTGCTGGTGCGCTGGACTATCAGTCGATCGACGACATCGAGTTCCAGGCCGCGCAGGCGCGCGACGCGCGGCGCCTGATAGTGGGCGGCGGCCGGACTGATATCAGGGTCGAGCCCGCTGGCGGACGCAGTCACCAAGTCCAGCGGCGGCGGGCGATCCTGCGTGACATCGGCGCTCTTGAACGTAGCTATGCGCGCTTTTACAGCATCGACGAGGGCGGGATTCAACGGACCCAGGTTGGAGCCACCCGAGGCCATGCCATTGTTCGGCCAGCCACCCGTGGCGGATGGCCGTCCCCAGAAAAATTTCGGATCGCTGAAGGACTGACCTATCAAGTCCGAGCCGACCACGGTGCCGTCGCGCACGATCAAACTGCCATGGGCTTGGCGCGGGAATACCAGTTGCGCGATGCCGCTCACGGCCAGCGGATAGGCGATGCCGGTCAGCATCGACAACAGGCAGAACAGGCTTAGGGCCGGGCGTAACAATGCGAACATAGCGTGCACTCCTTCAGGCCAGTCCGCTGGCCGCGATCAGAACATCGATGATCTTGATACCGACAAAGGGCGCGACCAGACCGCCCAAGCCATAGATGGCAAGGTTGCGCCGCAGCAGTGCCGCTGCCCCGCGCGGCTCGTATTTCACGCCTTTCAAAGCGAGAGGAATGAGAAACACGATGATGAGGGCGTTGAAGATCACGGCCGAGAGAATCGCCGAAGCTGGGCTCGCTAATCCCATCACGTTCAAGGCAGCGAGCTTTGGATAGGTGGTGACGAAAGCCGCTGGGATGATCGCGAAATACTTCGCGACGTCGTTCGCGACGCTGAAGGTGGTCAAGGCGCCGCGCGTCATCAACATCTGTTTGCCGGTCTCCACCACCTCGATGAGTTTGGTCGGATTGGAATCGAGATCGACCATATTGCCCGCCTCCTTCGCCGCCTGGGTGCCAGTATTCATGGCCACCGCCACGTCGGCCTGCGCCAGCGCCGGCGCATCGTTGGTGCCGTCACCGGTCATGGCCACCAACCGTCCCTCGGCCTGATGCTGACGAATGAGCGCGAGCTTGGCCTCGGGTGTAGCCTCGGCCAGAAAATCGTCAACACCCGCTTCGGCGGCAATGGCTGCCGCAGTCAGGCGATTGTCACCCGTGATCATGATGGTGCGGATACCCATGCGCCGCAGTTCCGCGAAGCGCGCCTTGATGCCGCCCTTGACGATGTCTTTCAGTTCAATGACGCCGAGTACCTGCTTGTTCTCCGCCACCACCAGCGGCGTGCTGCCACGACGCGCGACACTCTCCACAACCGCCATGACCGACTCCGGAAATTGACCACCGAGTTCATCGACCAGTTTGCGGATCGCATCTATCGAACCCTTGCGGATACGCCGATCGTTGACGTCAACGCCGCTCATGCGGGTATGCGCGGAGAAATGGATGAACTGCGCGCCTAGTGCTTCGAGATTACGCTCGCGCAGACCGTATTTCTGTTTGGCCAACACCACGACGCTGCGCCCCTCAGGGGTCTCGTCGGCCAGCGAAGCCAGCTGCGCGGCGTCCGCGAGGCGCTGCTCGCTGATACCGTCGGCCGGCAAGAAGGCCGCAGCCTGACGGTTGCCAAGCGTGATGGTGCCGGTCTTATCGAGCAGTAATACATCGACATCGCCGGCTGCTTCGACCGCGCGGCCCGAGGTCGCGATGACATTGGCCTGCATCATGCGGCTCATGCCCGCGACGCCGATGGCCGACAACAGGCCAGCAATGGTGGTCGGGATCAGACAGACCAGCAGCGCGACCAGCACCGTGATGCTGACCGGCTGGCCACCGCCCGCGACCTCGACGCCGAATTGCGAGAACGGCAGCAGGGTCACGGTTACGCCGAGAAAGACTATCGTCAGGGCGACGAGCAAGATGGTCAGCGCGATCTCGTTCGGTGTCTTTTGTCGCTTGGCGCTTTCCACCATCGCGATCATGCGATCGACAAAGGTTTCGCCGGGGTTGGCGGTCACGCGCATCATGAGCCAGTCCGACAGCACGCGCGTGCCGCCGGTCACCGCCGAGAAATCGCCACCTGCTTCGCGGATCACCGGTGCCGATTCGCCGGTGATGGCCGACTCGTCGACCGAAGCCACGCCCTCGATCACTTCACCGTCGGCGGGAATCGGCTCGCCGGCTTCGACGAACACGATGTCGCCTTTGCGTAGCGCGGTGGCCCCCACCATCCGGCGTTTGGCCTCGAGACTCGGCCCATCGAGACGACAGGCGGACATCTCCTGCTTCAAACCGCGCAGAGCGGTGGCCTGGGCACGGCTCCTGCCCTCGGCCAGCGCCTCGGCGAAATTAGCGAACAGCACCGTGAACCACAGCCACAGTGTGACACTGAGAATGAAGCCGCTTGGCGCTTCGCCATGACCGCCGAGCGCCTGCAGCCATAACAGGGTCGTCAGTGCGCTGCCCACGTACACCACGAACATGACCGGATTGTGCCATTGCACCGCCGGGCTGAGCTTGCGCAGGGCGTCGATGATCGCCGGCCGGATCAGCGCGGCATCGAACAGGGCGAGCTGGCGATGAGTCATGGTGATTCTCCCGAGATCATGGTGCGACCGACAAGCTGAGGTGCTCGATGAGCGGGCCGAGGGCCAGCGCAGGCACGTAGTTCAGGGCGCCGATCAGAACGACGGTGCCGATCAGCAGCACCACGAATAACGGTCCGTGGGTAGGCATGGTGCCGGCACTGGCGGCGAGACGTTTCTTGGCTGCGAGCGAGCCGGCCATGGCGAGCACCGGCACGATCACGCCAAAGCGCCCGAGCCACATCACGATGCCCAGCATGACGTTGTAGAAAGGCGTGTTCGCCGACAGACCCGCAAAGGCGCTGCCGTTGTTGTTGGCGGCGGACGTGAAGGCGTAGAGGATTTCCGAGAACCCGTGGGCACCGGGATTGGCGACACCTGCGACGCCAGCTGCGGTCGAGACCGCCACCGCCGTGCCCGCCAATACCAGCAGCGGTGTGACCAGGATCGCAAGCGAGACCATCTTCATTTCATAGGCCTCGATTTTCTTGCCGAGGTATTCGGGCGTGCGACCGATCATGAGTCCGGCGATGAACACCGCCATCACTGCGAACACCAACATCCCGTAGAGACCGGTGCCGACCCCGCCGAAGACCACTTCGCCGAGCATCATGTTCCATAGCGGCACGAGACCGCCGAGCGGCGTGAAGGAATCGTGCATGGCATTGACCGCGCCGCAGGACGCAAGCGTAGTGATGGTGGCAAACAAACTGGAGTCGGCAATGCCGAAGCGCGTCTCCTTGCCTTCCAGATTACCAGCCGTCGTATCTAGGCCGAGGCTGGCGAGCAATGGATTGCCGTGCTGCTCAAAGCTGATCGCGGCGACTGCCATCGCCACGAACATCAAGCTCATGGCCGCGAGCACGGCCCAGCCTTGCCGCCGGTCGCCGACCATGTGACCGAAGCAGAGGCACAGCGCCGCCGGGATCAGAAAAATCGAAAGCATCTGCACGAAGTTGGTCAGCGGCGTCGGATTTTCGAACGGATGGGCGGAGTTCGCATTGAGAAAGCCGCCGCCATTGGTGCCGAGCATCTTGATCGCTTCCTGCGAGGCTACTGGTCCCATCGGCAGGATCTGGGTGTTCGTCACCGCCTCTTCCGAACGCGACGCGCCGCTGTCGTCGCTGCGGGTCTGACCCTCGGCATCGAGCAGCGGGCGGGTGTAACGGGTCGCATCGAGCGTAGTCACTTGCCGATAGTCATCGAAATTCTGAATCACGCCTTGGCTGGTCAGGAACAAGGCATAGACGATGCAGAACGGTAGCAACACGTATAAGGTGATGCGGGTCAGATCCACCCAGGCATTGCCGATAGTCCCCACGCTGCGTCGCGCGAAGCCACGAATGAGCGCAATTACGACCACGATGCCGGTCGCTGCGGAAAAGAAATTCTGCACCGCGAGGCCGAGCATCTGCGTGAGATAACTCATGGTGGCTTCGCCGACATAGCCTTGCCAATTGGTATTGGTGACGAAACTGAGCGCGGTGTTGAATGCGGAATCGGGACTGATGTTCGGCAGGGACTGCGGATTGAAGGGCAATACCCATTGCAGACGCTGCAGCGCATAGACCGCGAAGACGCCCAGCGCGTTAAACGCCAGCACGGCCAAGGTGTATTGACGCCAGCCCATGTCGTCCTCGGCACGGATGCCGCATACGCGATAGATCAGACTCTCGAACCCTCGGCCTAAACGCACCGCGAGTATGGGTTCGCCTGCCATCACGCGCGCGAGGTAGAGACCGAGAGGTCGCACCGTGACCAACAGAATAAGCAGGTAACTCCCGAGTAACAGCCAGGCATGGGAAGTCATAGGAAATCCTCCGGCCGGAGCAATGCCGCAACGAGATAGATGAGGAGCGCGAGTGCGATCCCTGCTGCCAGCAGATGCAGCCAGCTCATGCGGGCTGCCCGAGCTTCGCGCAGACCTGCACGAGGCCGAGCAGGGCGACAAACAGCACGCCGACACCCAGCAGATAGATGAGATCCATGTCCGTCACCCTTCGTGTTAGCGGATGAGAAGACTCTAGGACCGTCGAAACAAAGATGTCGATAAACTTCGCAGCTATGCCGCAAAGATTTCATTAAGAGCGGATGGGGAGCAGCTCTTGCGGGCGGCGCAGCCGCGACAGGCGCGCATTTTTACACCATTTTTATACGGCGATAGCCACACTCATGATGTGATACCGATGACGCCTCCACCCACCGCGAAAGTCCCGTCTCATGCCAGCGTGGGTTACGGGGCAGCCATGGCGTTGCCAGGCCTGACCAGTTTGCTCGCGACGCCACTGCTCGGGCATGTGGGTCTGGTCAACATCGTGCCGCTGTTTCTGATCGGTGTGGTCGTGACGACGGTGCGCTGGGGACGAGGACCGGGTGTGCTGGCCGCCATCATGTCGGTGTTGTGTTTCGATTTTTTCTTCGTGCCGCCGCGCTTTTCGCTGAACGTCGACGAGGCCGAATCGCTCATTACGTTTGGCGTCATGCTGGGTGTGTCACTGGTCTTGAGTCATTTGACTGGTGCCTTGCGCGCCAAGGCGCTTGAAGCAGAAATGCGCGCCAGCGAAGCGACGATGCTGCATGCCTTGGCCCGCGAACTCACCGGCGCGGTGACAGTTGCGGAAGTTGAGACTTGCTTGAACGTGGTGTTGAGCCACTATGTCGGTGTGACGGCCAGACTGCTGCTTCCCGATGCGCAGCACAAGTTGCATGCGCTGGACGGCGATCGCGATGGTGTGGGCGATCTCGAGCGACTCATTGCCAATGGCGTCTGGGCGACAGGGCGGTTCTTGCCCGCCAATCCCGATCTTCGCGATGACGCAATGACCTTGCTGTTACCGCTGCCCGGCGAACCCGAGCCACGCGGGGTGCTCGCCTTGCACGAACCAAAGGCGGAGCCCATACGCGAGCTGCCCGACACGCTGTGCGCCGCCGTCGCAGCCTTGGTTGCGGTCGCCCTGGCGCGTATCGAGTCGGTTCAGAAAACGCTATCGGCAGCACCCTCAACGCAGCATCATTGAGTAAGCGCTCCCTCCTGCATCGACAAGGCTGTAGATCTGTATGACCGTGAACTTGGCATCACCGCAGGCTGCCACGCCCAAACTGGCCTTGGCGGCGCTGGGCGTGGTGTTTGGCGACATCGGCACCAGTCCACTGTATGCGTTCAAGGAGGCCTTCGTTGGCAGTCGCGGTTTGGCCGTCGAGGAGGCAGGCGTCCTGGCGGTTCTATCCGCCTTGTTCTGGGCGATCACCTTCGTCATTTCGATCAAGTACGTCGCCATTGTTCTGCGCTTCGACAACCAGGGTGAAGGCGGCGTGCTGGCGCTGACCGCGCTGGCGCATCGTCTCGCGACGGGCACCGGCCGCCGCGCGAGTGCTGTCATCCTCGGCGGTGTTTTCGCAGCAGCCTTATTCTACGGTGACGCCATTATTACCCCGGCGATCTCGGTGCTCTCGGCGATCGAAGGCACTGAGACTGTGGCGCCTGCGGCAAGCCATATCGTGGTGCCGTGCACGGTGGCCATTTTGATCGGACTTTTTCTATTTCAGCGGCAAGGCACCGGGCGGATCGGCGGGCTGTTCGGACCGATCACCCTGCTATGGTTCCTGAGCCTGGCGGTGCTGGGTGCACGCAGCATCATCATGACGCCGAGCGTCCTCGCCGCGCTCAATCCGGCCCACGCCTTGACCTTCATCATGGCGCAACCGTCCAAGGCGGTGGTCCTGCTGTCAGCCGTGTTTCTTGCGCTCACCGGCGGCGAAGCACTGTATGCCGACATGGGCCATTTTGGCGCACGTCCGGTGCGACTTGCGTGGTATGGGCTGGTTTGCCCCGCCTTGCTCCTCAACTATTTCGGCCAGGGCGCCCTGGTGTTGCGCGATCCTGCCGCGATCTCGAATCCGTTCTATCTTCTCGCGCCGGATGCACTTCTGATCCCGCTGGTCTTGCTTGCGACCGCAGCCACTGTGATTGCCTCCCAAGCCACTATCACCGGCGCCTACTCCATGACGCTGCAGGCCACTCGGCTCGGCTTTCTGCCACGCGTCAGGATCTTGCACACCTCCGACACCGAGCGCGGACAAATCTACGTACCGTCCATCAACTGGCTGATGTTGGTCGCCGTCGTCTGGCTGGTCTTGGCGTTTCGTTCGTCCGGCGCGCTCGCAGCGGCCTATGGTATTGCCGTCTCCGGCACCATGATCATCACCACGCTGCTGGCGCTCTACGTGCGCAGCATCACGGGCGGCCGCTCCCGTGCATTTCTGCTGTGGTTGTTGGGCGCATTCGGCTTGCTGGAAGCGCTGTTCTTTTGTTCAAACCTGCTCAAGATCTTCGAAGGCGGATGGCTGCCCATGGCGCTAGGCTTCGGTATCTTCCTGCTCCTGACGACCTGGAAGGAAGGCAGCCTGCGGGTTGCCGAGCAACGACGCCGTATCGACATTCCGATGCGAGACTTCCTTGAACACTCGGCGCCAGATGTGCCGCGCGTCGAGGGCACTGCGGTCTACCTCACCTCTGATCCTGAAATCGTTCCGAGTGCCCTGTTTCACAACCTCAAGCACTTCAAGGTCATGCACGAGCGCACGGTGTTTCTCAACGTCGTCAACGAAGATCTGCCGTGGATTGCGACCGAGCAGCGCATCGAGATCACGCAACTGAAACCCGATGTATTTGCCGTCGCCGCGCGCTTCGGCTTCCGCGAGGAGCCGGATGTGCCCGCCGCGCTGGCCTTGGCTGCCGCGCGCGGCCTCGTGATCGAGCCCATGCTCACCACTTATTTTGTGGCACGTTCGATGATAGTCGACGGACCCGGCGAACTACCCCGCTGGCGTTGCGCGTTGTTTTCCTGGATGACGCGTCAGTCGGAGAGCGCAGCCAGCTATTTTTGCTTGCCGGCGAACCGCGTAGTGGAATTGGGAACGCAGGTCATGTTGTGAATGACACCCCTAAGGTGGGGGGGTTGCTGCACTCGAGTCGGCGGCGGCTAGCGCATAGGTAACAAATACCGATGCCAATTAGGCGCGCGATCCTCTAACTTTGAGCCCACCGCCGCGCTGGCGCGCGGGGTATCCATCGCCACAGTCAGTGAATTATCAGGAGGAGTGCAGGTCATGAGCATCCGCACAATACGTTCGATCATCGAAGGTCAGGACCTGCTGAGCGCGGCGGCGAGTCTGCCAGTGGGCGATGCCGCTCGACTCATGCGCGAACACAAGGTTGGCGCTATCGTAGTGGTCGAAGGAGACCGCCTCGCCGGCATATTCACCGAGCGCGACGCTCTGTTTCGTGTGGTCGCCGAAGGACGCGATCCGCGCACCACCCTGGTGGCGGATGTGATGACCGCCAATCCCATCACCATCGACGCCGACAAACCGTTCGCGCGCGCGTTGGAACTCATGCACGCGGGACGCTTTCGACACGTACCGGTAGTCGACAACGGCCGTGCTATCGGTATCGTCTCATCGCGCGACGCGATGGGGCCGGAACTGGAACAGTTCATGTATTCGCTGATCGTCGAAGAGCACAATCGCGACGTGCTTGCCTGATGAGCAGCAGCGGTGCCTGTCACCGCGCTGTCAGTCGACGAGTATAGCGGCGAGGTTGAAGTTGCAAGCATGCGCTTCGTCCTGCCGCGACAGACTCGCCAGATTCTTCGCCACGCCTTCGACGAGCAGGCATCTTCGCGTGATGCGGTGGCATGCATCCTTGCGTCGAAATATCGAAGCGTCGCCTATACACAAAGCTGACGCGCCGCGCGAGCGAGCGAGCGAGCGAGCGAGCGAGCGCACGAGTAGGCGAGAAAAGACCAGCAGCGGTGCTCGATTTCGCGACAAAGGGCGGTTATCGTTGCGCGATGAAGCTGCGGTAGGAAACCACTTTGATCCAATCTTGGAAACGTCGACTACGATCCTGGGTGCTGCCGGTGCCGACCATGTCACCGCGCCGTTTCGTCAGCGCTTGGGCGTGGGACATGCTGCACCCACGACGTGACGATGATCCAGATCTGCTGCCGCCGACGCGCCTCATGTTCGATGGCTCGCAGAACGAGGCCGACTTCCGGCGTGACGGCGCAGAGTTCCTCAAGTACTTCGTCGAACTCGGCGGCCTGCAAGCGCACCACAGAGTGCTCGAGATCGGCTGTGCTATCGGCCGCAAGGCGATCCCCCTCTCGCGTTATCTCGATGCGAATGGCAGCTATGACGGCTTCGATATCGTTGCGGTTGGCATCGACTGGTGTCGGAACAACATCACGCCGCGCTATGCCAATTTCCGCTTCCAGCAGGCCGACGTCTTCAACTTGCTCTACAACGAAGCGGGTCGCGTGCGAGCGTCCGCATACCGCTTTCCTTTCGACGACGCGTCTTTCGACTTCGCGTTTGCAACGTCGGTCTTTACTCACATGCTCCCCGGCGAACTCGAAAACTACGTCGGTGAACTCGCACGCGTGCTGTCACCCGGCTCCCGCTGCCTCGCGAGCATGCTGCTGCTGAATGACGAATCGGAGCGCTGCATAGCCGCAGGGAAAGGTGCGCTCACCCTGCGGCATCCGGTCGGGGTAAGCCGCACCGAGGTCGCAGCAATCCCCGAAGCGGCTGTCGGCTACCCGGAGGCGGTGGTGCGCGAGATATTTGCTTCTAAGGGCCTGTCGCTGGTCGAGCCGATCCACTTCGGCTCGTGGTGCGGACGTGAAGGCGGGCTGAGTTTCCAGGACCTCGTGATTGCAGCACGTCTCTAGAGTCTAGCCGCGCGAACGATGGCTCGGACTTCGGCGCCGGCCCCTGGCGAGGGATGGCGGCAGGGCTCGATTTCGTCTGAAAGAGCGGTTATCGTCCCCGGTATGGATAGATCCACCACTCCCAAGGAGTACAAGATGAAGCGGATGTTCCAGCTGAACGCAATGGCGCTCGCACTCTCGATCAGCGGCGCGGGAATCGCCGTCGCGCAGACCCCGGATCAGGTGCAGCAGAAGCAGATGGAGGTCGCCAAAACCAACATCAAAGTCATACACGAACAGGAACTGCACAACCATCTGATGCAGAACCAGGCAGAGCAGAAACAGCTCCAGGCCGCGCTCATGCAGAAGCAGGCCGATCAGCGCCAGCTCCAGGCCGTGCCGGACCAGGCCTCTGTGAAAGACAAGCTGCTCCAGAACCAGAGCGAGCAGAAGCAGGTGCAGACCGCGCTCATGCAAAAGCAGAAAGAGCAGCTGCAGATGATGACTGACCTGGAGAAAGTAAAAGCCGTGAAGTAGGGACGCTTCCCCCAAGCGTCCTGCAAGAGCGCGGTCCCGGCCCCGCGACTCAAGCGCGTCCGGAGTTGGATACAAGGTGTCCGCTCGGCGCTCCTTCCTATGATGTCGATCATAAACTCGGCGGCGCGCGCTTGGCGTGCCGCAGCTTGCAGCAACACGATCGCGACAGAAGTCGAATATTTTGATCCCACGCGGCTATCCGCTTAGCCAGCAAACACAGAGCCGCGTTTCTTGTCGTGTCCATTGCTAGCCATGAACCACGAATTGATCTTGATGAAGATCATGTCGGCAGTGCGTAATGGTCGGTGCTCGATCCGGGCATCTTCAGCGTCTGCTTCGGCCGCAATGCGCTTATAGTTCTCGTCGCCCGCAGTAATTGTGCTAGCAACCTTGTCTGACAGCGGTTGCCCAAATGTCGGCGTGCACTATTCTCTAAGCTTATGGCTCATCGTGGTGCGTGGTGCACCCCGATAGGCGGATGCCGTGCTTGGGGCGTAATCAATGGCCAGATGATTTTTCACAGCCACGTAACAACAGCCGGCGAATCGTCTCCAGGCTCCTCACTTTGTGCGAACAGGTCCCGGTTTTCCTTAATAGTTCACAAATTTTCTGAGCCGCATCCCTATGCTACCTATTGTGTGGGATTCCTTGCGGGTTATCCTCCAAACACATAAGCGCTGTCAGTGCACCGACCCTCTCGGCGCAGTTTCATCGCATGATCGCTTTTTCGAATGCGCCAGGACGCTGTGCAAATGAACACCCAGACTCTTAACCTACTGCTGCTGGAAATCCTGGTCATGCTCGTGGTCGGCATCGCGGGCGGTTACATCGCGCGCAAGCTACTTCATCAGCCGAGCGTTTTTGGCGAAATTACCGCCGGCATACTGATGGGTCCGGCGGCTCTCGGCGCGCTGGCGCCGGGGCTCTACACGCTGCTGTTTCCCAAAGGAGCGGCGATCGAAGCTGCCTATGGCGCGATCATAGGCATGAGCATGCTGTTCTTCCTGTTCGCCGCCGGGCTTGAGATCGAAGTGGCGCAATTGCGCAGAACTTTCCGCGCAGCTCTCGCGACCGGACTTCTGGGCACCTTGCTGCCGTTCGCACTCGGGATGGGCGCCGCTTACGCCCTGCCCAATATTTGGCGTGCGCCGGCAAGCACCGATCCCCTCGTATTCGCGTTGTTTCTCGGTACAGCGTTGTCGATCACGGCGCTGCCGGTCATTTCCCGCGTGCTGGCAGACCTCGGCCTGCAACGCCAGCCGGTAGGGGTGATTGTGATGTCAGCGGCGACACTGAGCGATCTGATCGGTTGGAGCATGCTGGCGGTCGTTTTGAGCGCCGCCGGCGCCGCCCAAGGTGAGTCTCCGCACTTGTGGAAGTCCGCAGCCCTGGTCGTCGTCTTCGCCGTTTTGCTGATACGGTTCGGCCGGCGGTGGGTGCGCACGGCGATCGACCGCGCGCACATGCAGTCGAGCTCAGCACGTGTCGTCATGCTCTATATTTCGATGCTGCTCGGCGCCGCAGTAGTCGCTCATGCGCTCGGGATTCATCCCTCACTCGCCGCGTTCATGGGCGGCGTAGCCTTGGCTTCGATTGGCAGTTACTACGGTCATCACGCGCCGCACTCCGTCATCGAATTCGCGCACGGCTTCTTTGCACCGATCTACATCGTCTCAATCGGAATTCATGTCGACTTCCTCAATAGTTTTGATCTCGGTCTGGTGGCCGTGGTCGTGGCCCTGGCTACCGTCGGCAAGCTGGTGGGTTCCTTCATCGGGGCCCGCATCAGTGGCATCGAATGGCGTTCGGCGCTCGCGATTGGTTTCGGCATGAATGCTCGAGGCGCCATGGAAATTGTTCTCGCTGGCGTGGCACTCGAAAATAAACTTATCGATCAAAGACTGTTTGTAGCGCTCGTCACCATGGCTCTGTTGACGTCCATGCTCAGCGGTCCCATGATGCAGCGCCTCTTGCGCCCGCAACGCAGCGCAAGCAGCAGTCTGCCGGTCGCCTCGCTTGGTGCTTCTTCGCAACCGACACATTCGCGGTGAATTTCAACATCGCCCACTCGATTCAGCATTGCCACTCGCAAAGGCCGCAAGCATGCGAACTCCTGATCTTATCGACATGAACAATCCCGACCGCGTGCTTGCGTCCAGGGAGCCTTTGACGCCGCTACCTGCGCATTTCGAAAAGAAGCCAGTGGCCGACACCACGGTGCTGGCAGAACTCGAGCGCTTTCTATCGCCAGAATTGACCGGGCCGACGCCACACCAGCGCTGGTTCCGGTTCGTCACTCGGACGGTGGATATCGTCGTTGCTGGCGGCGCCTTGCTGGTGTTCTCTCCCCTGCTTCTGCTGGTGGCACTCGCCATTCGTATCGATTCACCAGGTCCGGTCCTGTTCCGTAGAAGGACCACCTGGGTAAACCGCCGCAAGCCGCAGGCGGGCGCGAACGGCGACGAACGGCGACGAGATAATCGCCACGCCGCAGAGTTCCACCAGTATAAGTTCAGGAGCATGTACACGGATGCCCACATCCGTTTCCCCACCCGCTATGCCTACGCCTATACCGAGGAGCAGTTGCGGACGCTGCCGATGAAGGCCTTGCTCGCCGCCGAGTCCGGGCCCGACGCGCGGGATACGCTCAATGGATCGCAAGGCCGTGATCCGCGACTGACCCGCGTCGGTCGCTGGCTGCGTCGTACCAGCCTGGACGAATTACCCAATCTCATTTCCGTTCTCACCGGCGAAATGTCCCTGGTCGGCGGTCGGCCCGAGCTGTTTGCACTCGTGCCCTTTTACCTGCCAGAACATCTGTGCAAGTTCGACATGAAGCCGGGAGTGACTGGACTCGCGCAAGTACTCGGTCGCGGCAATCTGACCTTTCACCAAATCAATGCTTACGATGCCGAATACGTCCGCTACCACTCCCTGGGACTGTATTTCTGGATCCTGTGGCGCACGGCGAAAGCGGTGTGCACCGGTCAAGGAGCCTATTGAGTCAGGTGTCGGACGGACCGACGGCGATCCCTGACCCTCGCGATTCCGACTGATAACGCCTTAGAGAAAGTCAGCGTCGAAAAATGACGGTGCTGAATGTCGCTCGCGGCGCGTCACTCGTCGACCTGCCGCTGATCGTCTGCCACCGATGGACAACGGACCGTCAGCACGACACAGTCCGTCAGTGCCTCCCATAGGTGTTCGATGATGGGCGGCATGATGATGTAGTCGCCCTCCATTGCCAGCACCACGTCTTCGACTTCGCCGCCGTCTCGTACGCGTATGAGAATTTCGCCCTTGATCAACACGACTATCGACGTCGCAACTTTATAGCTGACCCACGCGCCCGGGCGCGACTCGCCGCGCGGATGCACTCCCCATTTAATCTCGACGTCGTGGCGGTGCCGCAAGCCTAGCTCCGGTGCCACGAACTGTCCGACGAACCAGCCACGCTTGCCGTCGCGGTTGGCATTCCCACAGGTGTAATTGGATTTCATATCTTGGTATAGAATCGTGTCCTCACAAGCTAGCAAATAACACCTGACCGAGTCGAGATGGGTCAGCTCGACACACATAGCATGATGCTGCCTCTGAATATTGCGGAAGCAGATCGCGAATTCGCGAAAGTTTCAGTGTGCCAGCCCACGCCTAGGCCGCGACAAGGCATACACTTCCATCTTTGAACACGTAGCGGGCATGGGGCCCCAGATTGCCGATGAGTTATCGTCATCTTCTTGTCACCGGCGGTGCCGGCTTTATCGGCTCAAACTTCATCCGCTTGGCCGCGTCGCGCGATCCCTCTCTCTCGATCACCAACCTGGATCTCCTAACCTACAGTGGTAACAAGAGCAATCTTAACGATGTGCTCAATCTGTACGGAATGGGTGCGACGCCCAGCTATCGATTCGTGCAAGGCGACATTGGCGACGAGCCTCTGGTGCGGGCCCTGTTGCGCGGCGAGCACGACGGCACAAGTCGCCTGCCAGTCGATGCAATCGTGCATTTCGCGGCGGAATCGCACGTTGACCGCTCGATCCTCGGACCACTGAAGTTCGTCGAAACCAACGTCAATGGCACGACCGTACTGCTCGAAGCTTGCCGTCGAGATCTGGAAGTTCACCCCCGTCCCTTTCGCTTCCTGCATGTCAGTACGGATGAAGTTTACGGTTCCTTGGGCGTCGATGATCCAGCCTTCGTCGAAACCCTGCCTCTGCAACCCAATAGTCCCTATGCAGCCAGCAAGGCAGCGTCGGACCTCATGGTGCGCGCCTACCATGAAACCTTTGGTCTGCCGACGCTGACTACCCGCTGCTCGAACAACTATGGACCGTATCAATTTCCCGAAAAGCTCATCCCGTTGATGATTACGCGCGCAATGCGCGACGGCCAGTTGCCGATTTACGGCGATGGTCTCAACGTGCGCGACTGGATTTTCGTCGATGATCATTGCGACGGCATCCTGGCGGTTTTGCAGCGTGGCGCTGTCGGGCGTACCTATAACCTCGGCGGCGAGAACGAAGTATCGAACTTGGATATCGTGCGCCAACTGCTCGCGCAACTGGGCAAGCCAGAATCGCTGCTCAGCTACGTGACGGACAGGCTCGGTCACGATCGCCGCTATGCAATGGACATTCAACGCGCACGCGCGGAACTACAGTGGTCTCCAGTCACGCCGCTGGACCGAGGTCTGACCCAAACAGTCGCTTGGTATCGCGCCAACGTTGACTGGTGGCAACCGCTGCTGAGCGAGTCCGAGCGCGTGGCAACGGAACTCTACCATTCCTGATTTGGCGACGGCAGGTCAGGCTTCGAGAGCAAGTGTGAGGACGTCCTGCCAGGCGGGCATGTGAATCCCGAAAGCCTGCTGCACGCGTTGGCAGTCGAGCACTGAGTAGACGGGCCGACGGGCTGCGGTCGGATAATCCTGCGTCTTGATCGGCTCAATGATGATGTTCCTATCCTGCCCAGCGTAGACATGCTCGACGATACGCGTCGCGAATTGCCACCAGGACGTGCTGCCGTCACAACTCAAATGATAGATGCCGCGATGAGCCGCACAGTAGGCGGTGATGTCCGGCCAGCCACGAGCCACGATGTGCGCGGTGGCATCGGCAATGACACGCGCCCAGGTGGGTGAGCCCATCTGATCATCGACGATGCGCAAGCGATCCTGCTGCGCGGCGAGACGTTTGACGGTGAGCAGAAAATTGCGTCCACGCGTGCCGTACACCCAGCTCGTGCGCAGTATCAAGGCGGCGGCCCCGCTGGCTTCGATCGCCTGCTCGCCCGCCAATTTCGTCGCTCCGTAGCAATTGATAGGCCCCGTAGCATCGTCTTCTCGATACGGCCGCTCGTTGTCACCCGCAAACACGTAGTCGGTGGAATAGTGAACAAGCGCGCTGCCTGCACGCGCGGCCTCCTCGGCCAGCACGCGCGGTACGGTCGCATTGAGAACTTCGGCGCGATGGGTTTCTTGCTCGGCGCGATCGACGGCGGTATAGGCGGCGGCATTGACAATGAGTCGAGGCCTGGCCGCACGGACCCGATTGCGCAATGCTCCAAGATTTTCCAGATCGAGAGTCTCGCGGGTGTGGCCGATCACCGGCCCCAGCATCGCGAGACTACGCCGCAGTTCCCACCCGACCTGGCCAGCCGCTCCGAAAAGAAGGATAGGTCTGGGATCGCCGGTCATGGGACGCGCCGAGTTCACGCAAACAAGTCCGCATCACGCAAGGACTTGCCCTTGAGATCTTTGGCCGACAGGATTGGCAAACTCTCGCCTAGCGGCCACGCGATGGCGAGGTCTGAATCGTTCCAAATCAAGCAACGCTCATGTGCCGGAGAATAATAGTCGGTGGTCTTATACAAAAGGTCAGCACACTCCCCGAGCACCACAAAGCCGTGGGCAAAGCCTGGCGGTATCCATAACTGCCGCTTGTTCGCCGCCGACAACTCGACGCCTACCCAGCGACCAAAAGTTGGCGAGCTGCGTCGCATATCGACGGCGACATCGAACACCGCGCCGGCGATGGCTCGCACGAGTTTGGCCTGCGCACGCTCATCCAGCTGGTAGTGCAGACCGCGCAGCACACCGCGCGCCGAATGCGAATGGTTGTCCTGCACAAAGCAGACCGACATGCCGACGGCCTGCTCGAAGCCTTGCTGGTTGTAGCTCTCCATAAAGAAGCCACGCTCATCCTGGATCACCTGCGGTTCGATGATCATGATGTCGGGGATCGCAGTGGCGATGACATTCATTCGAAAAAGGGCTCCATGAGCAGGCGGCCCAAGTATTCACCGTAGGGCGATTTTCCATAGAGTTCCGCGAGCCGGCTGAGTTGGGTAGCATCGATGAAGCCCATGCGATACGCGACCTCTTCCGGGCAGCAGATCTTGAGTCCCTGCCGCAGCTCTATCGTTTCGACAAAATTCGATGCCCCGAGCAGCGAACCGGGCGTGCCGGTATCAAGCCAGGCGATGCCACGTCCGAGGATTTCAACCGATAAGCTGCCCTGCTCAAGATAGATTTTGTTGAGATCAGTGATCTCGAGTTCACCACGCGACGATGGCCGCAGCTTCTTGGCGAAGTCGACCACCTGGTTATCGTAAAAATAGATGCCGGTGACCGCATAGTGAGATTTCGGTTGGCGCGGCTTCTCCTCCAGACCGATAGCTTTTCCGCGACTGTCGAATTCGACGACACCATAGCGCTCAGGATCCTGAACCCGATAAGCGAACACAGTGGCGCCATTGCGAACCTGCCGAACTTCGCGAAAATTCGTTTGCAAATCGTGTCCGTAGAAGACGTTATCGCCAAGAATAAGCGCAACGTGGGAGTCGCCGATAAAGCTCTCACCGATCAAGAAGGCCTGCGCCAGTCCGGCCGGCTCGGGCTGTTCGGCGTACTTAAGTTCGATGCCCCATTGCGTGCCATCGCCGAGCAATTGCCGATAGCTCGGCAGATCACTCGGTGTCGAGATGAGCAGAATGTCTCTGATACCCGCGAGCATGAGCGTCGAGAGCGGGTAGTAGATCATCGGCTTGTCGTAAACCGGCAGTAACTGCTTTGAAATCACCTGCGTAATCGGGTGCAGGCGCGTTCCGCGCCCACCGGCAAGCACAATTCCTTTCACGATGGGTCCTTTGTCTCGACTAGAACTGGTCGGGATGAACCGTACAGTGACCTCAGGGTGTCGGCAAGACAGGTGTTCACGAAGTAGCAAAACTTAACGGGTTGAACAGCGGGCCGTCGGCCAGCGGCTGCACCGGCACCCGCTCCCCTACTTGCCGCCAGTACGCATTGATCGCTCCAAGCGCCCATACGTCCACGCCACACACAGCCCGGGATCTGGCCGTCGTGTTGAATTGCGCGCGCTAATCGCAGCCGGCTGCGACCGATATTGCAGCCGTATCGCGGCACGACGAAAGGTCGGACCCGCCACGGGATTCCGGAAACGCGGCATAGGTCTCGTTCGACGGTCTTGTCCTCCTCATCGACGCGCTAAAAGGTCTAGTATGAACAGACTCGTTCCCTCGACTGGTGGCCGCTAGTGATTGCAGTCTTGCGTTCCATGCGCCAAGCATCCGAGCCTGCGGCAAGCGCTGCGTGGTGCCGGCGATGCGTGGTCGTGCTACTGGTCACCCTGGTCGCGAGTGTTGCGCCAGCGAACGCCGCTCCGACGCCTCTCGGTTGCCCCGCCGGCAAGGTCAGCCTTCAAACCGGCGTTTATTACGTCAATACGCCATGTGTACTCAGCGGCGACGTGGTACTCAGTGGCGACGCTACCCTGGTCGTACTTCAGAGCAGTCTGGTAGTCGACGGCGACATCCTGCTTAGCGACACTGCACACCTCGTGGTCAGCAACGCCACGCTCTCTCTGGACAATCATTTCGTTTTCAATCACCGCATCGAGTCACGCGGGCACGCGCAGATTCACTTCATCGACTCGGCGCTGCGAACCAACATCTCGAGCCCCGGGCACAGCCTCGCCAGCCAGTACATCGCCCACGATCAGGCCGTGATGTTCGTGCGCAATTCGGGCGTGCTACTGCCGGACAGCTGGTTGCTCGGCGACCTGCGTGACGATGCAGCGGTGCACGCCATCGATGCTCAGAACTTCCCCTCCGAGATCTACCCCCACGATCGCGCGACGGTGATCCTCGAAGGCGCGACGACCAACCCGCGGGTGTGGCTAGAATTCCTCGGTGGAACCGCGACCGTGATCGATCATCTGCCGAACGAGAAAACGCCGTTTGACTGGAGCTTTGGTCGCAATACGCCGGCCGCCACCAACGTCGGCTACCAAGTCGAGATCCTGCACGCGATTCCGACCGTGGGCGTGGCCTCCCATGCTGGTTCGCGCTTGACCTTGCACAATACGCAGGCACCGATAGCCATCGGCTACTTCCTCTTCGACCTCGATTCGCCGCAATTGCTGGACGGCCTCGGTCCGCTCTCGCACAACATCCTGCTCCAGCACCAGGCCCGTCGTTTCGAACTCGACAACGCCAACATTTTCGAGTTCGCGTGGCA
>JAYWAC010000174.1:0-4716 GCA_043782755.1 Pseudomonadota bacterium | reverse complement strand
TGGCATGGCTAACGGCGCTAGCAAGAATAGAATCACGCCGATCAAACCTGCAATCGTGTAGCTATGTCGGAAGGCGATAAGGCTCCGCATGGTCGATGCGGAGCCTTATCAAGCGGCGTCACTCAGGCGCCTATTTGCGTGATGAGGCTTGGGAACGCCTTGCCGCGAGGCGCAGCCCAAGCAGCCCGCCCAAGGCGCTGCCGAACAACCAGCTGCCCGCCGGCAAGGGAACGCTGCTCGCGTGCAGGTGCGAGGGTAACTCCGCGACGGTGAGCGTGAGCGCGTCTATGCCGGTCGCTTCCCCCAGATCGAACAACCCTGCTTGTGCGCCGACCACCGTGCGACCGCGCAGATCTGGTAGCGCGAAAGTTGTGACGCCATTGCCGCCATAGGTGGTTCCAAGCAATGAAAACAACGCCTGATTCTGACCAATCCGTAATAGCTGCCCATTCGCAACCGCCCAGCCACGCGGCGCGAAATCTGCGGCAAACAAGCTCAACTCACCCAGATACGTGTCACCGCTGAGATTACTGCCGTCATGGGGCGGGAAGAGTCCCTGCGTGGAGATCAGATAGGTCAGGCCGATAGAGGGCTGCGTGTTATCGAAAGGCTGACTGCCGCCGGTTACACCCGTCACACCACCCGGTGTCGGTAAGGTATGCAGATGCGCGGGCATTTCCGCCTGCGTCAATGTGACGTCCTCGGCGCCGCGCGTTTGGCCAAGCGCCCATGGACTGAGACCGACACCGGTACCGGTGCCAACCACGGTGCGCCCGCGCAGATCCGGCAAGACAAACGTGTCCTGCCCATTCCCGCCATAGGTCGTTCCAATGATGCTGAACAGCGCACTGTTGTCGGTAATGGCGAGCGTTTGGCCGTCGGCGAAGGCCCAACCTGTCGGCGCGAAGTCGCCGGCAAACAAGCCCATCTGTCCTATAAACGTGTGTCCACTGGTAGCATTGCCAGGGCCCGCGAAAACGCCGCTGGTAGCGATGACATAGTTGAGACCCAGAGACGGCTGCGTATTTGTAAACGGCTGGTTGGCACCGGTGCTGCCAGTCACGCCGCTGGCCGAGGGCTCGGCATGGGTGTGCGCAGGCAATTGTGCTTGTGTGAGCGAAACCAAGTCGATTCCGCGCCTCTCACCAACCTGCCACGACCCAGAACCCGCATGCACCGCCGTTCGCGAGCTTAGATCCGGAAGTCCGAAGGTAGTCTTGCCGTCGCCGCCGAAGTTTGTCCCTAGCAGCGAAAACAGCGCGGTGTTCCCTGTAATGGTGCGCAATTGTCCATTCGCACTCAATGAATTGCCGGGCGCGAAGTTTCCGGCAAACAACCGAATATTGGCGAGGGTCTGCTGGCCTACACCGATGCCTTCGTCGCGGCTAGGGAAGGCGCCCGTCAATGGCATGAAATAATTTAATGCCAACGATGGTTGACGATTCCTGAGTGCTTGCCCGCCACCCGTCACGCCAGTGTCGCCATTCGCGAGACCTGAAAAGAGAATGGACGATGCCAGGCCGAGCGCGGCCGTAATCCTGGAGCGCATGAGAGTCACCTCGCGTAATCGCGTTTGAAGTGTTCCATTGCCGTCGAGCGCCACTGGAACATCGTGAGCGCGAGCCGGCGCATCACCGTTCGATTAGAGCGCTATTGATAGGGCAATACCAGTGCACAGCGAACAACTCTGCGCCCCGCTGCGTAACTGCGGCGCCGCGCGATCAAGGATCTCGCCAAGGAGTTCTATCTCGACCGGGATACGGTCAAATCGCTGGAGAAGCAGACCATGCAGGCGCAACTGATCAAGGAGTCCTTTGGTCAACTCTGGGATTACCAACGTGAGGGCTGGGCGCGCCGCTTCTTCGACAATTAGCGGGCAAGCCTGAAGTGGCAACGGCTTAAGCCCTACGAGAAGTTCGCCGAAATGATCGAGCGTCATTGGGATCGGATCGCCGCTTACTGCAAGCCCGAGAACAAGGTCTTGCTCGGATTCGTAGAAGGATTCAACAACAAGATCCGTGTCATCCAGCGCCGCGCCTATGGCTTGCGCGACGAAGAGTATCTACGTCTCAAGATCCTCACCTGCATGCTTCCCGAGTTCTGAAACACATCAAAATCGCCCACTCGCTTTCCTGATGAGCCCGTTTAATCACTGCGGGTAAATTCCGCGCCGCTTGCGGCGTTCTTCAATAGCAGCGATCGAAGAGAGCTGTGAGGCGAAGCGGCGAATGCCGCGCCCCTTGGGGCGGGAAGTTTATTACTGGTTACCTTGAACGAAGCGCGAGCGTTTCACGCCGCGCCATCGATGACGATGCCACGCGCAATCCATTCCTCCACCACTTCCTCGCCACAACCGAGTTCGCGCAGCACCGCGCGGCTGTGCTCACCGAGCGCCGGTGGCGCGCTGCGCAGGGCGGGTCGTTCACCTTCAATGCGTAGTGGGGTCGCGACGCCTTTCAGGTCATGTCCGTCACGGTGCCGATAGGTGAGGATCATGTCTGATGCGGCCGTGTGCGGATGTTGGTCGAGTTCACCCAGGGTGTGCACTGGTGCGCAGGGAATGCCGTGCGCGTCGAGCAGGCTGAGCCATTCGTCGCGGCTGCGTTCGCGCAAGATGACGGCCACCGTGGCGACGGTTTCGGCGCGGTTCGCGACGCGGCTGGCGCTACTCGTAAAGCGTGGGTCATGTGCCAGCGCAGGCACGCCGGCCGCGTCGCAGAAAGTGCGCCACAGGCTGTCGTTGGCGACGCCGAGAATGAAGGGCTTGTCCTGCGCTTCAAACGCCTGATAGGGACACAGTGATTCGTGGCCGGCACCGACACGCACCGGCTCCGTGCCGCGCTGCCAGTAGCTCTGCATGAAATAGCCGAGAAAGCCGACTGCTGAATCAAACAGCGACACTTCGAGTTTGGTGCCGACACCGGTAGCGGCGCGTTGCATGAGCGCCGCCATAATGCCGATGACGGCGTTCATACCGGTGCCTTGATCGACCGGCGAGAACGGACTGCGCACCGGCGCACCGCCCGGCTCGCCGGTGATCGAGAGCATGCCGGTAAAGGACTGCGCGATGAGATCGAAACCCTTGCTATCCTTCATCGGGCCGCGCGTGCCATAGCCCGAAATGCTGACGTAGACCAGGCGCGGATTGAGTTCGCGCAGCGCCTCTGCACCGATGCCGAGTCGTGTGGCGACACCTGGGCCATAACTCTCGACGACGATATCGGCCTGCGCGGCGAGGCGCTGACAGGCGGCCAGACCTTCCGGCGCTTTCAGATCCAGCGCGAGGCTGCGTTTGTTGCGATTGACGGCGAGGAACACCGTGCCGTCCTCGCCTTCAAACGGCGGCCACTTGCGGGTGTCGTCGCCGCCTGGTGGTTCGAGCTTGATGACGTCGGCGCCAAAATCGGCGAGGTACTGAGTACACAAAGGCCCGGCCAGCACCTTGGAAAAATCCAGCACACGGATACCGGCAAGCGGTAGGAAAAGCGTGGTGTCGGCAGTCACGGGAGTAATCTCACAGGCTGGTGGCTCGGTTAGAATCGCCACTCCATCAACCCCTTCCTATGCAAGACGGGACGCGCTCGTGGTGAAGCAACTCGGTCAGTGTTACCGCTATGTCCGAGCGTGACAACCATAGCGATGATGTCGCGATGAACGCCCGGCGCGAATCCATCATCGAGGGCCTGCGTATCATCGAATACGCAGGCGAGGGTAGCGGACTCAGCGCCGCCTATGCCGGCTGGCTGCTGGCGCGATTGGGCGCGCAGGTCACGCGTCTGGTCGATGAGGCGGCAGCGGCGCCATCGTCCGTCGACCCGCTGCAACTCGCCGCCGAAGTGCTGACAGCCAGCAAGTCTTGCGCAGCTTTGCCGACCACGATGGCAGCGTTCGCGGCGCGGCTCGCGGACGCTGACATACTGCTGTGTGATGCGCCCGCCGCGCTCGTGTCACTGTGCGGTTCGCCGGAACAACTCCATCGACAGATGCCGCGACTCATCATCGGTATCGTCACCCCGCTCGGTCTCGAGGGACCGTATGCGACGCTGCCGGCCACCGCCCTCGATGCCCAGGCGTTGAGCGCGGTGGCCTGGTCTCTTGGCGAAGCGCAACGTGCGCCGCTCACCCTGCCGCCGGGCGTGACCGAACATCAAGGCGGTGCCATGCTCGCGGCGGCCTGTCAGCTTGCACTGCTGGACCGCGACGATCGCGATCGCGGGCAATTGATCGATATTTCTCTCGCCGACGTGCTCGCCAGTCATGTCGCCGGCAATGTGCGGCTATACATCCATCACGGTCTGCAATGGCAGCGCAATGGTCGGCGGCCCTCGGGTTCGGGGGGTGCCTATCCCTATGTCATCCTGCCGTGCAAGGGCGGTGAGGTGTGCGTGTGTGGCCGCACCCGCGAGGAATGGAACCGACTGGTCAAGGTGATGGGCAACCCGGCCTGGGCGGCGGAACCGCGTTACCAAGATCTGCGCAGCATGGGTAAACAGTATCCCGAGGAAGTCGATGCGCTGATCATGCCGTGGCTGGCGCAGCACACCATGGCCGAACTCGAAGCACTCGCGCTGGAACATAATCTCATCGTCTCGCCGGTGCGCAGCTGCGCCGCCGTGCTCGCCACCGAACATTTCATCGCTCGTGGTTTTCTGGCGCCGACGCGCGCCGGTGAGCGCGAGGTACTGACGCCCGGTCTGCCGTTTCGAGTGACGGCCG
>JAYWAC010000173.1:0-4746 GCA_043782755.1 Pseudomonadota bacterium | reverse complement strand
ACCCTATGCCGCGAAATGAATGTGCGAATGAATTCGCACCTATGGGGTTAGCCGCCTAGCGACGCTGCTATGTCTGCTTCTCCGCAATCCGCACTGATCTATTCGCTCGCGCGCATCGGGCTGGCGAAAACTTTGCTCGCGACCAAGGGCCGCGGTCGTTATCTCGTCCATCGGCTCGACAGCGTCGATGATCGCCTGACACTCATCAAGCTTGGCGAATTGAAGGCGACGGGCGGGGATGTCGTCGGCCGCGTCAGTCGTCCGGAGACGATCCTCGCGCTGCCCTGGCGGGAAACCCTGACCTTCTACGGTCGCTGGTACGACGAACTCGCGCCGGCCGATCCCAGCTTTGCGTTGCGCATCAAGATTGCGCAGGCGCCGCGCGCAACGCTACTCACCCAGATCCAACGGGACGATCGTTTTGGTCTGGTCGGCACCTATTACTCGGTGTTCCAGACCATCATGAACTGTAAGCGTCGCATTCCTCTCATCCTGCTGGACGCCGCCCTGGTCGATGACGACAGCCTGCCGGTGATCCTGCCGGATAGTGTTGATGGCAAGGACAGCGGGGAAATGGAGTCGCTGTTGCGCCTCATGCTGAAGATGGAAGAGAACAAGGCACGGGCGGCTGAAGAGAATGGTGACGCGGGGCGGGAGATCTGACAAATCGCGCGCCACCCGATGGCGCGCTCCTGTAGGTGCGAATTCATTCGCACCTACACAAGAACGCGATTTGCCATCAAATCTTCGCTGGCGTCAGCTCGCCGCTGCGATACATCTCCACCAGTTTGAACTTCTGCAGCTTGCCCGAGGCCGTGGCGGGAATAGCAGGCAGGGCATACCACTGGCTCGGCACCTTATGACGTGCGAGGCGCGCGGCGACGTATTCGCGCAAGGCCTCGCCGCTGGCTTGTGCATCGGCCTTGAAACTCACCACCGCGCCAACCTGCTCACCCCAGTACTCATCGGGTATGCCAACCACCGCGACCTCTGCCACGGCGGGATGGGTGTAGAGCACTTCCTCGATTTCGCGCGGATAAATGTTCTCGCCGCCGCGAATGATCATGTCTTTCAAGCGACCGGTGACGCGACAGAAGCCGCGTGCATCCATGCTGCACAAGTCACCCGTATGCAACCAAGCGTCAGCGTCGATAGTGGCGGCGGTTGCTTCTGGCATGTCGAAATAGCCCATCATCACCAGGAAGCCGCGCGTACAAAGTTCGCCCGGCGTATCGAGCGGCAGCGTCGCGCCACTCGCCGGGTCGATGATCTTCACTTCGATCTGGGGAATGGGTTGGCCGATGGTCTCGCTCTTGTCGGCCGCGTTATCGTGCGGGCGTGTATGAGTGATGGCAGGCGAGGTCTCGGTCTGACCGTAGCCGATGATCAAGGTCACGCCGAACTGTTCCTCGATCTGACGTACCACTTCCATGGGCACGATGGTGGCGCCCGAGAACACGGTTTCGAGACTGGACAGATCACGCGGCTGACGGGCCTGCGCCGCGAGCAGCGCGATCAACATGGTCGGCACACCAAAGGTATAAGTGACCCGTTCCTGCTCCACGAGTGTGAGCATCGACTCCGCATCAAAGGCCGCCGGCTGCACCAGGGTCGCGCCGATCTGGGCCATGCCCAACACATTGCCGACGCAACCGGCGGTGTGGAACAAGGGCGCGACGGCGAGATTTACCGTGCTGCCGTCCAGTGCCTTGATCAAGGCCATCATGCGCGAGTTATTGGTGACGCTGTAATGATTGAGCAGCGCGCCCTTGGGTCGTCCGGTCGTGCCCGAGGTGTACTGAATCATGCAGGGCTGACGCGGGTCGACGGCCGGCAAGTGCGCACCATGATCATTCGCGGCAACGAAGGTGGCGAGATCGTCCAGACACACGATGGACGACAGCTTGATACCTTCGGCATCCAAGGCCTCGTCTATCGCAGCGCCCATCTCAAGCCCGCGATAATGTCGCTCATGGAACACACCGCGTGCGCGGGACTGGCGTAACACATAACCAAGTTCGGCCGGACGATAGGCGGGATTGACCGTCACCAACACCATGCCCGCCAATGCCAGGCCATACTGCACGATGATCCATTCCGGGCTATTGCCGGCCCAGATCGCGACGTGGTCGCCAGGCGCGAATACATTCAATAGCGCACGCGCGCAGCGCTCGGCATCGGCGAGCAGCTCAGCATAGGTCCAGCGCCGACGCCGACTCGCATCAGGATGACCTTCGACCAGCGCGATGTGCTCGCCATGGACCGCTGCCGCCGTGCGCAATACGCCGCCGCAGCTGGTCTCCGTCAGCGCCAGCTCATCGCTGGCCGGCCAGTAGGATTCGGTCAGGTGTTTCATGTCGGCAGGTCGAGCACATGTTTAGCGATGATGTTGCGCTGAATCTCGTTACTGCCGGCGTAGATCGGTGCCGGCCGCGCATTATAGAAATGGCTCAGCACGTCAACCTGCGCCGCACCGAAAGCAATCGCGCCGCGCACGCCGCCAGCCTCGCCCGCCGCCGCCACGATCATCTCGCTCAAACGCACATAGGTTTCGGTCGACCAGATCTTGAGGATAGAGATGTCGATGCCGGGTTCTTCGCCGCGTTTGAGCATGGCGGCATAGTCGCCATACAGCGCTTCGAGATCGAGCACGTCGAGCGCGATGCGCGCCAGGGCATCGACGAAGATCGGATCATCAAGTCGAGCATCGGCCTGCGCCAATTCGCGCAGTTGATGGAGCGCGTGCTGACAGAGTTTGGGACTGCCGACGAACAGGCGCTCGTGGCCGAGCAGCGACTTGGCGATGGTCCAACCGTGGTTCAAAGCGCCGACCAGGTTGGCGCGCGGCACGCGCACGTCATCGAGGAACACCTCGCAGAAATCGACATGGCCACCGAGATTCACTATCGGGCGCACCGTCACGCCGGGCTGCCGGAGATCGATCAATAGAAAGCTGATACCGGCCTGCGGCTTGGCTTTGAGATCGGTGCGCACTAGACAATACATGTGCGTGGCGTCCATGCCGTGGGTGGTCCAGGTCTTCTGGCCGTTGACGATGAACTCCTCGCCTTCCAACACCGCGCTGGTCGCCAGCGAAGCGAGATCAGAGCCGGCATTCGGTTCGGAATAACCCTGACACCAGATCTCGTCGCCGGTCAGGGCATGGGCCAGATACCGCTCGCGCTGCGCGGGCGAACCATGGGCCTGCAGAATGGGACCAATCATGACGATGCCTTGATCGGGCGCGCGCGCCACGCCCCAGCGTTCCAGCTCTTCGATGAAGATGATCATCTTGCTCGCATCTAAGCCCATGCCGCCGTATTCGCGCGGCCAGGATGGCGCCGCCCAACCGCGCTTTACCAGGCGCGCATGCCAGTGCTTGATCTCGTCCCAGCGCAATTGGCCGGGCGCGTGGCGCAACTCGGGCGGGTAGTTCGCTTCTATCCAATGGCGCACCGTGCTGCGGAACAGACGGTCTTCAACTTCGTTCCAATCGCCGCCAGGGGGGGTGTAGTCATTCGACAAGGGTGCGGGTAGTGCGGCTTCATTCGCGCTGTCACCGCGCAACAGTGCCGCCATGTCACGCAGTTGTGCGATGGCACCGCTGTAGCGCGCGCTCATCACCAAACCACGCTGCACATACAACGAGACATCACATTGCTCGGTGTAGCCAATAGCGCCATGTAATTGAATGGCTTCACGCACCACGCGGGTGACGGTGTCACAGGCGCGTTGACGGGCACGAGCGCAGGCGAGCGCGGTATCACCCGCTGTGTCGACAGCGGTCACCGCCACGGCCAGCGCGGCGCGCGTCAAACGCAGATGCATGAACATGTCGACGGCACGATGTTGCAAGGCCTGAAAGCTACCGAGCGCGCGGCCGAACTGGCGACGGGTGCGCAGATAGTCGAGCGTGATCTCGAACAGCGCTTCACACAGGCCGAGCAGATAGGCGGTGCCGGCGACCGCGCTCATGGCCTGGCTGTGGAGCAACTGCGCAGCGGAAATCTTGAAACTCGCCACACAAGGCACCGCGACAAAACTCAGGCGTCCATCACGCGTGCCATCGGCCAAAGTCAGCGCGTGGACCGTGAGACCCGGCGCGTCGCGCGCTACCAGACATAAGCGCACACCATCGTCACTGCTCGCGGGGATCAACAACACATCCGCGTCCGCAGCCAAGGGCAGTTGTGCGAGTTCGCCATGCAACACATGACCATCCCCTTCACACTGGGCACGCACGACAGGCTGCCAAGCGGCGGGAGTCAACGGACAGGTATAGACCACGCTGCCATCGACTAGCGCGTCGAGATGATGATCACCGCCGCACACGGCGGCGAGCAGACTGGCTGCCGCCACCGCGCTTTCGATAAAGGGTTCGTCGGCGACCACGCGTCCGAGTTGCCGACACATACTCGCCACGGCTTGCGCACCGAGACCGAGTCCGCCCTGCGCTTCCGGCACCAGCAATCCGCACCAGCCGAGCTCAGCCATCTCGCGCCAAGCGTTACGATCGAAAGCCTGGCCGGCATCGCGCAAGGCACGCAGTCGGCGCGGTGCCAGGGCACGCGCGCAATAGTCGGCCACGCTGTCGGTCAAAAGATCGGTGTAATCCGGTTCGCCACCGGCGGCAGGGATCGCGTTTATCATAGGCGGCAGCATAGCGGGCTCGATGAAATCCGCAATTAACTTGCAGGGAGGTGACAGCACTCTCTCTGTGGGTCCGACTTCAGTCGGACATTCAAT
>JAYWAC010000172.1:0-12634 GCA_043782755.1 Pseudomonadota bacterium | reverse complement strand
CGGACCGCGCCTGGGGCGCGCGGGACCGATCCTGGGGCGTGCGCTCTATCGGCCTCGAACGCGAACCGCCAGGTATTCAACAGGCACGCGGACTCAATGCCGAGCGCACCACCCTATGGATCTGGTCGCCGATGCAATTCGCCGACTACAGCATTCATTTCAGCCTCGGCGAATATCCCAACGGCGAGCGCGAAATCGAAACAGTGCGACGGGTGTTCAGCTTCGCGGCCGGTGGTCGCGTCGAGTCCTTGTCCGGCGCCGAGCACGACTTGCAACTCGATCCCCATACTCGCGAGCTGCAAGCCGGTTCGAAAGTCAGCTTTCTCGATGGCCAAGCGCGGCGCACCGTCACGCTCTTTCCGCTACGCCGCGCCTACCTGCGCGCCGGCACCGGCTATGGCGGTCCCGATCCCTGGCGGCATGGCAAGTACATGGGCAGCGAGTGGCAGGACTCGGTCAGTTATGACTTGAATGACGCCGCCATCACCGCACGCATCGGCCCCACCCATGTGCTGTGTCGCATGGAAATGGATGACGGCGAAGTCGGTTACGGCACCTTTGAGACCCAGGTTTTCGGTGCCTATCCGCGCTACGGCTTTCACACATGAGCCGAGATGCGCTGCTCGCCGAGGCCTTGTCCGCCTATCTCAGCCGCGCAGGTCAGCAAGTCGTAGAGATAGATGCGCTGCGACGTCTCGCCGGTGGCGCTTCACACGAAACTTGGGCATTCGACGCGCACTGCCACGGCAGCGCAGTGGAGCCCCTCGTGCTGCGACGGGATTTCGCCCACGGCCTGCTCGATGAAGCTTTCACCGGCGGCGTGGCGGCGGAGTTCGCCTTGCTCGAAACGCTGCACGCGGCCGCTCTGCCGGTGCCGCGACCGCGTTATTGCGAGACCGATACGGCGGCCCTCGGCACACCGTTCATGATCGTTGAACGCGCGGTCGGCACCGACCTACGCAAGCTGCTGGCCGCGCAAGCGTATAACGCCAGCATCAGCGCCGCCGAGCGTCGCGCCAGCGGCGTGGCGCTAGTCACGCTGCAAGCCCGACTCCATCGACTGCCGGTGCCGCTGGATGTCGGTGTAGCGCATGCGGCCAAGGATTGCGTACAGCACGAGATCTCGCGCTGGGCAGGTCTCATCGCGGCATCGCCAAGCACTCGGCCGGTGTTGGACAGCGCCGTGCATTGGTTGCGTACACACCCACCACCGGTGCTGCGTCTCGCCCTCGTACACGGCGACTTCAAGGCCAACAATCTCGTCACCGATGCACAGCGTCTGTGGCAGGAAAAAAGCGCGACGATACTCGACTGGGAAATGGCCCATATCGGCGACCCTATCGAGGATCTGGCCTGGACGCTGCTGTGGTCAACCGCGCACGATCTCGTCGGTGGTTTGTTGGATCGCAGCGAGTATGTCAGCGCCTATGAAACAGCCAGCGGTCACGCGGTCGATGCGGCGCGCTTGGCGTATTGGGAAATATTTGCCTGCGTCAAACTCGCCGCGATCTTCGTCGCCGGCGTAAGACCAAAGGCTGATGGTCTGGCCCAGCGCCCAATGCTCGTCATGCTCGGCCGCGCGATTGCAGTACTCGAACACGCGCTGGCCGGCCGCTTGCAGCGGGCGCTGCATACGGAAGTCGCGGCATGACGCCCCACGGCCTCGATGCGATTCAGGAGGTCAGTCTCTTTCTCGAACAGGACATCCTGCCGACTGTCACGGCCGCGCTGCGTAGTGAGTTACGCGCGGCCATCAAGATTCTGCACAGTGCCGCGACCGAGTTGAACGTGATGACCCCCTTGTTGCAGCGGGAATGTCACGAGCTGCTGCGCTTGAACGACGAAAGTGCACGTGCGCTGGAGGCGGACGCAACAACGCCGTCAAGCGACGCGCTTCGCCCCCGGCTTGCCGATCCCGCACTCGATCTGCGCAGCTTGTTCGCACTCCATGAAGAAATTCAGCAAGTCGTCACGCTGCGCATGACGGCCTTGCTAGAACTGTCTGGAATCGACGCAGTCAACGGCGAGCGCAGCCGGGCGCTGCTGCTGCGTTACTACGACGTGCTCGCTCGGCACGCCACGCAGCGGCTGCCGTGGCAATCAGTATTCACTGCACCACTAGATAGCGAAGTCGCATGACGAATGTCATCGCTCGCTGCTGCGACAGCGACACCTGAGAAATATTTTATTTTTCTGATTGAAGCGGATAGTTCCTTCCGCATCGTGGCCGAGGGCCTGGTGCTGCCGAACTGCGCCATCATCACGCCGGACGGTATCTGTCTCGACGTCAATGACAATATCTGGGTGGCGGCTTTGATCCAGGACTTAAGCGTGGCTACTCCGCCGACGGTGATGGCACGCTGACGGTCATTCAGCAAACCGCCACCCATACTTACTCGGTGCTTGAAATTGTGCCGACTGAAAAAGGCGCCGGTTCTGCCCTGGGCAAAACCGGCGCTCGAGGGACGCACCTACCGGCCGATACCGCTCAAGCGAGCGGTCACACTCGAAGAGTGGCCCTATCGTTGTCGAGGATCCCTGCCTCAGGCACGGCGGCGACGGCAGAGCGCAAGACCGCCCAGGGCGGGGCCAAACAAGAACATGGATGCTGGCAAGGGCACCGGGCTCGGGCTCTTCTCAAACGTTACGTAGTCTTGAACACTCGCGTAGCCCCGCACGGTGACAGCAAAGCTCACGACGTCGCCGTCCTTGACGTTGAGGCCCGAGACCAGCAGGCCCGAGACGTCTTGAGTGAGCAGATCAGACGGGCTATCAAAGAAACTCGCGCTGGCACTCAAGGATTCACTGTTGCTGACCGTGCCCGTGCTCAAGCGAAGTTCGACCGAACTATTGCTGAACAGCGCGGGAAAATCCGCGTTGCCACCGGCGACCGAGGCAGTTGCCGTGGCGGGCAGAGTGATAAGCAGAATACCGTTACCGCTGATAGTCAGCTGCCCCGTTCGCTCCGTAGTGGGGCTGTAGCTGGGAAGCGCATCGCCCGTGACGGTTTGCCCCCCATCGATACTCGATGAGATGCTGAGCGTGGTGCCGTCGGCGACTGCCATGGCGTTGGCGCTGGCGTCACTGATGGTGACTGAAATGGACGAACTCCAGTCAGCGGAGGATTGTTGCGAGGTGCCACCGGGCGCGTCCAGATAAGTCGTGCTGCTCTGCGCGCCCGTAGTGAAAGTCGCGCCTGTTGGCAGAAATTGGAAATTCAACGCGCCCCAATCGGCGGACGCCGAGACCGACGCCGTTGCCGCCACAGCGCCTTGCGCCACCAAAAGCAAAACGGCCGCAGCCGAAGCTCGTACATTCATGAGATATCTCCTCGATTCTTGGGTTCCTGTTGTAGATCGACCATCCGACATCAGCCCGCGCCTAGTGCGGACCAATCTCCGATAGCCTATCCACCACGGGTTGCACCGAGGGCGCTATTTAGTTCCGCGAGTTTTGAGAAAGCGCATCGCTATGCGCGACTCGATCAGCAGGGGTTCGACGGGTCAGACAGAATGCACGGATGGGCCACGGCTGGGGAACGAGGCGAAAACCACTGGCGCCCCGCTGCTGTCGGACCCGGGTCTTCAGCCTTCATGTCTCGCGTGCGAGTAACCGCCCTATTCGCCGAAATCGAGCCGCGTTGTCGTTGAATTCGAACGCGGTCAGCAGGACCGTTGGCGGTGAATGGGGGTGCGGCCGCATTGATGTAGCACGGGTCACGGCGCGCACTGCGCGCTCAGCCGATAGTGCCGGCGCGCTGCCAGGCATCGATGTCATCGCTCGAGCAACCGACGCTCTGCAACAGTTCCACCGTGTGCTCACCCAGCGCCGGCGCGTGACGCCGCACACCCAGTCGTTCGCCATCGAAGATCGCCGGTGCGCGCGCCTGGCGGATGCGACCACCGCGCGGATGCTCGTATTCGATGACGCTGTTGCCGTGCTGGACGCGCGGATCGTCGGCGACTTCATCGAGACGATTGACCTTGGCGCAGGGCACGTCGGCTTTTTCGAGTTGCGCGACAAGATCGGCGGTCGAGAACTTCTTCGCGGCAGTCTTGAATTCCGTCAGCATCTGCGAGTAGTTAGCGAAGCGCAGCGTCAATGAGGTGAAGCGCGGATCGCCCTGCAGGTGTGGCAGCCCGAGCACGTGACAGGCACCGGCGAATTCGCCGTCGCCGACAATGATCATGGTGATATGGCCATCGGTGGTGGCCAGCAATTCGTAGAACGACGCGATCAAGGGTTTGGGTGTAAAGCCCTCCGCGCCGACAAAGCTGTCGTTCCAGAATACTTCCGGCCACAGGAAGGCGAGGCTCGCGTCGAGCATCGAGAGTTCGACATGATGACCGCCGATGATGCCGCGTGCGCGCGCGAACAACGCGGCAGAGATGGCTTGCGAGGCCGTCAAGGCCGCGACCTTGTCGCTGGCGATGGTCTTCATGAGCATGGGCTCGCCGCCCACGCCCTGGGCGGCGGCGAAACCCGACACGCTTTGAATGACCGGGTCGTAGACGCGTTGTGCGGCGGCCGGCCCGGTCGGGCCAAAACCCGAGATCGAGACGTAGATCAGATTGGCATTGATGCGATGCAGGTCCTCGTAACCATAGCCGGCGCGATCGAGGGCGCCGGGTCGCGAGTTCTGCACGAATACATCCGAAGACTCGATGAGCTTGTACAGTGCGGGACGCAGGGCAGGATTCTTGAGATCGACCGCCATCGAACGCTTGTTGCGATTCATGCAGGCGAAATAGGCCGACACACCACCGCGCACGCCGCCGACATGTCGCGCGGGATCGCCCGCCCCCACCGTCTCGAAGCGGATTACGTCCGCGCCTTGATCCGCCAGCATGCCGGTCGCCATCGGACCGGAAGCGTTGGTGGTGACGTCGATAATTCTTATGCCCTGCATCGGTTGCATCGTGATCCCCTCGTCCTCGAATGAATGATGGGACGCGGCGGGTCCCGCTGGGGATTGTACGGGCTGGCGCCGACGATGACAGGTCGTCTGCGCGCCGTTTGTCACCCGCTCGTACGCTGGCTTACTATTCGCACTCGAATTCCCATCGGCGCAACCCCACGACCGCCCGCATGCCGCAGGTCGAGCGCACACCATCATCCCGGCCGAGCGAGCACCATGAGCAGCATCGAATTCAATCCCACGCTACTTGAAGTGCAGCAGGATCCCTATCCCTGGTATCGGCGTCTGCGCGATGAGGCGCCGGTCTACCGCATTCCAGCGCTGAACGCCTACGGCCTGTTCCGTTACGACGACTGCAAGCACACCTTTCTGCATCCCGAGACCTACTCGGCGCGCGACTTCATCACCCAGGCCTTTGGCGATCTGGATCCGGTGCCGGAAACGCCGTCCTTGATAGCGATGGACCCACCCGCCCACACACCACTACGCAAGCTCGCCGGTCAGGCTTTCTCGCCTTCGGTCACGCGCAGCCTTGAGCCGCGCATCAAGGCCATTGTCAATGCACTGCTGGACGAAATCATGGCGCGCGGTCGCGCCTTCGATTTCGTCGCCGACTTCGCCGCCTATGTACCGGTCAGCGTCACCGCCGAATTGCTCGGCGTCGATCGCAGTCAGCGCGAAAACTTCAAGATCTGGACCGCCGATTTATTGAACGCCGCCAACCGCGCTTCTTTAAGTCCGGCCGATGTCGAGCGCATTCGCGCGAGCGTTGCCGAACTGCGCGCCTATCTCGAAAAGACCATCGCCGAAAGACGCATCGCGCCGGGCGATGATTTCATTTCCTTGCTGATCAAGGCCGAGGAAGGCGCTGACGTGCTGAGCTCCATCCAGGTCTTGAGCATCGCGGTGCTGACCCATTTCGGCGGCTCGGAAACGCCCTCACACATGATCAGCAGCGCCTTCATTGCGCTGTGCGAGAACCCCGATGCGTTGGCGTTACTGCGTCGTCAACCGAATCTGAGCGCGAATGTGATCGAAGAAACCTTGCGCTACTGGTCGCCGGTCAACCTGGTGTTCCAGACCGCCGTACACGATGTCGAAGTGCATGGCGTGAAGATTCCGGCGGGCGCCTATGTGTTGTCCTACATCGGTTCCGCCAATCGCGACGAACGACGTTTCGATGCGCCGGAACGCTTCGATATTCAACGCGACGCCCACCATCACCTGTCCTTTGCCCACGGCCCGCATTACTGCCCGGGCGCGGCGCTCGGCAAACGGATGGGCGCCATCGCGCTGGAAGCGGTCATGGAGCGCATGCCTGAACTCCATCGTCTCGAGTCGACCACCGACTGGCTGCCGTCCTTGTGGGTGCGTGGTGCCCGCACGCTGCCGGTCGCCTACTGAAGTCTGTATGCCGCCATGAGCACCAGCGCACAAGCGACGCTTCTCATCCATGGTGGCACGGTGGTCGATGGCCTCGGCCAGCCGCCACGCGCGGCCGATGTGTTGCTATGCGGCGAACGGATCCTTGCGGTCGAAGCTGATCTTGAGACGACTACCGCAGTGGACGTGCCACGCATCGACGCACGCGGCCTGACCGTCATGCCCGGCCTCATCGATGCCCATTGCCACATCAGTTTCGACGAACCGAATTCCAACGACGAGTTGTTCTTCCATCGACGCGAAGGCCTGGCCGCGATCATTGCCGCTGCGAATGTCAGCAAACTGCTGGCTGCCGGTGTCACGGGCTTCTTCGACGCCGATTCGCTGTGGGAAATAGGCGTCGATCTACGCGATGCCATCGAGGCCGGCATCGTGCGCGGCCCGCGCATGACCACCGGCGGCAATGCGCTGCTGACCTCGGTCGGCGGCACGGCCGGGCGTTTGATCCCTGACCAAGGACGGCGCGGTTATGGCGTGGTGGTCAACAGTCGCGACGATATCGTGCGCGAGGTGCGTCGCCAGATAAAAATCGGCGTGGACTGGATCAAGGTGCATGTCACCGGTCTGACACCGCGCCAGAAGATCAAAGGCGAAGTGCAGGTCTGGACCCTGGATGAAATGAAGCTGGTGTGCGACACCGCCCATGAACTCGGCACACCGGTGGTCGGTCATTGTCGCGGCGCCACCAGCACGCGCGACGCAGCCCGCGCCGGCTTTGACATGATCCTGCACGCGACCTACATGGACGAAGAAGCGCTGGCGGCAGTCGTCGATAAGCGCGTGCCCATCGTGCCGACCTTCACCTTCCAGGCCAATCTCGCCGACTACGGTGCGGCGGTCGGCGCCTCAGAAGGGATACGCAAATTGTTCCAGAAGGAAATCACCGACAGCGCGGTGATGTTGAAACGCGCTTTCGATGCCGGCGTGCCTTTGTTGTGCGGCACCGAGTCGGGCTTTTCCATCACGCCTTATGGCGACTGGCATTACCGCGAGCTGGAAATATTCGTCAATGACATCGGCCTCTCGCCCTTGCAGGCCATCGTAGCCGCGACCAGCGCCAACGCCTTTGCGCTCGGCCTTGCCGGTCAGACCGGCGCCATCGAGAACGGCCGCCTGGCCGACATCATCGTCATCGATGGCGAGGTGGCGCGCGACGTGACCGTGCTCGGCGATCGCAGCCGCCTGCGTCATGTCATCCTGAACGGCGAAGTGATCGAGATACCGAGCAGCACGCCGCGTCGTGATCCGCCGGGCTGGCGTGCGCCCCACTACGGCACGCGCATCCTGCGGCGTGAAGTGGTGGATGAATTCGATCAGGCTGCGCGCAATAGCACAGGAAAGCCGTCATGAGTCTCGCCACCGCTGCAAGCATCGACGTGCATGCCCACGCCGTACTCGAACAGACCATGGGCGCGGCGGGCCGCTATGGACCGGAACTCGGCTTTGAAGAAAAGCCGCGCTTTCGCGTCGGCAACTATGAGCTGCACGGTGTGCGCTATCGCGGCAGCCCGTTCATGGATGTGAACCTACGTCTCGCCGCCATGGACAGAGCCGGCATCGACTACCAGGTCTTGTCACCGAATCCACTGACCTATTTTCATTTCATCGAGCCGCCACTGGCGCGTGAGTTCTGTCGTATCCACAACGATGGTCTGTCGGCGGCGATTGCCGATCACAGCTCACGTCTCGCCGCTTGCGCGGCGGTCGCCATGCAGGACATCCCCTTCGCCATCGAGGAAACAGCGCGCGCGGTCAAGGATCTCGGCATGGTCGGGCCCTATATCGGCACCGATTTCGGCCGACCGCTGGACGACCCGGCCCTCGATCCTTTCTACGAGGCACTGGTCGCACTCGATGTGCCTTTGTTCATCCATCCCGCACCCGCCGGCATTGATGGACCAGCCGGCGATCCAAATCTCAAGCGCTTCGATCTCGACATCATCATCGGCTTCGCGGCGCAGGAAACCATCGCGGTCTGCACTTTGATCTACGGCGGCGTGCTGGAACGTCATCCCAAGCTCGATGTGTGTATCAGCCACGGCGGTGGCGCTACCGGCTATCTGTTCGGTCGCATGGCGAGCGCGGCGCGCAAGCGCCCCTGGGCAAGGCAAGCTTTGCGCGAAGATGGCGCTTTCGAGACGCTATTGCATCGCCTGTGGTTCGACATTCATGTGCACTCGCCGGAATCCGTTGCCCTGCTGCGCTCGCGGGTCAATGGCGAGCGCCTGCTTTTCGGTACCAACTTCGCTGGCTGGGATCAACAGCCCGGCGATGTGCGCGAAGAAGCCCGACCCTATGCCGACAATGCGCGTCGTCTGCTGCGCGCCTGAGCCATCCATCCTATCCGGGGAGTATTCATGAGCGAACTCGAGCAATTAAAACGCAGCATCGACCGACTGGAATCGCGCTTCGCGATCAGCGAACTGGTGACCGCCTACGCGGTCGCTTGCGACGAGCACGACATGCCGCGTCTGACCGATCTCTTTACCGCCGACGCGGTATTCGATTCACCGAGTGGCGCGATGACCGCCCATGGCCGCGCTGCCATCGAAGCGATGTTCATTGAGTTGTTCAAGGTGCGTGGCCCGGCCTTTCACTGGACTCATGATCACACCGTGCAATTCGACGACAACGATCCCCATCGCGCCACGGGCCTGGTGCTGAGCCATGCCGAGACCTGCCCGGCGGAGGTCGTGAGTCTCGCCGCGATGCGCTACAACGATGAGTACCGCCGCGAAAGCGGTCGCTGGCATTTCGCCCATCGCACCATCAACTTCCTCTACTACGTGCCGGTCACCGAGTTCGCAGGCGTGTTCAAAAGCCCTAATCGTTTGAGCATACGCGGTCAGCGCATGCCAGCTGACTATCCGGAAACCCTGGCTTGCTGGCAGGCATTCCACGCGCGCCATGTCGCGTCTGGGAAATGACGGAGCGATGGCCATGACGCGACACGAAGAAATGTTGAATCTGACCAGGCGGGCGCTGGCCCACTACCGCCATGGCACGACCGATCAGGCGCCAGCGGTGATGGCCATGCCGGTAGACGCCTATATCGATCCGTCGCGCTATCAACGCGAAGTGGAGCGGGTGTTCAAGCATCTGCCCCAGGCGCTCGCGCTCAGCATCGAGATCCCCAAGGCCGGCGACTATCGCGCCATGCAGGTGCTGGACGTGCCGCTACTGGTGGTACGCGGGAAGGATGGCAAGGCACGCGCGTTCCTGAATGCCTGTCGTCATCGCGGCGCCAAGCTCTGTCAGCACGGCAGCGGCAATGCACGCGTCTTCACCTGCCCCTATCACGCCTGGGCCTATAACGATCAGGGCGCCTTGATCAGCCGTTACGCAGCCGACACTTTTGGTGATGTCGATCACGCGACCTTGGGTTTGACCGAACTCGATTGCGCCGAGCGCGCCGGCCTGGTCTACGTCATGCTCACACCCGGCGAAGCGCTGGACATCGACACCTGGCTCGGCGACTTCGCCGCTGAACTCGGCACCTTGCAACTCGATAGCTGGCATATCTTCGAACAGCGCGAGCTGGAAGGGCCGGGCTGGAAGGTCGCGCTCGATGGATATCTCGAGGCTTATCACCACAATTCCCTGCATGGCAAAACCGTCGGCAAGATGACCATCGGTAATCTGCTGGTGCTCGACACCTATGGTCCTCATCAGCGTTTGACCTTTGGACGCAAAACCCTGGCTGATCTGGTCGAGCAAGCGGAAAACGAATGGCAAGTGGATCAGCACATCCGCCTCATCCACAACTGTTTTCCGAATCTGTCGGTGTCCGGCATTCTTGGCGACCATTGTCTGGTCAGTCAGATTTTTCCCGGCCCGACACCGACCTCAACAGTCACGCGTCAGACCGTGCTGGTGGCCAAGCCGCCGCTCACCGCCGAACAGCGCGCCGCCTCGGAATTGTTCAGCACCATGGTGCTGCAGGCGGTGCGTGACGAAGACTACGCGGTCGGTCGCACCGTTCAAGATGGTCTCCAGTGCGGCGCGAATCGCGAATTCCTGTTCGGACGCAACGAACCGGCGGTGCAGAACTATCACAACACCATCGCGCGCCTGATGGCGGGCGCGACGCGCTGAATGACATCGGCAAGACAGAGGGAGCAGCGGCATGAGCGATGAGAGACAGCAGGGACTCGATCATCTCGCACGGAATTTCGACGTCGACGACCCACTCTTCGCGACGCGCTTCGAGGACGTGCTCTCGCACCTGGTGGCGAAATGTCCGGTTGCCCACAGTTCGGTCGGCCCCGGTTATCGCGTGTTCAACCGCTATCGCGACGTGCGTCGCTGCGCGATGGACTGGCGTACCTTCAGCAGCGCCGACGGTTGGATGTTGAATCCACCGGCAGGCAACATCGCCATCCTGCCCGAGGATCTCGACCCGCCCTATCACACCGAATGGCGACGCGTGTTGAATACCTTTTTCACCGCCAGCGCGGTGGCTGAGTTGGAAGCGCCGGCGCGCGCCTACGCCGGCGAGTTGGTGGAACGCTTCGCGACGCGTGGACATTGCGAATTCGTCGCCGACTTCGCCGCGCAGTTGCCAGGCTTGATCCTGTTCAAACACATCCTGCCGGTACCCGTCGCCGAACTGCCGACGCTGTTCACCGACATCGACATCTATTCTTTCGGTCCGATGGAAGATCGCACTGCGGCCTTCGCTCGGGTCTACACCTATCTGCAAGGCTTTCTCGAAATACGCGCCAAGGAGCCACCGCGCGGTGGCGACATCGTCGATGTGATACTCGCCGGCGTGGAACGCGACGGCGCGCCCTGTTCGTGGGACGACAAGGTGCACGTCGTGCTCGACGTGGTGTTCGCCGGTCTCGCCACCACCACCCACGCCATCGCGGGCGCGATCTACGCACTCGCCACCGATGCCTCGATACGCGCGGGACTTGCCCGCGATCCTGCGCGCATGCACACCGCCGTCGAAGAGACGGTGCGTCTCTACGCACCGGTAGTCGCCGTCGGGCGCAGTGTGCGTCAGGATTGCGAAGTCGCCGGCGAGCAACTCAAGGCGGGCGATCGCGTGGCGCTGAACTATGCCGCTGCTTCGCGTGATCCCGAAGTGTGCGCGAACCCCGAGCGTTTCGACATCGAGCGCCAGGAAGTCGTACACACCGCCTTCGGTGTCGGCCCGCACCGTTGTCTTGGCGAACATCTGGCGCGACTCGAGATCCGCGTCGCGGTCGAAGAATTCCTGAAGCGCATCCCCGACTTCGAACTCCAAGCAGGTACCGAGCCGGTCTATGAGAGCGGCCAGTTGCGCACCATGAAGAATCTCTATCTGCGCTGGTGAACGATTAAGCGGCGCGGGGGCGGAGCAACCGGAGTAGTGGGCGCGTCGACCTGCGCTAGAAAGATCAGAGGCGGCGACGACGCAGCAGTCTGCCAGCGCTAAGGGCCGAGCCGAACAGCCATACGGCACCGGGCAGCGGTACACCGGCGACCTTCGCCTCGAAGCTGCCCGTGGTCTCGCCATTCTCGAACACCAGCGCACCGTCCGAGGTCCGCACATCGTCGACACCTTGCTCAGGAACACCCCGCCATTGCAGCAGGCTCGCGAGCTCTGTCACCGGCCCGAGTGCTAAGGAAAAGTCGTAGTCCGCAGGGACGGGGAAAATGCTCAAGAGGTCCAAGCCATCGATCCCGGCGCGCGACAAGCCCAGCTTGCCCTGATTGTTGAACACGCGCGTCGCACTCACCAGCGCGAAACTGCCCACGCCTTCGAGGGTCACCGTCGCCGACGAAAAATCGAGTGACAGACAATCCTGACCACAGGCTTGCCGGGTACTCGGATCGGCCAGGCCGACGAAGGAAAAGGCGCTGTCGGTAAACGGGTTGCCCGCCAGCGTGCCCGCGCCGCTGCCGGTGAAGATGTATGTGTATGCCATGGTCGCGGCGCCAGCCGCTGGCGTCACGAACGCGAGAGCAAACGCGCTGGCGAATGCGATGGCGGTGACGTAAAAAGTTTTCATGATGCGCTCGATGCTGCCCAGGTTGAGGTCGCACATGCATCGCCGGCCACGAAGGTGGGTCCGACACACATTGCTGCTGCGCAACACTCTTACGCGATTCTCGCGACCTGTGGATCCGCCCGAAGCGCGAACTTCATGGTTTGTGACAAAGGTCCGAAACAAGGCCGCCCGTGGCCGGATGCGTTGCGCGCGGCGCGCGATCTCGATCAGGAAACGGATGGCGAGAAAGGTATGGGCTCGCCATGGGCCAGGCCATAGCGCGCGCCGCGAAATT
>JAYWAC010000171.1:0-32492 GCA_043782755.1 Pseudomonadota bacterium | reverse complement strand
ATGGATAGGCAGTGGGTCCCAACGGCCATTAAATTCCAGCAGCTCCTCGCGGGTTACGTGGTAGGGGCCGAAGTGGAAGAGTTCGCCGGGCTTGAGCTCGTCGAAGGAGCAGCTGGTGGTCATGGGTCGTCGCATTGAACGGGAAGAACTTTTGGCCACGTAGGCTTGCCGACGCGGCTCGTTCGATTGAAAGCGATCGCGTGAACGCCAAGCTCAGTGGGCGTTCACGCGACGAACAGTGCTAGCGCCTATCAATAAACACCCGCTCCTTGCCAATCCACATCGCCGAACGCTTGAAGTCGATGAACTTCGCTTCGTCCGCAATGGCCATGGCCATCGCGCCGGCAGCTTCCGGGATATTCGCCATGGTCATGAGATCACCACGGTTGAACCAGGCTTCGGCGTGACCGGAGTAGGGCGGTGTGGTGATGCCGCGCGCGTCGCTCATGGCCTTCACGCCCGGCACGTCTTCGCAGTAATGCACCTGCAGATAACGCTGCATGCGGAAGCCGGGTGCAACGCTGCGGATCAGTGGACCATGGTTGGTGCGCCAATAGAGCTGACCTTCGGCCAATGACTGATGAGGCAGATGGCGCAGGCAGAAGAACAGCTTCACCAGCGGGCCGTGTTCGTGGGCGAGCACGTATTCCGAAGGATTGACTTGCGGATACTCATAGGCGAACCACATCGGCGAATGGGGCAGGTCGATGAAGTTCTTTTCGTCATTCAACAATTCCTGCAGCGCCGCCGCACCGGCCGGCGTGTTGGCGGCAGCCAGTGATTCCGGGGTCTCCCACCACAGTTCGGCGACACCGTCGTAGGCCGGTTCCATGCCGCCACGCGCGGTGGCCAGCGCATCGTTGATCGGATCGTCGAGGGTGTGGAGCTGGATGTAGCGATGAATATTGAGGGTGGTGGAATGCTTGGCCACCAAGGGGCCGTGCACGTTACGCCAATAGGCTTGGAAATCCGCGCGGCTCATGCCGGGCTGGCGACGCAGGACGAATTCTAAACGGATCATGGGCTCCTCCCGATTGGACTAAAGCGCGAGTGCGAGGGGCTCTACGGCCGTCGCTACGCGACTATATCCGAGGATGCGCGTAGTCGGCGCCGCGCGTCGAAAAGCCGGCTATCGAAAGGGGAAGATGAAGTTCAGCGGGGTGCGCCGAAGCGGTCGGGCAGCGGGGTGGCGCGGGCATCGCTGGCGCGTTGTTCGACGCGCTGCTCGCGCAACAGGCGGCGCATGCGTTGCTTGAAACCTGGATGTCGGTCAGCGGCGGGGGTCGACAGGTCGATGATTGGTGCGCCGCCGGCAGGCGCGGGCGTGGTTGTGCTCGGTGCCGGCGTGCTGAGCCGCCGTGCCGCAAGCGCGTCGCGCGCGGTCTTGAGTGCCGGACTAGCGGGCGTCACCAGTGCCGCCTTGTCGATGAAGGACTGCGCAGTGTCGAGATTGCCCGCGTTGATGTCGCGGTAGGCGAGTTCGAGATAACGATTGCCGATGTCGTTCAGGCCCTGACGGGCGGCGCCATTGTCGGACTCCATGCTCAACACCTGACGATATTTTTCGTAAGCATTGGCGCCCGGCGGCGACATCAAACGCAGTTCGCGCATGTCGGTGCCGGCGCCAAGCAGCAGCAACGCGATCTGTTCCTGAGGCGAGGTGGGGCCTGCCGAGGTGGCCGTCGCTGTCTGCGGTGTGGGCGTCGGCGTTGGTGTCGAAGCGGCTGGGTTGATGTCCGGCGGCGGCGATGGCGACGACAGGGCGGTGGCATCCGTCTGCGTTGAATGCTCGGCCTGCGGCGATTCGACCACCCCCTGACCGAGCCACGCACCCAGTCCCACCGCCGACGCAATCAATGCCACCAGAGCCAAGGCGTAATGACGGCGACCGATGCGCCGGCGGGTGGCGGTGCCTGGGCGGGTGCCGGAGGTGGGCGGCGTGGAGGCCGATGGCGGGGCATCCGCAAGCGGCGCGACAGCGGCGACGGCGCTCGCCTGCGGCAACGCGTCGATAGTGGCCACGGTTACCGCCATGGTCGGCGCGCCGAGATCGCTGGCGAGCGTCGGTGCGGTGGCGCTGTCCCAATCGGCCGTATCGATTTCCGCTGCTACCGGCGGCGGCAGTTCGGCACGCCAGGCGGCAACGCTTTGCGGGCGGTCCTGCACGCGGAATGCGAGCGCATGATCAACCGCCGTCAGCAGTTGTGTGCTGTAGCTGCGCTTGGCGTGGCGCGCGCCGACCTGGTAGCTGTCCTCGGTGTTCTGTGCGAGCGCCTGGGAACGCTCCACGGCATCGTTGGGCGTGCGCCCGGTCATGGCGCGGTAGAGTGTTGCGCCGAGACCGTAAATGTCACTCCACGGGCCTTGCTGGTCGCTCTTGCCGGCGTATTGCTCGATGGGCGCGTAGCCCGGGGACACGAAATTGGTGATGGTGCGCGCCTCGCCGCTCATGGCCTCGCGCGCCGAGCCGAAGTCGAGCAGCACCGGCGTGCCATCGGTGCGTACGAAAATATTGGCCGGCTTGATGTCGCGATGCACGAAGCCCTGCGCGTGGATCACCGCGAGTCCGTCGAGCAGGGGATGGAGCAGCTGCAGGAGTTCGCTCTCGGTCAGCGTACCGCGACTCTTAAGCAGTCGATCGAGACCTTCGCCTTGCTCGTATTGCATCACCATGTAGGCGCTGCGATTGGCTTCGAAAATGTTATGCACGCGCACGATGCCGGGATGTTCGAACTTGGCCAGCGTGCGCGCTTCGAAAATGAAGCGCTTGAGACCGGCCTCGTATTCGTCCACCAGCTCATCGGTCAGCGCCAGCACCGAGCCGTCCTGTTCGCGATGGGCGAGCTGGCCGGGTAGGTATTCCTTGATCGCGACCGGGCGATGCAGATTATTGTCGGTGGCGAGATAGGTGATGCCGAAAGCGCCTTGCCCAAGCACGTGGTCGATGGTGTACCAATGCAACTCCGTACCATGGCGAAGGGCATTGCGGTGGGAAAGTGGCGCTACGGACATGCGGGGACGTTGTATGGCGGGGGCCGCTTTCATATACCGCTGAAACGAGGTCAAGGCAAGCAAGGTCGAGCCGCCGCGCAGGGAAGGTGCCCTGTTTAGCGGCCTGCGAGGCTTAGCGCTGTAGTCGCGTAAAAGCCGGCGAGACCTTGCTCGGACCAGCGCGCAACGCGCTTTCCCGGGCTGTATCGATTCTCGCGCAACGATTCCATCCCCGGTAGGTGCGCATGAATTCGCACCTACAGGAGATCTAGAGATCTAGGCCACCGCCCGTATCGCTCTGCGCAAGGTGTCGACCATGATCCCCAACTCATCCTCACTCGCGGTTGCCGCCGGACCGAGAGCCAGAATGTCACCGGTATAACGCAGCATCACGCCCTGCTCGAAGCAGCGCTCGAATATTTCCATCGCGCGCAACGACACGCCATCGGCGCGCGGTGTCAGTTCGACTGCGGCGGCGAGACCGAAATTGCGGATGTCGATAACATGGGGTTCACCGCGCAAGGCGTGCACGGCCTCCGCCAGCAGTGGTTCGAGGCGTCGCGCACGCGCAAACAATTCTTCGTCGCGATAGACCTCAAGTGCGGCGAGGCCGGCGGCGCAGGCCAGGGGATGTCCCGAATAGGTGTACCCGTGAAAGAACTCGACCAGGTGCTCAGGCCCTTGCATGAAGGCTTGATAGACGTGGTCGCGCACCAGCACGCCGCCGAGCGGCACCATGCCGCTGGTGATGCCCTTGGCGAAGCTCAGGATGTCGGGCAGCACATTGAGTCGCGTCGGTGAGAACAATTCGCCGATGCGACCAAAGCCGGTGATGACTTCGTCAAAGATGAGCAGGATGCCGTATTTGTCGCAGATTGCGCGCAGTCGTTCCAGGTAGCCAAGCGGCGGCACGATGACGCCCGCCGAGCCCTGCATGGGTTCGACGATCACGGCGGCGATGGTCGACGCATCGTGTAGCGCGACGATGTTTTCCAGCTCATCGGCGAGATGGGCGCCCCAGCTCGGTTGGCCGCGTGTAAAGGCCATCTGTTCGAGATTGTGGGTATGGGGTAGATGGTCGACACCCGGTAACAGTGCGCCGGCGAAGGCTTTCCGATTGGCGGTCATGCCGCCGACCGAGATGCCGCCGAAGCCGACGCCGTGATAAGCCTTGGCGCGGCCGATCAGGCGATAGCGTCCGCCGTCGCCGCGCGCCTGGTGGTAGGCCAGCGCGACCTTGAGCGCGGTGTCGACCGCCTCAGATCCGGAATTGGTGAAGAACACATGATTCAGATCGCCGGGTGCGGCGGCAGTCAAGGCATTGGCGAGTTCAAAGGCCTTCGGATGCTGCACCTGAAACGCGACCGCGTAATCGAGTTCGTCGAGCTGTGCCTTGACCGCTGCGACGATGCGTGGATGGCGATGGCCGGCATTGCAGCACCACAGTCCCGACAAGCCATCCAACACGCGTCGCCCATCGGGCGTGGTGTAGTACATGCCCTCGGCAGCGCTGACCAAGCGTGGATGTTTCTTGAAATGACGATTGTGCGTGAAGGGCAGCCACAGGGCTTCGAGTGCGGGCCGACCAGCGACCGTAAGCAAGGCGTTATCTGTCACAACGGTTACTCCGGTGTCGAGCGGTCGAAGCATGCCGCCGCAGCGCGTGACCATGATACCTAATTCGCCACGGCGATCGTGCTCCGCGCCTTGTGCGCGCGCGACGCGAAAGTTCCACGACGACTGGGTGATTCGGTAAACAATTGACAGATCCCTCGAACACGGTGTTTCGTCATGGCAGCCGCCGTAAGGGCAAGGTATAAGGTCGCGTGCGCGTCATCCCGGCGTGCGTATTGGAACGGATGACGACATGGCCAAGAAGACCGGCACAGCGCAAGCAGACGTATTGATCGGTACAGCCGGGGCCGACGAGCTGTTCGGACTGGGTGGCAACGATGTGCTGAAGGGCAATGGCGGCAACGACTATCTGGACGGTGGCACAGGCCGCGACGATCTGCGTGGCGGCGCCGGCAATGACATCTATATCGTCGACAACGCTGGTGACATCAACAAGTCTATTTCCGATCCCGGTCACGATACCGTCGGTGCGCTGATCAACTACGTGCTCGGGCCGCAACAGGAAGACCTCACCCTGCTCGGCAAGTCGCCGCTTACGGGCACCGGCAATGCCGGCGCCAATCATCTGACCGGCAACGATGCCGCCAATATCCTTATCGGTCTCGGTGGCAATGACGTGCTCGACGGTCACAAGGGCGCTGATGATCTGCGTGGCGGCGCGGGCGATGATCTCTACTTCATCGACAACGTCCACGACATCAACAAGACCCTGCATGATGCGGGCACCGACCAGGTGCAGAGCACGGTCAGTTATGTCCTCGGCGATTTCCAGGAATCGCTGGTTCTGCTCGGCGCGGCCGCGCTCTCGGCCAGTGGTAATGCGGGCGACAATTTCATCCGCGGCAACGACGGCGCCAACATCATCCACGGTCTGGCGGGTGCCGATGTCCTCGACGGCGGCAAGGGCAATGATCAGTTGTTCGGTGATGGCGGCAACGACACGCTCTATGGCTTCGCTGGCGTTGACGTGCTGCACGGTGGCGAAGGCAACGATCAACTCTACGGTCTCGACAATGGTGACACCCTGCAGGGCGATGCCGGTAACGACAAGCTGTTCGGTGGTAACGGTGACGATGCCTTGTTCGGCGGCGACGGCAATGATCTGTTATCAGGCGAGCAGGGCGCCGATGCGCTGCATGGTGGCAACGGGAACGACACCTATTTCCTCGACGGTACGCTGGTCAATGGTGTCGCCATCGACACCGCCGCCGAAATCGACGACGGCTTGGATCCGGGCATCGATACCGTGCAGGTCAACTTCGATTACACCCTGGGCCTCAACCAGGAAAATATTCAGTTCTATGGCACGCCCGCGCGCCATGGCGTCGGCAATGCCAGCGACAACATCATCACCAGCACCAGTCCGGGGGGTGACGAGTTGTTTGGCATGGGCGGCAACGACACCTTGGACGGCGGCGTGGGCGCTGACCATCTGGTGGGCGGCGAGGGCAACGACGTATATTTCATCGATAACGCCAACGATATTAATGCGGCCGATCTCGACCCAGGTATCGACACCGTCAACAGCTCCATCACCTATACCTTGCTCGCCAATCAGGAGCACCTGACGCTGTTGACCACCACGACGCCGATCAACGGTACCGGCAACAGCGGCGACAATCTCATCATTGGCAACAGCGGCGACAACGTGTTGCATGGCCTGGACGGTGTCGATCAGCTCATTGGTGGTGGGGGTGCCGACAGTCTGTTCGGCGATGGCGGGGACGACCTCATTCAGTACGAGGCCAGTGCCGTGGTCATCGATGGTGGCACGGGCAATTTCGACACGCTGTTCCTGGGCGGTCCGACAGCTGACGTGACGCTCGATTTGAATGGCCTTGCCGGCACAGTCGTGAAGGATATCGAAATCATTCGCTTCGCTTCGAACAGCGAAGTCGTCAACCAGACTCACTCGTTGTTCGCTACAGCCAGTGATGTGCTGGCGCTCTCCAGCACCATCGACAAACTGACGGTGCTCGGTGAGGCCGATGACACCGTGCACCTGACCGGCGGTGGCTGGACCAAGGACAGCGTCACGGGCGCCAACCTCCAGGGCTATACCAACACGGGTGCTGGCGCGCATGTCGATATCGATACGCACATCCTCGCCGACCACGTCATCCTGACCTGACGCGAGCCTTCCCCTCTCGCGCCGGCCCGGCCTATCGCCGACAATGCCGGCCAATAACGACGGAGGAGGGGCGCATGGTCGAGACGCATTTCGGGGCGATCTGGGAATCGGTCGCCGACGCGGTACCGGACGAAACCGCAGTCGTGCACGGCACGCGACGCTATCGCTGGTGTGACTATGAGCAGCGCGCGGCGCGTCTCGCCCAATGCCTGCTTGAGGGTGGTCTTGCGCCCCATGCGCGGGTCGGCATGTATCTGTACAACTCGCCTGAGTATTGCGAGACCAATTTCGCCGCGATGAAGATGCGCGGCGTAGCCATCAACATCAACTACCGTTATCTCGATCAGGAACTCATCTATCTGATCGACAACGCCGATATCGAGGCGCTGGTCTATCACAGTTCGCTGGCCGATCGCGTGGCGCGGGTGCGCACACTGGTGCCGGGCTTGAAGCTGTTGATTGAAGTCGACGACGGTCCCTGTGTCGATGGCCGTCACGAAGTGGCGGGCGCGCTGCGCTATGACGACATCCAGGCCAATGCCCGGCCGGCGCCGCGCATCAAGCCGCAAGGTGACGAGCTCTACATCCTCTATACCGGCGGCACCACCGGCATGCCCAAGGGCGTGACCTATTCGATGCGGGAATTCACCCGCTTCTTCTATGAATCCTATCCGACCATGTTCGGCAAGCCGCCGTTTGAAAGCGCCGAGCAACTGGCGGCGGCGGCGCGCGCGCTGGCTGCGGCTGGCACGCCGCTGGTGGCGATGTCGGCACCGCCGCTTATGCATGGCACCGGTTGCTGGCTGGGCATGATGGCGCCGCACATGCTGGGTGGCGCGACCGTGTTCCTCGAAGGACGCGGCCTCGACCCCATCGAACTGTGGGACACCATCGCGCGCGAACGCGTGCAGCAGTTGATCATCGTCGGCGATGCTTTTGCGCGACCGATGTTGCGCGCCCTCGAGCAGGCGCCGGAGCGTTGGGACCTGTCCTGCATGCAGGCCATCATTTCCTCGGGTGCGATGTGGTCCGTCGAGATCAAGCGCGCCATGCTTCGGCATATGCCGCAGGTCGCGCTCGCCGATCTGCTCGGCTCGACGGAAGGTGGCATGGGCCAGTCGGTGATGACCAGGGACACGCCGGCTGGCGAGACCGCCAAGTTCGCGCTGCGCCCGACTACCAAGGTCTTCAGCGAGGATGGCCGCGAAGTGCAGCCGGGTTCAGGTGAAGTGGGCATGGTTGCCAATGGCGGCATGGTGCCCCTGCGTTATCACAAGGACCCGGAGAAATCCGCGCGCACCTTTCGTGTGATCGACGGCCAGCGCTATTCCTTTCCCGGTGACATGGCGACCGTCGAGGCCGACGGTAGCATCACCTTGTTGGGGCGCGGTTCGAACTGCATCAACACCGGCGGCGAGAAAGTCTTTCCCGAGGAAGTGGAAGAAGTATTGAAGCGCCACGCAGCGGTCGAGGATGCCTTGGTGTTCGGCGAAGCCGATGAACAATTCGGTCAACGCGTGGTGGCGGTGGCGTCCCTGAAGCCGGGCGCCAGTGCCACGGCTGACGCCATCGTTGCCGAAGCTCGCGCCATGCTGGCGAGTTACAAGTTGCCCAAGCGCCTGGTGATCGTGGCGTGCACGCCGCGCGCGATTAACGGCAAGGCCGATTATGCGACCGCCAAGACGCTATTTGCCGCCGCACCGTGAGTCGCAAGCGAGCGCCGGCGGCGGCGCGCTCGTTCGCTTGGCGCGCCGACTTCGACCGCCAGGATTTTCTGGCGCGCGTGTGGCAGCGCAAGCCGTTCTTGATACGCCAGGCTTGGGCGGCATGGCGCAATCCGCTTGCACCCGAGGAACTGGCGGGGCTCGCCTGCGAGCCCGAGGTCGAAGCGCGCCTGGTGTTGCGCGACAAGCAGCGCTGGCGCTTGGAGCATGGCCCCTTGCGGCCAGCGCGTTTCGCGCGCCTGCCCAAACGCAACTGGACATTGCTGGTGCAGGCCGTCGATCACGCCGTGCCGGCGGTGGCCGCTCTGCTTGATGCCTTCCGTTTCCTGCCCGACTGGCGCATCGATGATGTGATGGTGAGCTATGCGGTCGATGGCGGTAGCGTCGGTCCGCATTTCGATCAATACGATGTGTTCCTGGTGCAAGGTCTTGGTCAACGACGCTGGCAGGTCGGGCCGCGCTGCGCGGCTGATACGCCCTTGCTGAACCACGCTCAACTGCGCCTGCTGCCCGACTTCGCGATCAAGCACGACTGGCTACTGGAAGCGGGCGACATCCTCTATCTGCCGCCGGGCTATGCGCATCACGGCATCGGTGTCGGTGATGATTGCATGACTTACTCGATTGGCTTCCGTGCGCCGGCACGTGCCGAGCTGGTCGGCGATTGGGCCAATGCCGTGATCGAGAATTTGCGCGAAGACGATCGCTATACCGACGCTGATCTTGCGCTGTCAGACAATCCCGCTGAGCTCGACGCGGCCACGCTGGCCCGCTTGCAGGGTATGGTCAGCGCAGCACTCGCCGATCCGGCGGCCTTCGCGCTGTGGTTCGGTCGTCATGCCACGGCGCGCAAATATCCGGAACTCAAAGACCGGCCAACGCGTGCCATCAGAGCGCCGCAACTCATCAAGCGTCTAGAACGCGGTGCGCGGCTCAAGCGTCATCCTGCCAGTCGCTATGCTTTCCTGCGTGTGAAGCGCGGCATACATCTGTTCGTCGATGGCGAAGTCATGGCCTGTCAGGGGCCTGTCGCGCGTTTCGCGGAGCGGCTGTGTGGTGCAGCTGCTTGGCGTATCGGCGCCGATGATTTGCGCGCCGCGCCGTCCCGCCAACTCGCGGTGGTCTTGTACAACTTCGGTGCCTTGTTGTTTGACGATGGATCCTGAGCGACCGGCGATAGTTGTTCGTGTGGCCCAGTGGCGAGGCGATGAAGCGGCGCTGGCCCTGGTGCGCCGCCGCGTCTTCATCGAAGAGCAACACGTGCCGGAAGATCTCGAATGGGATGGTGAAGACCAGGCCGCGCAACACTGGCTGGCATTGATCGGTGGCGTAGCGGTAGGCACGGTGCGCATGCGCGCCGGCGGTCACATCGGTCGCATGGCGGTGCTAAACGAATATCGCCAAGCGGGCATAGGCTCGATGTTGTTACGCACGGTGATAGAGGCGGCGCGTGAACAGGAGTTGCTCGAAGTGCATCTACATGCGCAGGTGCAGGCCTTAGCTTTCTATGGGCGTCATGGCTTTGTCGCCGCCGGCGAGGTATTCATGGATGCGGGCATCCCGCATCGGCGAATGCGCTTGAGGTTCCAGCCCGGCTGATGAGGTTATGAAGTGAGCGTGCGAATCAATGGGGTGCAGGTCTGAAACTGATCACCTGATGAGCGGGGAGTTTGGATGCTCTGTGGGCTTTGTATTGTCTTGTGGGTCAGACTTCAGTCTGACACTCACTCAGCCCCGATAGCCTCGGCAGTTCATGAATGTCAGACTGAAGTCTGACCCACAAGGGCAAGCTCGGTGAGTGACTAGCTCAAGATAGAGCCAAGCGCTTGATTGGATAGTTCAGTTTCAGACCGACACCGAATTCATTCGCATACCCCATCAATGGTCGCCTTACCCCGCCCGCGTAAACACCACCTGCGACGGCGTCGGTGACGGGAATCCGGCCGCCGCTAGCGCTTCACGAATCGCGCGGTTGCCGTCGAAATACACTTGCCAGTAATGATCGTTGTGACAGAACGGGCGCACCGCCAACACTGGGCCGACCAGATTGAAATCCAGAATCTTTACTTCCGGCGCGGGCGTGGTCGCGACGTTTGCAATACTGGCCATGCGCGCGCGCAGCAGTTCCATCGCCGCGACGTGATCAGCATTGCCGGCGAGCTGACATTTCAACTCGACGCGACGGAAGGGGTTGTGACTGAAGTTCTGAATGTTGTCGCCGAAAATCTTGTTGTTGCCGATGATGGTCAAGACATTGTCCGGGGTGTCGATGGCGGTCGCGAACAGGCCGATTTCCTTGACCGTGCCGGTCACGCCGGCGGCGGCTATAAAGTCGCCGACCTTGAAGGGTTTCAGAACGATGAGGAAGGCGCCCGCCGCGAGGTTGGACAAGAGGCCGCCCCAGGCCGCGCCGATGGCGATGCCGACGCCGGCGACCAAAGCCGCGAAGCTGGTGGTCTCGATGCCGCAGTAACCGAGGATAGCTACGACCAGGGCGATGTTGAGCATCACCGAGAGGATATTGCCGAGGTAGCGCATCAAGGTCGGGTCGACCTTCTGTCGCTGCATTACTTCCTGCAACAAGCGTCCGACCAGACCAATAAGCCAGCGCCCGACGATCCAGAACAGCAGTGCCACGCCCACCTTGATGGCGCCCTCGGTGGCGTAGTGACTGGCAATCGCGCTATAGCCTTGCATCGAATCCATGGTCATGCCCTCGGTTGATATAGGTTCCACGCGGCCAGCATAGCAGTGCAGGCGCGTGATGCGTGGGCTCGAACCTCAGTTTTGCCGTTGCCACGCCGCTACAGAGAGCATCCGCTGATCCGACGCCTGCGGGTGTCGCGTCGCATCACCAAGGAACCACTGTCGTGAGGTAGAAGATGGCGGCTGAAGCGTCCCATGCATTGTCCGGTGTGCCCGCCGCCGAACCTGTCCTCGTATTTGGTACCGATCAGGCCGGTAGGCATGACCTGCCCGGTGCGTCCTTTGCCGTGCGTCTGCATGGCGCACAAGCCGGCAAGGCGAGCGGGCCGAGCGGCAACGCCTACGCCATCCCGTTTCGTGACGCCGATTGCCAGCTGTTGCCCCTGAAACTGATCGGCGTCTACCTGCGTGAGCTGCTTAAGTACGCCGCCGCGCGTCCGCACGATACTTTCCAGATCATGCGCTTTGCCTGCGGCCAGAATGCCTACGACGATGCCAAGCTCGCGGTGTTGTTCGCCACCGCGCCGAACAATTGTCTATTGCCCGGCGTGTGGCAGCGGTGTCTGGATCGCAAGATGCCGGCGCGTGTGCTGCTATTCGATCCGACCACGCGTCTCAAGGAGCCGGTGTGGCGCGAGCGCGTGCGCCGCTACTTCGATTTGAATCTGCCCTTGTGGCATGTGCCATCAGTGGAGCTGGTGAGTTTCGGCGCGGCACGCAGCGTGGTGGCGAATGACGGGTTAGCGCGCGCGCTGGGATTGAAGCATCGCATCCTGGGCGCCAATGACGGCTACTACGGGCGCGACACTGTGTTGGCGGCGGAGGCCAAGGCGGTCTGGTACGCAACCCATTTTCTGTCGCTGTGCGACTTCGATGAGACCGCCCAGCCCAGTCAAATTCGTCTCACCGGGACCGCCGTGGCCGGCGGTCTGCACCTCGATCAGATCGACGTCAACGCCGACGACTGAACGCCATCCTTAGCCTTGCTCACGGCGCCAGCCGTGGGCGCAGCTTGTGGTGGACCGTGGCGCGCTGCCAGGCATGGCCGGCGCGCAACAGCAAGGCTTCCTCGAGATAACCGGCGACCAGTTGAAAACCAAAAGGCGCGCCATCGCTGTTGCGGCCCGCCGGCAATGACAAGGTCGGTGTGCCGGTGATATCAAACGGCGCGGTGAAGCGCAGCAGGTTCGGCCAGTCATCGTCCTTGGTGCCAAACACCGCGAAGTCTTGCAAGGTCAGGTTCTGGCGCTGTAACGCCGGCACGATCGCGACATCGACTTTCTGAAACAGATGGGCGAACTCGCCGCGCAAGGCCTGACGCACGTCGTGGGCGCGGGCGTAATCGACGCCGGAGGTGGCAAGGCCGGTATCGAGCAGGCCCGCCAGGCCCGGGCCATAGTCGGCCGCGCGAGACGGATAGTTGATGGCGTGATAGGCCGCCACTTCGGCGGTTGCGAGCGGCGTCCAGGCGGCGAGTGCCGCCGAGGTATCGGGGAAGCGCACCGGCACCACGGTCGCGCCGGCCTCCTTCAAGGCGGCGAGACATTCGCGCATGGCGGCGATGGTGGCTGGGTCGACTTTGTGGGTGGCGAAATGCTCATCCAGGCCGACCTTGAGCCCGCGCAGATCGCCATCGAGCTTGTAGCGATAGTCCGGCACCGGCGCGCACAGCGCGGTCGGGTCATCGTCGTCGGCACCGGCAATGGCATTCAACAGCGCCGCGCAATCGGCCGCGCTGCGTGCCATCGGACCGATGTGATCGAGCGACCAGGACAGCGCGAATACGCCCGCGCGACTGACCCGTCCCCAGCTCGGCTTGAGACCAGTGATGCCGTTGGCGAAGGAAGGGAAACGAATCGAACCACCGGTATCGGAACCGAGACCGCCGAAACACAGGCCGGCCGCGACAGCCACACCCGTGCCGCTCGACGACGCACCGCTCCAGTAGCCGGCCTGATGCGGATTGATGGGTGGCACGATGTCCGTATGATGATGAGCGACCGCGCCTTCGGTGAGTTGCAGCTTGCCGAGGATCACCGCGCCAGCGGCGCGCAGGCGTGCAACCACCGTGGCATCGCGAGTCGCTGGTGCAATTTTGCCGCGCACGCGCGGCATGCCGGCCGAAGTTTGCACGCCCCTCGCGTCACACAGATCTTTCACCGCCAGCGGCACGCCGTGCAGCGGTCCGCGATAACGTCCGGCGGCGATCTCGCGCTCGGCAGCCTTGGCTTCCTCGCGAGCGGTGTCGGCCATGGTAGTCACATAACTCAGGAGCGTCGGATCGACTTCTGCGATGCGCGTGAGCATGGTCTCGGTGACCGCCACCGGCGACAAGGCACGCGTGCGAAGCTCGGCCGCCAGTTCGGTGAGATCGAGATAATGAAGTGGAGTGCTGCTCATGGGGCAAACCTCGTAACACGGGAATGACCGAACTATGGGGGCGGGCGCAAGGCGGCGTCAATCGTCCCCTGTACGCGCTCAATCGCAGCTTCAATGGCATCCATTGCCACCTGTTCATGCCCTTGTGGGTCAGACTGAAGTCTGACCCACAGGGCAAGATCAGATAGAGAGGTTGGAGTAGGTGCGAATGAATTCGCACCTTCAGGGGGTGGTGTGCAAGGTCTGGCGCCGTTACCCTGCACCGGCCTCCATTGTCTGGGATAGTCATGCCTGCGTCGCGTGAGAAACAGGTCGCCGCCGCCGTGCTCGGCAATGCGCTCGAATGGTACGACTTCGTCGTGTTCGGCATGTTGAGCGTGGTGATCGCCGACTTGTTCTTTCCCGGTGACGATCATTACATCCGCCTGCTGAAAACCACCGCGACTTTCGGCGTGGGCTTCGTCATGCGCCCCATCGGCGGCGTGATGATGGGCGTCTACGCCGACCAGAAAGGTCGCAAGTCGGCCATGCAGATCATCATCGCCTTGATGACGGTCTCGTTGTTGACTATCGCTTTTGCACCGACCTATTCGACCATCGGCTATGGGGCGCCGGCGCTGATCGTGTTCGCGCGCCTATTGCAGGGTTTCGCGACCGGCGGGCAATACGCCATCGCAACCTCTTTTCTGGTCGAAGTCGCACCGCCCGGGCGACGCGGCTTATACGGTTCCATGACTCAGATCGGCCAGGCCTTGGCGGCCCTCGGCGGCGCTTGTGCCGGCATGTTCCTGAGTGTCGTCTTGACGCCGCAACAGACCCTGGCCTGGGGTTGGCGTCTGCCGTTTGCTATCGGTCTTTTGATCGCGCCGGTCGGTGTCTACATCGCCCGTCATCTGGAAGAGAGCGACGCTTTTCTCGATCACCAGAAATCCGCAGCCGAACGTCTGCCGCTGTTGACCATGCTGCATGAGAATCTGCGCGGCGTGCTGGTGACCTTTGGTCTCGTCATCTGCGGCACCATCACCTATTACGTGATCCTGATCTACATGCCGACTTTCGCCCAAACCCAACTGCACTTCGCGGCCAAGGATGCCTTCAAAGTACAGGTCACCGCGCTGATCACACTCGCACTGCTGACACCGACCGCCGGCTGGCTGGCGGACCGCTATGCAGTGCGGCCATTGTTGATGCTGGGTTCGGCCAGTCTGCTGGTGGCTTTGCTGCCGCTTTTCCATCGCGTGCATGCGGCGCCTACGTTCGCCAACCTCATGCTGTTGCAGGTCACGGTCTGTGTCTTGTTTGCGTTCTATTTCGGACCGGTAGCGAGCGCGGTTGCCGAACAGTTTCCGCCCGGCGTGCGCTCAACCGGATTATCCTTGGCCTACAATTTCGCGGTGATGCTGTTCGGCGGTTTTGCACAATTCATCGTGACCTGGTTGATTGGTACGACCGGCGACCCCTACGCGGCCGCCTACTACGTAATGTTCGGCGCGTTCGCCGGATTTTGCGCCGCTTGTTTCGTGAAGCCGCTGGAGCACGCGCAGCCATGATTCCTTTTTCGGTTCTCGATCTGTGTCCGGTGGTGCTTGATGCGACCCCGGCCGACGCCTTTCGCAACAGTCTCGATCTCGCGCGTCATGCGGAAAGATGGGGCTATCAGCGCTACTGGCTGGCGGAACATCACAACATGGTCGGCATCGCGAGCGCCGCAACCGCAGTCGTGATCGGCCATATCGCGAGTGGCACGCAACACATCCGCGTCGGCGCCGGCGGCGTGATGCTGCCCAATCATTCACCGTTGGTGATCGCCGAGCAGTTCGGCACTTTGGAGTCACTCTATCCCGATCGCATCGATCTCGCGCTCGGCCGCGCGCCGGGCAGTGATGGCATCACCGCGCGCGCGCTGCGCCGCGATGCGGTCAGCGCCGCCGAACGTTTTCCGCAGGACGTCGCCGAGCTGCTGTCCTTGTTTGAACCGGCGCAAGCGCGTCAGGCGATACAGGCGGTGCCGGGTTGTGGCTTAGCCGTGCCGGTGTGGATCTTAGGCTCCAGTCTGTTCGGCGCGCAGCTCGCCGCGACCCTCGGCCTGCCCTATGCCTTCGCCTCGCATTTCGCGCCCGAGATGCTGCTCGACGCTATCGATGTCTATCGCCGTTACTTCCAACCCTCGCCGCGTCTGGCCGCGCCCCATGTGATGCTGGGCGTCAATTGCGTGCTGGCCGATACCGACGCCGAGGCCCATCGCCTGTTCACTTCCGCCCAGCAGCAGTTCACCAATCTGTTCCGCGGCGCGCCCGGCAAGGTCCAGCCGCCGCGCGCTTCGATGGACGGTTATTGGACACCCGCAGAAAAGGCCGGCGTCGATCGCGCGCTGCGCTTTGCCATCGTCGGTGCGCCCGACACCGCACGCGCCAAACTCGAAGACTTCATCACGACTACGCAGGCGGATGAGTTGATGCTGACCGCCCAGGTCTACGATCACGGCGCGCGTCTTCATTCCTACCAGTTGGCGGCCGCGCTGCGCGACGGCTGAGGCAGACCGTGGCGCGACGCTTGGCCTGTTACCATGCGCGTCGCATTGCAGTGAGAGATTGAAGGCATGACAGTGCAGAGGGCAGGACAGGGGCGCGTGGTCAGCACGCGGCTGGTGTGGTGGATGACGGCGCTGCTGGCAGTGCTCGGTGGTGGTCTCGCGCAGGCGGCGAACATGTTGGCCGCGAGTGGCCTCGACGAACTCAACGACCGCGCCTTGATCAAGACCATCCTCGATTACTACCAAGCCGAGAAGGCCCACGATTGGCACACCACCTACGCGCTGCGTGGCGCGCGCTTCGCCGCCATCGTGCCCTATGACACCTATGCGCGGCAGATGGACATCGATGCGAGCGGCTGGGATCTGGTCGCTATCGATGGACGCAGCGTGCGCGTTGATGGCGCACTTACCGATGTCACTCTGTCGTTTCAGGAAGACCTTGCTCACGAGGTCGCCGCGCGGCTCCTGGGGCCGGAATTGGCGACGCCTCTCGACAGCAGCGCAGCGCAACGCTACAGCCAGCCGGAAGTCACGCAGTGGGTGATGGAAGAGGGTCAGTGGGTGGCGCTTACACCCGGCGCGCGCCAACATTTCGTGTTCAATGAGCGCATGGTGTGGGACTGAGAGGGTGCTGCACGGATCTCCCTCGGGCTAGTGCTTTTCTCCTCGCGCTGATCGATCATCCCTGCTGGCCGTGCCGGCCAGCCTGAGCCCTCGCGGAGGGAAGCATGACCCAGCCCTATCCCAAGCAACGATTCCTGCGCGGGAACTTCGCGCCACTGCGCGTCGAATGCGATGCGCCTGATCTCGTGATTGAAGGCGAGCTGCCACGCGATCTGCACGGCACGCTGTTTCGCAACGGTCCCAATCCGCTCTATCCGCCGCGTGACCAGTACCACATGTTTTCCGGCGACGGCATGGTGCACGCCTTTCGCATCGAGGACGGTCGCGTCAGCTATCGCAATCGCTGGGTGCGTACCGCAAAATTCGAGCGCGAGTGGGCGGCGGGGCAGGCGCTATACGGCACCTTCGGCAATCCCGCCACCAGCGACGCCGCAGTACGCGGCACGCCGTACAACGTCGCCAATACCAACGTGCTATTTCATGGCGGACGGCTGCTTGCGCTGGAGGAGTTCAATCCGCCCTTTGAGCTCGATGTCGCGACTCTCGCCTCGCGCGGCAGTCACGACTATGGCGGCGCATTGCGCGGCCCCATGACCGCCCATCCCAAGGTCGATGCCGAGAGCGGTGCGCTGCATGCTTTTGCCTACGGCCTGCAAGGCTTCGGCTCAAAGCGCATGGCCTATCACCACATCAACGCTGCCGGCGAGCTCACCCGTACGGTGGAATTCGATGCGCCCTACGCCGCCATGGTGCATGACTTCATCGTCACGCAGCGTCATATCGTCTTTCCGATTTTTCCGCTGACCATCTCACCAGAACGCGCGCGCCGTGGTGGCCCGATGCTGGCCTGGGAGCCGCAGTTGCCGTCGCTGCTCGGCGTCATGCCGCGCGATGGCGAGGCGCGCGATATTGAGTGGTACGAGGGCGAAGCCTGCTGCGTGTTTCATCCACTCAATGCCTATGACGACGGTGACATGATCGTCGCCGATATGTTGCGCTATGACGCTGGTCCCGGATTTCCCGGTGCCGATGGCCGCGCGGCCGATCCGGCCCAGGCGGTCGCGCGCCTGGAACGCTGGCGCTTGCCCTTGGGCGGCGCGACGCGCAGCTACAGCACCGAACGCCTGGACGAACAGGCCTCGGAGTATCCGCGTCTCGACGAGCGTTATGCGGGTCGGCGTCATCGCTTTGGTTACTTTGCCACGACACAAGGTGAGCAGGGTCGCGCGGCGGTCTTCGATGAACTCGCGCGCTACGACTTCACTCGCGGACATAAGGAAGTGTATCGCCTGCCCGTCGGTGACTTTGTCTCGGAGCCCGTATTCGTGCCACGCACAGCGGACGCGCTTGAAGGCCAGGGCTATCTGCTTGCTGTTGTTTATCGTGGTAGGGAGGCGCGCAGCGATCTCATGATCATGGATGCCGAACAAATCAGCGCGGGACCGCTAGCCATCGCAGGTCTTGAAACCCGCGTGCCTTTCGGCTTCCACGGCAACTGGATGGCGGCGTAAACAGACCCGCGCTTTACCTCGTCACCCCGACAGGGAAGCCGGCGTGAACATCATCCTCTGGGTTCCCGCACTTCCCCATTCGGAGGTCGCGATTTTTCCGCGCAAGGCGCCATACTCCGTCGAGTCTCGTTGCGGGGGAAGGTCGTGGCTCTGCCGGAATATGATCAGTATGACGCCGTTGGTCTGGCCGCCCTGGTGCGCGCCGGTAAACTCTCGGCACGGGAAGTGTTGGACGAAGCGATTACGCGTGCCGAGGCGGTCAATCCCGCGCTGAATTTTCTTAGCCATCGCGCCTACGATGTCGCACGTGCCGCAGCCGACGATGCGCAGCTGCCGCGTGGTCCCTTGATGGGCGTGCCGTGGCTGGTGAAGGAACTCGCTAGCAGTTGGGGCGGCCAGCCCTTCACCAATACCTTGCCCTATCTGAAAGATCTGATCGCGCCCGGCGACTCGCTCATGATCGAGCGCATGAAGGCCGCCGGCATGATTCCTTTCGGCAAGAGCACTTCGCCGGAAAACGGCTGGGCGCTCAGTACCGAATCGAGTCTGCATGGCGTGACACGCAGTCCCTGGCATCTCGATCGTACGCCCGGCGGATCGAGCGGCGGATCGGCGGCGGCGGTCGCGGCGCGCGTGTTGCCGATGGCCGATGCCTCCGATGGCGGTGGCTCGATTCGTGTACCGGCGGCCAATTGCGGCTTGTTCGGTTTGAAGCCGGCGCGTGGTCGCATTTCGCTGGCGCCGGCTGTGGTCGATTTCTGGTACGGCGGCGCGACCATTCATTGCGTGTCCTTGAGTGTGCGCGACAGCGCGGCCTTGCTCGATGTCACCAGCGGCGCGCTGCCCGGCGAACCCTATGGACTGCCGCGTCCGGCGCGCCCTTTTCTCGACGAAGTGGGTGTTGATCCCGGTCGTTTGCGCATCGCATTGGTGACCGATACGCCTGCTCACGGCACACCGCTCGACGCCGAGATCCGCCAGGCGGTGGAAGAAGCCGGTCGCCTCATGGAGAGTCTCGGTCACGAGGTCGAAGCGCAGCCCGTGCCCTACGACTTCTGGCCGCTGTACAAAACCTACACAGCCATCATCGCAGTCCAGACCGCCGCCTTCTTTGGCGGTATGGCGCCCGTTGTTGGACGCACGGCCACGCGCGACGACATGGCGCCCTTGTATTGGTCGATGATCGAAAAAGCTCGGCGCTACACAGGCATCGATCATTCCAATCAGATCGAGTTCATGCGAGTCGCCTGCCGCGCGCTGCTGACACGCATGGCGGCCTTCGATCTGTGGCTCATGCCGACCGTGCCCATGCTGCCGCGCGTGCACGGTTATTACGACATGTACCTCGATGTCGAGGCTTACGATGACACTCGCATGGGGCCTGACTGCTGCTACACCGCGCCCTTCAATGCGGCAGGCTCACCGGCGATGTCGGTGCCCATGGGTTGGTCGCGGGAAGGTTTGCCGATAGGCGTGCAGTTCGTCGCACGCGATGCCGATGAAGCGATGCTGTTACGGGTCGCGGCGCAGATCGAGTCGGCGCGGCCATGGCGTGGCCGCAAGCCGCCAGTGTGTGGTTGATAGGCGTCTGCCGATTCATTCGCGCACTCAATGGCGCGCTGCAACCCGACCTACAGCAGCCCTTTGACGGCAACAAGGGCGTTAGAAGGCGGAACAAATTCGCACTACAATCCGGGCCATGAGCGACAAGAAACACGATGTTGTGCAGGTGAAGAACCCGCGATCCAACAAGTACGTCAAGATTGACCGTACTGAAGGAAAAATCGTGTCCCATAAAAAGACGTCCGGACCGTATAAGGGGGTTCCGGTCGCACGTAAAAAGAAATGATCATCTACAACCCTACGGACTGGGACGCATTTACTACCACAATTCGCAGCGCTCCCAAGCGTTGCTTTCTAATGACTCGTCTAGGCCGACCGGTCCCGCCTATGGTGGCCGATATGCGCGAGAAGATTTCCGAATGTTGCGTAAAGGTGGACTACCGGGTTATCGACGCAGCCGCACGAGTAACAGGTCGCGATTTCCTTATAAAAATCTGGAAACAGATTGCTTCAACTCTGCTCGCAGTTGGCATTGTCCATGAAGACATCGCGTCCAGCACACAAGCTAACATTTACTATGAGCTGGGAGTTGCGCAGGCCTTAGGGAAGGAAACCGTACTCGTAAAGAGCCCTGGATCGAAGGTCCCATCTGACTTCGTTCGAACCGAATATATCGAGTTCGACCGAGGGTTCAAGGCCAACTTCATGAGGTTCCTCCGCGGCCTATCGGAGCAGGCGGAGCACTATGAAATCGTCGCAGACCAACTGGACCGTAATCCAATTCTTGCGATCGATTATCTGAAGCGAGCCTATCTAATAACAGGAGACGCGCGCTTAAGAAACAAAGCGCAGGAAATTCTGCGAGAGGCCGGAATAGAAAATCGAGCGAAAAATAGTGTTGAGCAACTCGCGGCCGCCTTCTAACAAGCCAATGGAGCGGACACCTCCGTGCTGCGCACTTCGGTGCCGCTCATCGGCGCGATGTGCGGCAGGTACGAGTCGGACTGAATGACCGGATTGTGCCCGACGGCGCCGCGCCGGGCGAGAGATTGACGGCGCGTTAGGATTTTCGACGCACAGCGCTCGACGCTACGTGCCACGCGCAGTAGGGTATATCGCCTCGCATTACTGAATGAGGCACGCCATGGCGTCCCACCCGCCCTTCCGCTACCACGGTCTCGATCACGTCGTGCTCAGGGTCACCGTCATTGAGCGGACCCTGCATTTCTATATCGACGTGCTAGGCATGAAACTCGAACGCATCATCGACGATGTCGGCATTTACCAATTGCGTTGCGGCCGCAATCTCATCGACCTGCAAGTGCTGCCGCCCGGCATCGTCTTGGCCGACAAGGCGATGCGTGGTGTCGATCACGTCTGTGTGCTCATCGACGGCGATATGAGCGCCATCCTCGACCACCTCGCCGCGCACGATGTGACGGTCGAGTGGGGACCACTAGAACTCTACGGCGCGACCGGCTTCGGGACCTCGATCTATGTGCCCGATCCGGATGGCCACACCATCGAACTCAAGGTCGACCACGCCGACTATCCGCTGCGCACCAGCGGACGCGACGCGATGGCCGCCTTGACCCGCTCGCCGCCGAAGCCGCGCCCCTGACTGGATCTCGATCACGCTGCTATTGCTCAAGCATTTAGCGCTTGTCCGGTGCCACACCGACCAAGCCCGCGGCAAATACACGATGGGCCGCCACGTTCACCGGTCGGTGTCGAACCGTGGTGCTGGCCGGATCGGTGCCAAGGTAGTTGCCGCCCTTGCGATCTTGCGCGGGTCGCACCGGGCGCGGACAGAAACCGCCGCCGCAGTTCGGACACACGTTGTGCAGAACCTGCTCCACGCAGTCGCGGCAAAAGGTACATTCGTAACTGCAGATCATGGCCGCACCGGCGTGCGGCGGCAGGACGATGTTGCAGTGTTCGCAGGTCGGGCGCAGTTCGAGCATGTTCGATTTCTCCACGGCGGATGAGCGCGCGTGAGCATGCGCCATGACGGTCACCGCGAGCAATGCGCCAAGGAGGTCGCGCGCCTTTCGTCAGCGGTCCCGACTTGCTACGCTCCGCCTGACTAGGCCACCTGCGGGCGGCCATCCCAGGGGAGCCCCAATACGTGCCGGATATCGATCTGCGGGAATTTGCCAAAGCCCGCCGCCAGGCCATCATGGCCGCCGCCGACCATCGTCTTGATGCCCAACAAGGCGGCCGAGCGATCGTCAAATACGTCAGCGGTGCGGTCGACGAACTGGTCATCGATCTGTGGCGGCGCGTGGCGGGCGATGCCGCCGCCGGTGTCGATGTGGTGGCGGTTGGCGGCTATGGTCGCGCCGAGCTCTGTCCTTATTCCGATTGGGATCTCTTGTTCCTAGTACCGAAGGCCGGTGACACGCGGGTCGATAGCGCGATCAAGACTTTCGCGCAGTTGGTGTGGGACAGCGGCGCCCATCTCGGCCACGCTGTACGCACCGTCAACGAGGCGCGCAAATTCGCGCGCGACCATCATCAGGCGCGTACCGCCCTGCTTGAATCGCGCATGGTGAGCGGCAGTGGCACACTCTATGCCCACCTCATGAGGAGCAGTGGTCAGCAGCATTGGAGCCGTCGCGAGCGTATCGAATTCTGCACTCTCAAACTCGACGAATGCGCCGCTCGTCGGCGTGCCCAGGGCGATACCGCATTCTGCATGGAGCCCGAACTCAAGAATGGCAAGGGCGCGCTGCGCGACGTCAGCACCATCTTCTGGTTGTCGATGGCCTGGTATGGCGTGCCGACCGCGCGTGAGCTGATCGGTCAGGGCCTGGTGGACGACGCCGAGTTCAATGGTTTCGTACGCAGTCGTGACTTCCTGTGGCGAGTGCGCAGTGCACTGCATCTCGTCACCGCTCGCGAGACCGACAAACTACGTTTCGATCTGCAACCGGAACTGGCTGCGCGTTTCCATTATCGCGATAGCGAACGCTCAAGCGCGGTCGAACGCTTCCTCAAAAATTATTTTCTCAACGTGCGTACCATCGCCGATCTAGCCGACACCTTCCTGCTGCATTTCGAAGAGCAGATCAGGCCCGGCGGGCGCCTGCGCCGGCGCCGCAAGTTGAGCGGTGGCATCGAAATCCATGGCCGCGAAGTGGGCGTGCACGACGTCGATACCTTCGCCGCTGATCCGCTCAATCTCATTCGTATCTTTGTCGAGGCGCAGAAGGAGCGACGTTATCTGAGCAGTCGCGCGCTGCGCATCGTGCGCAAACATGCGCGGCTGGTGGACGCCGCCGTGCGCGTCTCGCGCCAAGCCAACGAGATGCTGCTCACGATCCTGCGGTCGCCACGCAATGTCGCGACCGCGCTGCGCCAGATGCATGAGACCGGTGTGCTTGGACGCCTGATCCCGGATTTCGGTCGTATCACCGGTCATTGTCAGTTTGATCGGTATCACCATTACACCGTCGACGCGCACACCATTCGCGCCATCGATATCCTGCGCGACTTTCGCCTCGGCGAAGGCCAGTTCATCACCATGCCGCTGGCTTCGAACCTGATGCCGACACTGGAACGTCCGGAGTTGCTCTATATCGCGCTGCTCTATCACGACATCGCCAAGGGCCGTGGTGGCGACCATTCCGAGATCGGTGAAAACATCGCGCGACGTTTCTGTCGGCGCTTAGGTTTGTCCCACGACGATTGCGAACTGGTGGCGTGGCTGGTGCTGCATCATCTGCAAATGTCGAAGGCCGCGCAGCATTACGATTTGTCCGATGTCGAGGTGATCGCCGAGTTCTGTCGTTTCGTCGGGGACCAGGAACGTCTGGTGTATCTGTTCCTGTTGACGGTGGCCGACGTCACTGCGGTCGGGCCTGGCGTGTGGACCGATTGGAAGGGCACCTTGTTCGCGCAATTGTTCCGCGCCGCCGAAGCCTATCTGCGCACCGGTCAGGTGGTGCCGGCCGATCGCGCCGAACGGCTGCAGTCGCGGCGCGACAGTGTGCTGGGTTTGAGCGCGCCGTCGGAACGCGACACCATCGCGAACTCACTGGCGGTGGTATCGAGTTCCCTCATGCTGCATTTTCCGCCGGCGCGCCTGCTGGAGCTGTGTCGACTATTGCATCGTGACTGCGGCGCCCATCTGGCCGTCAACGAATCCATGGGCTACACCCAGGTGCTGGCCTGGGGCCATGACCGGCCGAAACTGTTTTCGCACCTGACTGCGGCGCTGGCTAATGCCAACACCAAGGCACTGACTGCCCATGCCTATGCCTTGCGCGACGGGCGCATTCTCGATGAATTCCATATCACCGATGCCCACGATGTGGCAGTGAGCGAGAGCGGTCAGATGGAACGTCTGCGTAAGCGGCTCGAAGCGGTGCTCGACGGTGATGAGCCGGCGGTCATCAAGCGCCCAGTCAAACCGGATGTGTTGATGAAGGCGCTGCCAGTGCATGTGCGTCGTCTCGAAGCGGCGGCCAAGACCGTCACCGCTATCGAAGTGGTGGCGGCCGATCGCAAGGGCTTGCTCGCGAGTCTCGCCGCCGCCATCGCCGAAGCCAATGTTGATCTGCGCGGTGCCAACATCTCGACCTTTGGCGAAAAGGCGGTGGACGTGTTCTTTGTCACCGATGGCCAGGGTCACAAGCTCGATGAGCAGCGCACCGAGCGCCTGATCGCGATGCTGCACGAAGCGGCGGAATTGAATCCGCCCAAAAGCGCTGCGGCCTGATCGCGCGCGCACCAAGGCAAGCGGAGGAATAGCGTGACCGTTGTCACCACCATAGAAGATCTGCGCGGGTTAATGAAGAAACGCGTGCCACGCATGTTCTACGACTACGTCGACACCGGCTCGTGGACCGAGAGCACCTATCGCGCCAACGAGGCGGATTTCAAGCCGCTCAAGTTTCGTCAGCGCGTCGCGGTCAACATCGAGAACCGCAGCCTGCGTACGCAGATGATAGGGCAGGACGTCGCCATGCCGGTGGCCATCGCACCGACCGGCTCGACCGGCATGCTGCATGCCGATGGTGAAATCCTCGCAGCCCGTGCCGCCGAGCGTTTCGGTATCCCCTTTACGCTCTCGACCATGAGCATCTGCTCGATCGAGGACATTGCCGCCCACACCCAGGCACCCTTCTGGTTTCAGTTGTATGTGATGCGCGATCGCGAATTCGTCGAACGCCTGATCGAGCGCGCCAAGGCGGCGCGGTGCTCGGCCTTGATGATCACGCTTGACCTACAGGTGCTCGGTCAGCGTCATCGTGACATCAAGAATGGTTTGTCGACACCGGTCAAACCGACCCTCTCCAACTTGCTCAATCTGGCCCTGCATCCGCGTTGGTGCATGGGCATGTTGGGCACCAAGCGCCGCAACTTCGGCAACATCGTTGGCCATGTGAAGGACGTCGATAATATCGGTTCGTTAGGCGAATGGACCGCGCGTCAGTTCGATCCGCGTTTGAGCTGGGCCGATGTCGAATGGATCAAAAAGCGTTGGGGCGGCAAGTTGATCCTGAAGGGCATCATGGACGTCGAAGACGCGCGACTCGCCGCCGATAGTGGCGCCGATGCCTTGATCGTTTCCAATCACGGCGGTCGTCAATTGGACGGCGCGCCGAGTTCGATAAGCGCCTTGCCTGCGATCGCCGACGCGGTCGGTTCACGCATCGAGGTATGGATGGATGGCGGCATACGTTCGGGCCAGGACGTGTTGAAGGCCTGGGCGCTGGGCGCGCGCGGGACCTTGATCGGGCGTTCGTTTCTCTATGGCCTCGGTGCGCTCGGCGAGGAGGGTGTGAGCAAGGCCTTGGAAATCATCGCGCGCGAATTAGATCTCAGTATGGCCTTCTGCGGACACACCGATATCCGGCGCGTCGATCAAGGGATATTGATGCCGGGAAGTTATTGATGGTTCTAGAGTCAATGTCAGACTTCAGTCTGACATTTAGGAGAGCGCCGCTGCGATAGGTTCAAGATCGCAGCGACAGGGGCCGAATTACCCTTCTCGCGGTCGCTATTGAATTTCAATCTCCCACAGGTTCTCGCCCTCGCGCATCAAACCACGCACCGTTTCCATCGCCACCGCTACACCAGCCTCGCGATAGGGATTGCTTAAGGCACGGCCCGTCAACTCAACGCCATTCAGGCTGACACGCTTGACCCCATAGCCCCGCGCAACGATGTGATAGACGAAGCGTGAGGCGTGGCCCGCCATCGGTAAACTGAACGCGAGTCCATCAAGCGTCGCCGGTATGACCGGGTCGATATGCAATTGCGCGCCGCAGGGGCGCAGACCGAAAAGACTGCGAATTAAAATCGCGATGGCGAGACCGGGCCCGCTGGAATACACCCGCCAGCCACCGTCGAAAGCGATCTCGCCGCGTGCGATGCGGCCGTAGTCGTCGTAGGCCGCATATCGATCGGGAAAGGCCGCGTCGGAACTCGAGTAATAGCAATGGGACGGACGCGGCGAAGCGCCCGGCAGGCGTGCCTTGAGTCCGACAGGATTGACCAGATTCAGTGCGGCGAAAAACGCTGCCGGTCGACCGACATGGGCCAGCGCTTCGGCGTAACGCAGATGGGCATGGGTATACATGAGGCCGATCTCGCGGCCAAAGAAAGCTGCGCTCTCGGCGCGCTGAAACAAACTCGTCGGCCCGCCGCGATAGCGCATGGGCTGGTCGAACAGGCGTGCACCATCGGCGCCAAGCAGATGACGTTCAATTAGATCAAAGTGATGCTCGGCCTGAGTCGGCGTCAGGATGCCGCTCAGAACGGCATGGGGGATCGGCAGCAGGCTATAGTGAAGGCCGGTCTCACGATCGCGTGGATGTAGCAGGTACTCGCGCGAACCGTCGGCGCGGGTGTGCATATAGCCCGGCACTACGCCGTCGATGACAAGCCACCGTTGGAAGTCCTGCGCAACGCGCGTTGCCATGTTGACGAGCGTGTCGGCCCGCGATGTGTGCTCGCCACCAGCGAGCGTGGCGGCAAGCGTGTTCAACATCTGATAGTGCAGGGTTACGGTCCACGCGCTGCACAACTCATCGCGCAAGGCCGGGTCGGCCGGTTGCATCGAATCATTCCAATCGCCATGCCCATAGGACACCAGCATCGTGCCCGGCAGACAGTGAGCCTCGATATAGGCCAACGCCTGTTCCACGTGTTGCCACAGCGTCGGTACGGCCTCACCTGCGCGGTGTTGATGAAAGGCTAGCGGCTCGTCGAGAAAGGCGAGATCGTGGCTCGCTTCGAGATAACGGGCGAGCGCCATTAAGGGCCAGAAGATGATGTCGCCGTGGGAGTCGCCGGCGCGGATCTCGCGTTCGCGCGCAAAGAACGTGAACCACTGTGGCCAATCGCCCGCTGCGTTCTGCGCACTGAATACGCGTAACAAGAGATCGCGCGCTGGTGCGAGTTGGCCCACCGCGAGCAGCATTTCCAAGGGCCCCTGACAGATGTCACGCGAACCCCAACCACCGCCGGTGAATTGCTCGAGACCGCGCGGGGCGAGGTAGTGCACCAGCGCGTTGTCGGCAAACCACGGCAGGATGGCCGCCCATTGCGCGATCTCGAGCGCATGCGGGCTGTTCGCCGGTGCGGTGAGTGCGAGTGCGCCAGCGATGCCCAGCGGCGTGTCCAGCAGTGATGCGGCGATGGTTGGCGCGTCCAGCAATTCGCCCGTGAACGCGAATGACGCTGAGTTAGCAGGCGCGGTCCGCAAACAGACGTAGGGCGTGCCGTGGGCAAGACCGTCGTCGAACAGCAGTTCGTCGCCACCACAGGCTTCGATGACGGTGCCTGGCAAGGCGCGCAGACGAAAGCCGCGTTGGCCGAAGCGCGTGCCGACAGCGGTGCCGGGATGGGCGCGGAGTACGACGTCCTGCCCGTCGCGTGTGCAGTCGACCGTACCGGCGTCGGCACCGTCGTCATCATCGAGAGCGATGTGCTGGACCACCAAGAAACGCAGCGCTGGGCCGTGCCGCACCGTGATCTCGACGTCGATGCGATGGCGCTCTTCATCGGCGCGTGTCATCACTTCGATTTCATGGCTTATGTCGCTGTAGAACCAGCGACAGGCGCGCGGCGTGACGGCCCAGGCCGATGGCTGATCGAGCAATCGCCACACACCGTGCTGTTCAATGAAGATACGTTGACCGAGGGCGCGGAACAGGCCGAGGTAGCCGCGATTCGAGGACAGCAGGCGATTGATGCCGACATGACCGTGGGTCAGCATGGAATTGAAGATGCCGCCCATCCAGGCGGTGGTGGTCAGCGCGCCTTCATCCGGCACCAGCGCGAGGCCGCTGCGCAAGATCTGGGCATGGGCGCGTTGCACTTGATTTTCCTTGCGCTGCGCGACGAGGTGCAGTGCATCGGCGTGAAAGCTTGCGATGGTCTCGTCGCCGTCTTGCTCTTCCAGCAGGGGCGCACCAAAGCGTGATGTGAACGCGCTGAGCGGTGTGGCTTGCGCGACGAACAAGGCTGCGCTGGTGAAGAGGCTGGTGGGCAGCGCATGACAGGTCGCCGACGCATCATCGGCGAGCGCACTGGCCTCGGGCAGGCGACAGGCGGCGGCCAGAGTGTCGAGATCGCTAGCCGCACTGGCGGCGGGATGATCGGCAACGAAACAAGCGACGAAGCCCCGTTGTGCGCTTTGTCCGGGCGCGAGTGTAAGTGGCGCATCTTGCAGGCAAACCAGCGCGTGCTCGTGTTGCAGACGCATGCCGGGCAGTCCGTCGACTAGGGCGAGGGCTTTCTCGCCGGCACGACTGGCGGTGCCATGGAATTGCAGCGCGTCGGTCGCGTAACTGACCGCGCGATGCAGCGATGCGAGCAGGCACCAGGGATGGCGCCCGGCGACGGCCAAATTCTGGCGCGTCGCGATCACGCGGCCGTGGCGCGCATCGAACAGCGGGGTGTGGTCGAGATACTGGCTGACGAAAAATTCGTTGGTGCGGATGAAGTTGTAATCGGCGAGCCCGAGATCCTGGGTGTGCATCAGATCGACGGTCACGGTCTCGCTGCCGGTGTTGGAGAGACTCACATGCCAGAACCAGGTCGGACTGTCGGCGGCGAGACGCAGACCGAGACGATAGGCGAGTCCCTGCCATGCGCCGCTCACGACAAAGCCGCTAGGCCGCTCTTCAATCCGCGCAGGACTGCGTGGACCGAGCAAGGCGGTGGCCGCAGGTGCGCCGCCGAGACGACGCAGATAGAGATTGCTCGGCCCGCCCTCCAGCGCATTGCCGCGAAACAAGTTGAGCATCAAGTGCTCGTGATCGATGCGCGCCACGGAGGCGTTGGCATTCATGGTCACGCGTAATCCGGCGGCGTTGGCGACGACGCGGCTAGTCATGGGCAAGCCTCTCCACAATAAAAGACGATATGCGCCGGTAGCGCGTGGCAACGACAATGCTTGTCATCGAACTCATGATGCGTGTCACCGTTGATGGTGACGGCGCGTAGTGCCGCCGGCAGCGGTGGCATCAACACGAGGCCACCGGCTGGCAGGCGTATGCCTGTGTCGATGTGCATTTCGACGCGCTCAGCGTCGACGTGAATCAGACGATAGCTGAGCGGACCGTGGTGGGTGCGGAGTTCACGCACCGTCACGCCGTCGTCCGCCAGCCAGGCGGGATCGACGCCGGCGGCGAGCACCAGGCTGGCATCGGCGCGCCGTTCAAAAGCAAAGGCGCTGGTCAGGGCGTGTATGTATTCGGCGCCTATCCAGCTGTGGGGTAGATCACCGAGAAAGGCCGGTGCATCGTAGTCCCGCCAGGATTGTTCGGGCCATTGGCGCCAGCGCGGTGGGCGGCAGTCGGCCAGCAGTCCATGTAGTACCCGCAAGGCATCGTCGCGCCGGCCGAGGCGAATCAAGGCGCCGACGATACGCACTTCGTAGGCGCTGTAATTGCTCCAGTGTTGATCGTGGGCACGCGCGGCGCGTATCGCGAGATAGCGATCGAAGGTCGCGTCAAGGGCGCGGCGTGGCAGGTCGGCGCCATCGTCGGCGACGGTCAGTGCGACAGCGATGGCGGTGGCATCGAAATCACCGAGCTCGACCGAGCCTGGCAGGAAGTCGATGGCATGGGTCTGCATGGTGAGCGCGAGCGAGTGATGCAGATCCATGGCAAAGCTTGCACTCAGCGCGGCGAGTCGCTGCGCTTCATCGTGGTCGCCGACCTGCGCGGCCAGCCACGCGGCATCATGCAAACCGCGCAATGCCCAGAAGTCATCCCAGTAGGCGTGCACCGGTTGCGCCATATAGCCTTCATGACTCATGGATTCCGGTAGCAGTCCGTAGTAGCCGCTGCCGCGATAGACGTCGGTGGTGCGCAGGGCGCGCAATTGTTCGAAGCGCGCGAGTGCGCGCTTGACGAAGGGCCATTGTCGCGCGAGAAAGACCGCATCCGGTGCGAGGCGCTGGGCTTCGGCGACGCCGTGCAGGTACTGGCCGTAGGCGTCGTATTCCGGCAACCACTCGGCGCCGTTGTCATCGACGCAGTCCGGCAGTTCACCGTCGTCGCGTTGATAGGGACCATACCAGTCCAGCAAGTCCTTCAGCGGTTGCGTGATGTTAAGTCGCGCCAGCGCCGTACCCATGCCCACCGCATCACGCAGATAGGCGCGGGTGTAGCGGCGCGGGCCAGGCTGCAGACGCGCGCCATCGCGATTGACGAGGATATGCGCGGCGGCGGTAACCAGGGTCAGTGCGGCGGCTTGCTCGGCGTCGGGCAGCTTGATGGGGCAGGGGCCGAGCAGGGTGCGCCAGGCGTTTTTGGCTTCGCTTGATGCTTGCGTGTCATCTAGCGGCGTGACGCGCATAGGCGCGCCGCGCGCTGGCACCATGCACACGATCAACATTTCGTCACCAGCGGCAACTTGACGAACATAAGCCAGCACGCCACTAGCCAGGCCGTCGCGATCCTCGGCCACCTGTTGCATGGGCAACACGCCCTCACGCAGTCCAGCAACGATGTCACCGCCGGCAAAGCGCTGAGCACCGTAGCCATCGGCGGCCTCAACACACAACAATTGCCGCTCGTCGTTGATCCGCATGCTGTTGGCATCGACCTTGATACTGTGCAGTGACGCGATGCCACCCCGCCCTTGCCAGATCTGCCACACCGGCGTGACCAGATAGGGACGCACCAGCAGATAGAGAGTGAACTCACGCGTCTGCGCGCTATGATTGCTCAGTCGATAGCTAATGTAGAGCTTGGCATCCTTGGTCTGACCCGTCATGACCGGCGCGATATCGAGCGTGAATGCATCGTCCTGCCAACGCACATGCGGCAAGGGCAGACACTCGTCTTCGAGTGTCGCTTCGAGAGTCACATCGGCCCAGCTGTAGAAGCGCGTGCCGACCCGCACGAAGGCTTCAATAGCGAAGTCGCCATGATCGACTTCGACCATTCCCTCGGTATTGATCAAAGCCACCCCGGAGCCCTCGGCGGCGCCGGTCACCGTCCAATAACTCTGTTGTTCACGCAGCGCTTTCGGGGTTTGCCCGAGAGGCGCATCCATCGCCAGCGAACTCAGGCCCTCGAGTAGGCTGGTCGCGTAATACCAGGGTTCAAAACGTACATGACGTATGGCGCAGCCCTGCGCGCCGACGGTGACGCGCAGGCGTAGGGCATAGGCGCGTGTACCCGGCAGTAACACGGTGCTGTGTGCGCCGGGCTGAGTTCGCGCGTCGTACACGCATTGCCAGGTGCGCTGCTGATCAGCGATGTCGATGGCGAAGGCCACGGGTAATGCATCGTGTTGCCAGTCGATGCGCAGCGCGCTGAACGCGCGTTCAGTGTCAAAGTCGAGTGTCAGGCTTTGTTCGCCGGCGGTGGCGCTACGCCAAGTGCGCGCGTCGTCCTGCAATACGTTGTGCGGTGGATGGGCTGGCAAGGCGCTGGATGCGCTTGCGCGCGGTAGGCCGCGATAAGTCTGGTCGCACAGCCGCAGAGCGCGTAAGCACAACGACCCCAGTCCGGCACCGACTACGGCGATTTCCAGCGCGTCGCAATGATCGAGTCGCCGCGTGCGATGTGCGCCCCAGGCGTAAGCGATGTCGCGCGCGCTGATGCGCCACGGCGCCCACTCGCGATGCAGGGCGAAGTGCTCGTCGCGCAGCCGCCAGACATTGGCGAGCTGCTCGTCGATCAGTTTGAATTCGATGATGTGTTGCGCACCGTCGCCGCAGGTGTCCAACTCAAACGCATAGTCCTCCGGCAGGGTCAGCGGCAACGCGCGGCGCGCGATCACGAAGCCGCCACCGGCGAGGGAGTAGTCGAGACGCAAGGCATGGCCGTCGCCGTCGGTGACGCTGCGCAAGTGCAATTGCGCAGCGCCCGGTGCGATGGCGGTCCAGGGGCCGAGGTCGCGGAAGTCGTCGAGCAGGGTGTCGGTCATCAGTCAGACACGCGCAGTGCCGCTGGTCTGCACTTGGCCCTGGGCCACGCGACGCAATTGCCAGGAGCCGCCCTCGGCGAGATCGAGCACCAGATCAAAATGATCCAGATCGTCGGTCTCGGGTTCGAGCACGATGGTGGTGATGCCGCGTTGCGCGAACAAATCCAGCAGGTGATGGATATTGGCGCGTTCCAGCGTCACGCTCAGACGTTCCAGCATCACGAAGCGCGGTCCGGCCAACAGCACACGCGCGCACACCAACAGTTGTTGTTCGCCGATAGTCAGCAGCGAGG
>JAYWAC010000170.1:0-1794 GCA_043782755.1 Pseudomonadota bacterium | reverse complement strand
ACGTCACTACCCCCTCAAGATAGCGTGTCTACCAATTCCACCACGTCGGCGCTGTTGTTTACGACGCATCGCGTCGTCCGGTTGCGAGCCGGCGGTTACTTCGCGGGCTTGGCGTTCTTGTCCGGCGTTGCGGCGGGCGCGGGTTGCGGTGGCGGCACGAGACTGGTCGTGGGCTTCGCGGCGGCGGGTAGGGTCGGCACATCGCTCGTCACGGCCGGCTTGGCGGGTGCGCTGGCCGGCGCCGGTACTGCCTCGGTGACACTCTTGATCTGCGTGGTCTGTCCGGCGAGATACGCGAGTGACAGACTGGTGACGAAGAACAGCGCGGCCAACACCGCCGTGGCGCGAGTCAGAAACGAAGCCGAGCCGCGCGAACCGAACACCGTGGCCGATGCGCCGCTGCCAAAGGCCGCACCCGCATCCGCGCCCTTGCCGTGCTGAATCAGCACCAGCACGATCAGGCTCATGGCAAGCAGCACATGAATTATCAGTAATAGTGTATGCATTTTCTCCAGCTACCCTTTGATTCGACCTCGTCGACTGACTCGGCCAGTCCTTCTACTGTCGCTCAAGCACCGGCGCGGCAGATGGCGAGGAATTCTTCGACCTGCAATGCGGCACCGCCGATCAGACCGCCGTCGATGTCGGCCCTGCCAAACAACTCGACGGCATTCGCCGCCTTCACGCTGCCACCGTACAGAATGCGCAGCTTGTTCGCTATTATAGCATCCTGCGCGGCCATCCTGTTGCGAATAAAGGCGTGCACCGCCTGCGCCTGGTCGGGCGATGCGGTCTTGCCGGTGCCGATCGCCCAAACCGGCTCATACGCTACCACAGCCTGCGCGAAGGCCGCGATGCCTTCGAGTGCCAGCACCGCATCGAGCTGCCGCGCGATGACCTGCTCGGTGCTGCCAGCCTCGCGTTCCTCGAGCAACTCACCAACGCACAAAATCGGAATCAGCCCCGCCTTGCGCGCCGCCGCGAATTTTTTGGCCACCAGGGCGTCGCTTTCGCCGTAGATCGCGCGCCGTTCGGAGTGGCCGACGATGACATAACGGCAAGCCAAATCCACGAGCATGGTGGCGGAAACCTCACCGGTGTAGGCACCCGCACTCTGTTCCGACAGATTCTGCGCGCCCAGTGCCACCGCCGTGCCTTGGAGCTGTCCGGCCACATCGCGCAAATAGACGAACGGCGGACACACAGCCACTTCAGTCGACGTGGCGTCTGCAAGTCCCGCTTTGATGCCCTCAAGCAGCGCCTTGTTACTGGCGGCTGAGCCGTTCATTTTCCAATTTCCGGCGACGAATGGGCGGCGCATGTGTTTTCCTCGTGCTACTCGTGAAAAGGGCGGCACAGCTTAACGGAAAAAGGGTGGAGATGGAACAACGAGCATCTTCCAATAGGAAATGCATCTGAAGTTGGGTCGCATTTCCTGCGAGGAAAGAGCCTGAACGACCGAGATTCTGAATCGGTCATGGTGCAAGACATGATGATCGATATGAAAGAAGCGGCTGCAAACCCCGGCACAGGTCAGGGCATTCCCGGACGGGACCGCCGAGGCAACCTTCCATACACATAAGACGGAACAATATCAATTCATCGAGCAAGTGCTCAAGCGGTCTCGCTTTGCCCAACACGAGCGGGACGACCGTGGTGCACTTCCACGCGATCTTCAGCACAGGACCACGGCTATCACGTCAGCAGAGAGGGAGGAGTCCATATCATCACACTATTCGGCTAATCAATGCTGCTGAACACGCGGCTGAGGATTTCCGTTGTATACGTGTGCCC
>JAYWAC010000169.1:0-4853 GCA_043782755.1 Pseudomonadota bacterium | reverse complement strand
CGGCGCTGGCCGCTTACGCACAACACTTCGACGTCTGTCTGATGTGCTACGAAGTTAACGACTATACGAACTTCATCTATCCGTTGAAGCTCAATGAGTATCTGGCTAGCGGCAAGCCTATCGTATCGGCGGCGATCAAGACCGCCAGAGAATTTTCTCATCTTTTGGATATTGCTGAAGGCAGTGACAACTGGCTCGCCGCCGTCGATCGCGCCACGCTGGCTACCGCTAACCGTCCTGACTTAATTGCGCAACGTCAGGCTTGCGCGCGGGCCCATGACTGGGATGCAATAGTCGAACGGATCGCACATTTGTTTCAGAAAGGTTTCACGCGGCGCCAGGTCACACCCACACGCAGGTCGATGGAATGAACCTGCCCGTACCCGCATTTGTGTTCTGCATTGCACTGATACTTGACGGATCGACTGGCCTGCGTTGGATGAGTCGCCCGAAATTGCGCCCCCTGCAGCGCCACGGCAACGGCGCGCTGTAGATGGCTATACAGGGACGAAAGTCAAAGCACTGGCACGTCGAAAACGCCGATTCGGCTCAGCCCCAACCTCATAGCTATTCAACTCTTAATAGGCCCAGGTCGCTAGAATGCGCAAGCCCATGAGCGATGCATTGCTGCGACCTTCGTGGCTCGTGCACTCCGCTGCCGCATCGACATTCCAACTGAAAGGCCGTTAACACCCATGCCTAGCAATGAACGCAGCGCCGCACCGTCGAATGCTTTCGTTTGTCCGGAATGCAAGGGCATACTTGACGAAGTGTTCTGCCGCAGCTGCAATCATCGCTACACGGTCGAGAACAACTTCCCGGTCTTGCTGCCGCGCTCACCGGAGCTGCACATCTCCCGTGAACTGGTCGACGTTTACGAGGAGATCTACACCACCCATAGCGGGGTATGGGAGAACCAGGGCAGAACACCCGCCTTCATCGATTTCTTCAGCACGATGGTCAATGGGCTCAAACCCGCCACGCTGCTCGAGATCGGCTGCGGGGAAGGTGTGTTGCTGCGTACCCTCAAAGCCGATCGCAAATGGGCCACTGATCTGTCGACCACGGCCCTGGCCAAGGCCGCGGCGACGACGCCGGTCGAAGGCTGCATCGCGCTCGCCGAGCAGCTGCCCTTTGCCGACGAATTCTTTGACGTTACGACCAGCGTCGGTGTGATGGAGCACTTTGTCGACGACTTGCGCGCTTCGCGCGAGATTTTCCGCGTGACTCGAAGCGGTGGCCGCTACATTGTCCTGATCCATATTCATCTGACGGTCTGGCAAAGCATTCAACAAAAAATCGCAGAATATATTTTTCCACGCCCGCGACCCATCGCACTGCTGAAATGGATAGCCGGAAAATTCTATAAACGCATTCATCAACCGATACAAAATAGCTACAGCATCGCCGGCGTGCAGACTTGTCTCGAACAGGCGGGCTTCCGCGTCAGCGAAGTCATTCATCGCGGCGTGCGTCGCGACGTCCCGCTGATCGGGCCACATGTGATCATTTACGTGTGCGACAAGCCGTCGAAGGCCTGAGTGCGATGGTGACGAGTTAGTGAAACGCTTGCGCATCCTACACGTCCTCAATCACTCGCTGCCCACCAGCGATGGCTATGTGTTTCGTACCCTGGCCATTCTTGCCGGTCAGCGCGCGATGGGCTTCGAGACTTTTCATGTCACCGCGCCACGGCACGAAGGCGCCATCGCAGCCGAAGAGGACATCGGTGAGTGGCATTTCTATCGGACTTTCTTTCAAGCCCAGGGGCTGTCTTATTTGCCGGTCTTGCGCGAAGTTTTTGAGATGTCGGCGACCGCGCAACGCCTCGAAGAAGTCATCGCCACGGTTCGCCCCGATGTGCTGCATGTCCATTCGCCGGTCTTGAATGCACTGCCGGCCCTGCATGTCGGACGCAAGCACGGCATTCCGGTGGTTTATGAAGTGCGCGCCCTGTGGGAGGACGGCGCCGTCGATCACGGCACGGCGACTGTCGGAGGCGTGAAATATAAGTTGTCACGGGCCGCCGAGACCTTTGCGCTCAAGCGCGCCGATGCCATCACGACCATCTGCAATGGCTTGAAGCAGGACATCGCCGCACGCGGTATCGCGACGGACAAGATCACAGTCATTCCGAATGGCGTGAATGTCTCCGCCTTCCAGGTCGGCCAGCAGCCTGATCCGGCGCTGCTCGACGAACTCAAATTGCGTGGTTGTTTCGTGATCGGTTACGTCGGTTCCTTCTACCGCTACGAAGGGGTGGACATGATTATCGAGGTGGTCGCGCACCTGTCTGCTTCCATGCCACAGCTTCGCGCGGTATTGGTCGGCGGCGGCATGCAGGACCAGGCGCTGCGCCAGAAGGCAGCGGTACTTGGCGTCGCGGATAAAGTCTTATTTATCGGCCGCGTGCCCAATACTGCGGTCACCAAGTATTACGACCTGATTGATTTTCTGATCTACCCGCGCCGCTCCATGCGACTGACTGAACTGGTCACCCCCTTGAAACCACTGGAAGCGATGGCCCAGGGTAGATTGGTGGTCGCCTCTGACGTCGGTGGTCATCGCGAACTCATCGAAGACCAGCAATCCGGGCTGTTGTTCAAGGCCGACGATATCGGCTCGCTCGCCGAACTGATCAAGAAATACGCGGCTAACCCTGAAGACACCCACCGCATTCGCGCACAGGCACGCACCTATGTCGAACAGGAACGCAGCTGGGAGCGTAGCGTTGCGAACTATCGAGAGGTGTTCCGTCCCTGGAGCGGCTGAGCTCGGTGCCGCCCGCCCATTGCATCGATTCAGATCAATAGACGCTGGGTGACGGTTACCGACAATAGCAAGCGTCTAGCCGCACGAAGCTTCGAAGTTAGGGCGACACGCCCGCCTTGCCAAGAAAAGCGTCAAACATCAAAAGCGTCCACAGCAACGCGCTATAGTCGCGGCGCCCTGACTGATGCGCATCGACCAGATGACGCAGGAAGGGCTCGTTGAAAAAGCCGGTAGCGCGCAAGCGATCGCCCAGCACCACTGCTGCAATCTTCTCGCGCAGCGCACCACGGAACCACTTCGCGAGCGGCACCCCGAAACCCATCTTCGGGCGATACAGGATGTGTTGTGGCAAATAGGCTTCCAGACATTTCTTGAACAAGGTTTTGCCCTCGCCGCCGTGCAGCTTCATATTCGCCGGCAAACTCGAAGTCCATTCCACCAACTCATGGTCGAGCAGGGGCACGCGCACCTCAAGCGCATGGGCCATGCTCGCGCGATCAACCTTGGTCAGAATGTCGCCGGGCAGATAGGTCTTCATATCGAGGTACTGTACTAAGGACAGCGGATCGTCGGTCGGCGAAGCAGCGGCATGGCGACGCAATACCTCGACCGCCGTGTAGCCCTGCAATTGTTGCTTCATGCTGGGCGAAAACAAGCGGGCGCGCAGGTCATCACTGAATATCGAAATCGTATGGAAATAGGCCGCCACCGAATCGCGCGCCAGGGATTGAAAAGTCGTTTTGGCGCGAAACATTCGTGGTGCCCAATCGGCCTTGGGATACAACCTACCGAGGGGCCCAAACACGGCGCGCCTGACGTTCAAGGGCAACAGACGACGCACCGCCTCCTCCGCCATATGCAGCTTATAACGTCGGTAACCTGCGTGATTTTCGTCACCCCCATCACCCGACAAGGCGACGGTAACCCGCTCGCGCGCGAGCTCGCATACGCGATAGGTCGGTAAGGCTGAACTGTCGGCATAGGGCTCGTCGTAGAGGTCGATCAATTTATCGACCAGCGAGAAGTCGTCCGGGCTGAGCTGTCGTGTATGGTGAGTCGTGCCAAAGCGTTGCGCGATTTCCGATGCGTAACTCGACTCGTCGAATCCCGCGACATCAAATCCGATGGAACAGGTATTGACCGGCGTGCTCTGCAAGCCGGCCATCATCGCCACCACGGCGGAAGAATCAACCCCGCCGGAAAGGAAGGCACCTAACGGCACCTCCGCCACCAGCTGCGAGCTGACCGCCTCGCGCGTACGCCGCAGCAACTCCTCGGCTGCCTCGCGCGTGCCCAAGGCCGAGTCGAGACGGAAAGGCACGTCCCAATACTGGCGTGGCGTCTGTGCCGCCTCGCCGCGTCGCAGACAGAGACTGTGGCCCGGCGCGAGCTTGGCCACGCTTCGATAGATGCTGCGTGGCTCCGGCACATAGCCGTAAGAAAAATACTCTTCGACCGCCTGCGGGTCGATGTCGCGCGCGACCTCGGGACACAACATCAAGGATTTCAATTCCGAGGCGAACAACACACGTCCATCGCCAAGGCCGGCGAAATACAGTGGTTTGACGCCAAGATGATCACGCGCCAGGAACAAGGTCTCGCGGCTGGCATCCCAGATCGCGAAAGCGAAAATACCGCGTAGGCGTCGCACGCAGTCTTCCTGCCAGTGCAGCCAGGACTTCAGCAACACCTCGGTATCGGAATGCGTGCGAAAACTGTAACCAGCCGCCTCCAGTTCCTGGCGCAATTGCTGGTAGTTGTAGATCTCGCCGTTGTAGGTCAACCAGCAACGGCGATCGTCGCTGGCCATGGGCTGCTGGCCGGTCGCGAGATCGATGATGGAGAGCCGCCGATGACCGAAGCCGATGCCCGGTTCACGGTGATAGCCTGACTCGTCCGGACCGCGATGTGTAAGGGCGTCGGTCATGCGTCGTAACAGGCCCCCGTCAATTTCGGTAGTACCGCGTAGATCGACGATACCTGCTATGCCGCACATAGGCGCTCTCCGTGATTGGGCTCAGCGCTTGCGTTCACGCCGCGAGCTCTCGATAAATTTCGTCGTAGGCCGCGATCATGCGCGG
>JAYWAC010000168.1:0-12881 GCA_043782755.1 Pseudomonadota bacterium | reverse complement strand
TGGCACGCACCACGCGCCTCGAAGACTGCCAGCGTCCGACCGATGGCATCAGCGTGTTCTACACTGATGTCGACCGCAGCAAGATGGAGATCAAGCGCATCCCGAAGATGGGACGCAAAGCGGTCGATTCGAACGCAGTGTTCATCGATGGCTTGTTCATTCCCGACCACGATTTGATCGGCGAAGCGGGCAAGGGCTTCGGTTATATCCTGCACAGCCTCAACCCCGAGCGTGTGTTGATCGCCGTCGAGGCGATAGGTGTGGGCCAAGACGCGCTGCGCCGCGCCACGCGTTACGCTCGCGAACGTATCGTCTTCGATCGCCCTATCGGTATGAATCAAGGCATTCAGCATCCGCTCGCCGAGAACTGGATGGATCTCGAAGCGGCTTACACTATCGCTATGAAAGCGGCCTGGTTGTACGACAACAAGCGCCCCTGCGGTGCCGAAGCCAATGCCGCGAAATATCTCGGTGCGAAAGCCGGCTACGAGGCCTGTTTGCAGGCGGTGTTGACTCACGGCGGTTTCGGCTATGCCCGCGAATACCACGTCGAACGTCTGCTGCGCGAAGTGACCATCACCCGCATCGCGCCCGTCACTGAACAACTGATCAAGTGTTTCATCGCCGAAAAGGTGCTGGATCTGCCGAAGAGCTACTGAGGACTAGGGATATGCTGGCGCGTACCATTTTCGAAGACGAGCATCATCAGTTTCGCGCGGCCGTGAGACGCTTCTTCGCTGCCGAACTGACGCCTAATATCGCGCGCTGGGAAGCCCAGGGCCAGGTCGATAAAAGCTTCTGGCGTGCCTGCGGCGAACAGGGCGTGCTGTGTCCGGACATGCCCGAGATCCACGGTGGTGCCGGTCTCGATTTCCGCGCCAATGCCGTCGTGCTGGAGGAGACTTCCTATACTGGTTCGGCGACGCCGGCGTTCGGTGTGCATTCCGATATCGTCGCGCACTATTTGTTGAAGTACGCTCACGAGGACCTACGCCGGACCTGGATCCCGCGCATGATCGACGGCAGTGCGATCGCCTGCATCTGCATGACTGAACCGGGCGGCGGTAGCGATCTGAAAGCCATCCGCAGCACTGCGGTGCGTGACGGCGACAACTACCGTATCAATGGCGCCAAGACCTTTATCACCAATGGCGTGACAGCCGACATCGCCATCATTGCTGTGCGCACCGGCGCCGAAGCGGGCGCGAAAAGTATTTCCTTGTTCTTCTGCGAAACCGATAGGCCTGGCTATAAAGTCGGTCGCAAACTCGACAAGGTCGGCCAGGCCTCGTCCGATGTCGCCGAGATCTTCTTCGATAATGTGACCGTGCCGGCCAATTATCTGCTCGGTGCCGAGAACCAGGGCTTCGTCTATATGATGCAGGAGCTGCCGCAGGAGCGTATGTCGATCGCCGTTACCGCGCACTCGGCGGCACAGCGCGCCTATGATCTCACGGTCGACTACGTGAAGCAGCGCCAAGCTTTCGGCCATAGCTTGATGGAATTTCAGAACACGCGCTTCGTGCTGGCCGATCTGCGTACCAAGCTACAGGTCGGCTGGGCCCATATCGACGCTTGCATGACGGCGCTGATAGCGAAGCAGCTCACCACCGACCAAGCTGCTTCGGCCAAGCTGTTTCATACTGAATTGCGCTCGGAAGTGACCGATGCCTGCGTGCAGCTCTTTGGCGGCTACGGCTATATGAATGAATACGAGATCGCGCGGCTGTGGAAGGATGCGCGTATTCAGCGCATCTACGGCGGTTCTTCGGAGATCATGAAAGAACTGATCAGTCGCGCGATCTGATAGCGCGCGGCTCGAATCATGACGCTACCCAAACAATTCGCAAGCTTGCGTGCGCCAGTGATGGCCGCGCCGATGTTCATCGTTTCCAGTCCGGCCTTGGTGATAGCGCAATGCCAGGCCGGCATCGTCGGTTCCATGCCGGCCTTGAATGCGCGCAGCGATAGCCAGCTTGACGAATGGCTGGCGCACATCGCCGCGACGCTAGTCGCTTATAGCGACGCCCATGCCGAGCAGCCGGCCGCGCCCTACGCCATCAATCAGATTGCCCATCGCAGTAACGACCGCCTGGCGCGCGACACCGAGATCATCGTCAAGCATCGTGTGCCCATCGTCATTATCAGTCTCTCGGCCCAGCGCGACGTCGTCGACGCCGTGCACGGCTATGGTGGCCTGGTGTTCAACGACGTGATTTCCGATCGCCATGCACGCAAGGCGATCGATAACGGCTGCGACGGTTTGATCGCCGTCGCGGCGGGCGCGGGTGGCCATACCGGCAATGTTTCACCCTTCGCCTTGATAGAGGAGATACGCGCCTGGTGGCATGGACCCTTGGCCTTGTCCGGCGCGATTGCGACCGGCCGCAGTATTCTCGCGGCGCTCGCAGCGGGCGCCGATCTGGCCTACATCGGCACGCCCTTCATAGCGACCGAGGAGGCCAATGCGGTGCCTGATTACAAGGCGATGGTCACTGCCGCAGGCAGCGCCGACATCGTGACCACCGATTATTTCAGCGGTGTGCCGGCCAATTTTCTGGCTGGGTCCATCATCCGCACTGGTCTCGATCCGATAGGCTTGCGTCGCGATCCGGATAAGATTACCAACGTCAGTCCGAGCGGCGATTCGCACAAGACCTGGCGCGATATCTGGGGCTGCGGTCACGGTGTAGGCGCTATCACCGACATCGTGCCAGCCGCGACCCGCGTTGAGCGACTAATTGCCGAATACCAGGCGGCGCGCCTGGCTTTCGGCCTGCGCTGACATTCCACAAGCATTCGACGAGGAGCGTATACATGAATCTCGGACTCAAAGACAAAGCCGTCATCGTGACCGGTGGCGGTTCCAACATCGGTCGCGCCATCGTGCTCGGCTTTGCGCGCGAAGGCGCGAGGATCACCATCGGTGACATCGATACTGAGCAAGCCAATGCGGTCGCCGACGAAGCACGCAAGGCCGGCGCTGCGGCGGTACAGGTCGCACCCTGCGATGTCACCGCGCTCGACCAGGTGCAAGCCATGTTCAAGCAGACCACCGACGCCTATGGAGCGGTCGATGTGCTGGTCAACAACGTTGGCTGGGACAAACTCATGTTCTTTACCCAGACCACGCCCGATCTGTGGGCCAAGATCATTCAGGTCAATTTCGTCGGCATGTTGAACTGCACTCACACCGCGCTTTCGATCATGGCGCCGCAGAATAAAGGCGCGATCGTGTCTATCAGCTCCGACGCCAGCCGTCAGGGCGAGCCGCGCGAAGCGGTCTACGGTGGCATGAAGGCCGGTGTCAACAGCTTTATGAAGACCATCGCCAAGGAAAATGGCCGCAACGGCATCCGCTGCAACGTGGTGTGCCCGGGCGTGACGATTCCGGCGGAAAACACTGAGGTCGGTGCCAATAGCATGTGGGTCAACAAGGACAGCATGTTCACGCCCGAGCAACTTGCGCAGATCGCCAAGAGCCTGCCGCTGAAGAAGATCGGTCGGCCCGAAGATGTCGCCAACGCCGTGGTGTTTCTCGCCTCCGATGCCGCTGGTCACGTCACCGGTCAGGTGTTGAGCGTCAGCGGCGGCTATTCCATGATCGGTTGACAGACAGCCCCAAGAACCAGGAAGAAAATATGAGCAACTACGAAGATATCCTCTACGAGAAGGTCGGGCGCACCGCCATCATCACCATCAATCGTCCGCACAAGTACAACGCCTTTCGGCCGCGCACCGTGGTTGAACTGTTGGATGCTTTTCAGCAGGCCGGCTGGGATCGCGACATCGGCTCGGTGGTGTTCACCGGTGCCGGTAGCAAGGCTTTTTGCACCGGCGGCGATCAGTCCGATCACAGTGGCGGTCAATATGGCAACAACGATGCGCGTGGTGCGGTCGGCATGCCGGTCGAAGAGCTGCACTCGGTGATCCGCGACATTCCTAAGCCCGTCATCGCCAAGGTGCGCGGCTTTGCTATCGGCGGCGGCAATGTGTTCTGCACGCTGTGTGACATGACTATCGCTTCCGACAATGCCGTGTTCGGCCAGGTCGGGCCCAAGATGGGCTCGGTCGATCCGGGTTTCGGCACCGCTTATCTTGCCCGTGTGGTGGGCGAGAAGAAGGCGCGTGAGATCTGGTATATGTGCAAACGCTATAGTGCCAAGGAAGCCTTGGAGATGGGCCTCATCAATGCCGTGGTGCCGGACGCCGAACTCGATGCGGAAGTCCTGCGCTGGTGCGAAGAGATCAACAAGCGCAGCCCGACCGCCATCGCGCTGGCTAAGAAGAGCTTCAACGCCGACACCGAGTCCATCCGCGGCATGGGCCAGCTCGCCATGCAGGCCCTGCGCTTGTACTACTACTCGGAAGAGTCGCAGGAAGGCGTGAAGGCCTTGAATGAAAAGCGCGAACCGGATTTCATGAAGTTTTATCGGTAGCGCCATTTAGTGTGCGATGTACTCGCACCTACACGGAGGATCGCGCGTCGTCCGTGTAGGTGCGAATTCATTCGCACATTGATGCCCGTCCATCAACGTACGAGGGGAGCGCCATGTCCGACGAGATCGGTTTCGACGATATCAAGATCAACTATGTCTCCATCGCCGCAGCGCGCACGCTGGGTGGTCTACGGCTGGTGCTGGGGGGCTATGCTATTCCCGGGCCCTGGCGTGAATCCTGCAAATCGCTATTCGACGTCAAGGGTCTGCCCTATACCTCGGTGCGTTGTTCCAACGTCGGCGCGTCAGAAACCAGTTTCGGTGCCGATGGGTCCCATAGCGAATTGATTGCCTGGACCGCGCAATCCAGCGCACCGGTAGCGATCTGGGAGGACGAAAGGCCACGATCGACGTGGATAGATCAGTTGAATCTGGCCGAGCGTCTCGCCCCCGAGCCACGCCTGGTGCCGCAAGATTTCGAGGCCCGCGTGCGCATGTTCGGCCTCATCAATGAAATCGCCGGCGAGAACGGTCTGGGCTGGAGCAAGCGCCTGATCCTGGTCGATCAGGCCTTGAAGAATGCCGTGCCGGGCAGCGACGATTACGCATTCTGGCAAACCCTCGGCGAGAAATATTTATATACGCCCGAAGCGGGGCTCGCCGCCAAGGCGCGCATGATCGAGATCCTGGACAAGCTTGATACGGAACTGGCCGCCAGCCGTGTGCGAGGCAGTCGTTATTTTGTCGGCGACCATCTCTCGGCACTCGATATCTACGCCGCCTGTTTCTATGCGCTGCTCGAGCCCCTACCGCCTGAGCTGTGTCCGATGGCGAGCAGCTATCGGCCTGCCTATCGCAACGCTGATCCCGATATCGAAGATCACATGACGTCTGCGATCCGCGACCACCGCGATTTCATTTACCGCGAGCATCTCAAGCTCCCGATAGTTTTCTAAAGACCACTCACAGTCCCGGCCAGCGGCTCCAGTCGGCATAGGTGCGGTCGATGGCGACCAGTCCATCGCACAGGGTGAGTACCGCGATGAAGGGCACACTCCATTCAGCGCCTCTGTCTGAGTCGCGCAGTTCGGCCTCGACACAGATAGTGTCGCCGGCGATGTGGGTGCGCAGGACGTCGAGCCGGCGCTGCGGGGCCTTGGCCAATACCGCGTCTTCGACTTTCTGCAGGCCTTTGCGACCCTCGATCACACCGAGGCCCATGGGATAGACCTTGCAGTCCTCGGCATAGCATTCCTGCACCATGCGTGTGGCGTCCTCGTTGTAGTACTGCGCCCAACGCTCGACCAAAGCCAGCGTCGTCGATGTATCACTCATGGCTGTTCCCCTCGTTTGTTTGAATTCAACCGATAGCGCGATCCTGACCGGTCCAGAACGGTTCGCGCAATTGTTTCTTCGCGATCTTGCCGCTGCCGGTCATGGGAAAGGCGGCGTGGAAGTCGATACTCTTCGGCACCTTGTAACCCGCCAGCCGTGGTCGGCAGTAGTCGATCAATTCCTCGGCGCTGATCTCGATGCCAGGCTTCGCGACGATACAGGCTTTGACCGCTTCGCCCCAGCGCGCGTCGGGCACACCGATGACGGCGACCACGGCGACGGCGGGATGGGTAGAGAGTACCGATTCGATTTCCGTCGAATAGATGTTCTCGCCGCCCGACACGATCATGTCTTTGAGACGATCGTGAATGTAATAAAGCCCTTCTTCATCGCGGATGGCGATGTCGCCGCTGTGATACCAGCCTTGCTGGAATACATCGGCCGTCACCTGTGGCTTCTTCCAATAGCCGCTCGCGAGCGACGGCGAACGGATCCACAGCTCACCCGGTTCGCCCTCGGCCACATCCGCGCCGGACTCGTCGACGATGCGTAGCTCGATGAGCGGCAGCGGTCGCCCGCAGGCTTTGAGTTTGTCTTCCCGTTCGAGATTGTGTTCGGCGGGACGCAGCAAGGTCACCGCGCCCGAAGTCTCGGTCGCGCCGTAGAACTGCATGAATTCGCAGGGCATGGCCCCAATGGCGCGCCGAATGAGGCCGAGAGAAATCGGTGAACCGGCGTACATCACCAGCCGCAGTGAAGTGAAATCGGCGACGGCAGCACTCGGATGATCGAGCAGCATCTGGATCATGGCTGGCGCGAAGGCGGTGATGGTCGGTTTCAAATGCGATATCGATTGCAGGGCCGCACCCGGCTCGAACTGTCGCTCGATCAGCACCGCCATGCCGTTGTACATCGACTGTAGCGACAGGCCGATGGCGAGCAGATGAAAATTCGGCAGCGCGACCAGGAAGCGATCTTCGGCCCGCCACTCAAAAGCCGGTTCGAAGTGTTCGCACAAACGCATGTGGTTGAAGTTGTCGTGCGTGATGACCACGCCCTTGGGGTCGCCGGTGGTACCCGAGGTATAGAGCTGAATGGCACCGACTTCCATCGCAACGCTGGGCAGTGGCTCGCAGCCAAAGTCCGCCAGCCAGCGACGTAGGGGGTCGTCCTCGCCGCGCGAACGGTCAACCGCCTGGGTCTGAATGTCGAGGCCGATGCTGCTTTGCATCGCCGCCCACAGCGGCGCGAATTCTGGCTCGACGAAGGCGAAGCGCGCTTCGGAGTCCTTTAGCACGCGACACAATTCTGGCTCTGACAAGCGCCAGTTCAGCGGACAGAAGCAGGCCCCGCGCTTGACGGTGCCAAACAGCGCAAGGAAAAAATCATCGGAGTTCTTGCCCAGATACACCACGCGCTCACCCGCAGCGAGGCCGGCGGCGGCGAGGCCGTGGGCGAGGCGCGTGGCTTGTTCATCGAGTTCGCCATAGCTCGTGACATGCTCGCCATAAATCAGCGCGGTGCGTGACCCGGCGCATCGTGCGTAGTAGCCGACGTAGTCGCCGAGCGTACGGATTTCCTTATAGACCCACATCGTCGAGATCTCTCCCCGTGCCTGAAACTGGCCGCTTCCGCGTTATCATAAAAATCGTAATCATGCGTACTATATGGTAGGTTCTAGAAATTGAACAAGGCGATCGCGGGGAGCGATAAGTCATGGGCGCTCCGAGCGCCCGCAGCGGGCCTGCGCGTCGATGACGTCGCGCGCCGACCTCCCGTCATGCGCGTCGCGCGCTCGAAAACCAAGCTCAGCCGATTCCGCAGCCGTGAGGAGCATCCCATGATTACCCAGCAAGACATGAGCTATCACCCCGAGGCGATGGCAGGCCTGACCGAAGCCGCCACCCGCTACACCTGGGCCGAAACTTTCTTCATGCCCTTCGCGGTGCCAGAGCTCGGCATTTTCGGCAGCGCCTATGTGATGGCGCGGCCCGGTGTCGGCGTCACCACCAGCGACATCAAGATCTTTCAAGGCCTCGGCCGTACGCGTCTCGACGCGCTCTACAGCGACAACCAGACGCAGATCCCAGCGCCGCTAGAATTCCGCAAGTTCTCCTTACCTACCGGTTTGTCGGTCGATCTGACGGCAGGCCCAGAGCGTTATCAGGTGGTCTATGAAGGCATCGATGACACACGTTTCGAATTGCATGCCGAAGCCGTGATGGCGGCCTACGATATTCACGACCCGGCCATGGATCCGATGGCGCGCAAGAGCTATGACGAGCGCACCGCCGGTTCTGGCTACGGTGCGGCCTATGGCGGTCATTACGATCAACTGTGCCGCATCAAGGGCAAGCTCAGTGTGCGCGGCAAGGATTACGCCATCGACTATGTCGACTGCATGGACCGCTCCTGGGGCGTGCGGCCCGAGCGTGCCCTGCAACCGATGGCCTGGCTGCATGCGATCTTTGGCGAGGACTATGCTTTTCATGGCATCTGGTCCATGAACTACGACGCCGCGCCCGATGCGCAGCACACCTTTGCTCACGGCTTCGTGCTCGACAACGGCCGTGTGCATGGCTGTACCGCTGGCAAAGTCATCGTCACGCGCGATGGTATGTGGGGTGGGCATTATGAAATTCATGCCACCGACGAGCGCGGCACCCAACATCGCTTTCTCGGTGCACCGATAGCCTCTGGCCTGTGGGAACCCTATGGCTGCTGTGGCGTGCCGAATGTGTTGAACCGTTTCGTCTCCTCTAGCGGTCGTATCGGTTATGGCGAGATCCAGGAAGGCTGGTTCTACGACACCTATCTACGTCTGCGTGCCGCCGGCAAGCTGTAAGGCGATGGCTGTTGCCATGACTACGGCACCGCGAGCCGGCCTTGATCAGCGCTGGGAGCGCGACGACATCGAAGCGCGTATCGTCCATGTACTGGCGCGCAAGATGGGTCGCCGCGCGAGCGGTGCCTATAGCGCAAGGACCGAAGCCCAGGTGACGGCGCAGCTCGAAGCGCTGTTCGCCCACGAGGGCTTGCGTGGTGTGGGTATCAGCGAACTCGCGCGCATGACCGGCGGCGCGTCCAAGGAACAGTTTGCTTTTACGCTGTGTCACGATGGCGCGGCGCAGCCTGAACGCCTGGTGTTGCGTATGGATCCCTGGATGGGCATCGTCGAGACCTGTCGTGGTCGCGAAGCGCAATTGCTGCAAGCCTTCGCTGGCGTGGTGCCGGTGCCGCCTCTGCGTTTCGTCGATGCCGATGGCGATTATCTCGGTCAGCCGGCGCTGATCACGCAGATGGTGGCGGGCAATACCGCGCCCACCGATGTCGTCGCCAAGGCCGTGACCGGCGTCGGTATCCGTTTCGAACACTGGATACCCAAGCTCGCGCCACAGTTCGTTGCGAATCTCGCGTGCATTCATGCCTTCGACTGGCGCCCGGCCGCGCTGTCCTATTTCGATGCTCCGGCGCCCGGCACCCGCCAGGCCGCGCTGCGCCAAGTCAACTGGTGGGCGCGCGTGTGGCAGCAGGATTGCGTCGAAGCCGATCCATTGGTGACCATGGTCGAGCGCTGGTTGCGCGAAAACGCGCCGGTTTGCGCGCAGCCGGTGGTCGTGCATGGTGACTATCGCATCGGCAATTTCATGTTTGTCGAACCGAGTGGCGAATTTAGCGCGGTGCTGGATTGGGAGCTGGCCCATATCGGCGATTTTCACGAAGATCTCGCCTGGTCCGTGCAACGCCTGTTCGGCACGCCGCGCGCCGATGGTGAGCTGTTGATCTCGGGGCTCATGCCGCGCAACGAATTCTTCGCTCGCTACAGCCAAGCGACCGGCATCGAAATCGATCTCGACACCATCCGCTATTACGAAATCCTGAATGCCTGGAAGTGCATCATCATCAACAACGGCTCGGGCTGTCGCGCGGCGCTTGAAAGCCAGAGCCATCAGGACCTGGTGTTGACCTGGATGGCGTTTGGCTCGGCGGTGTTCATGGCCCAGCTCGACGAACTGCTGCGAGACGCGCGCCTATGAATCCCGATATCGATCTGCGTTTGAAGTCGGTGCTGAAAGCGCTATCGAATGTCATCCTGCCCGCGCTGCCCGCCAACGAGCGACTGGCGCGCGATCAGGCCAATCTGGTCATGGGACATTTGTCCATCATTGCCGAGCAGTGGCACCACGCGCTCAATTTCGAGCTCGGCAATCTCACGCTGGCCTGCGCGCTTGCGACCGAATTGGTTGGCATGACGCGCGATGTCGCGCTCGGCGATGAGTTGCTCGCCGCACTGGCTGCCGTCGAAGCGCTCGACCGCACTGACTACACTGCGGTGGGCCAGGCCCATCGCGCGCTCAAGGCCATCATCGATCGCCTGATTGCCGACGAGCATCGCGGCGCGCCCATGCCTCGCGCGATGCTAGCTGCGGTGTTGCGCTATAACCAAGCTCGCGCACCCCGCGAGCGCATCTGGCATCGCGGCGCGGGGCTTGATCCCGATACCGCGAGTCTGCCGCCGGTCGCCTCGCTGTTCGAGCGCGAGGCGCGCTGATCCTCTTCTTCTTGGCCAACTTCTAGAGAGTGTATCGCGATGGAAAATCCAATGAATCTCGCCGGCCGCGTCATCATCGTCACGGGTGCCGCCCAGGGCATCGGTCGCGGTGTCGCCGTGAAGGCTGCGGGCCTCGGTGCACGATTAGCGCTGGTCGATATCAATGGCGATGGCGCGCGCGAAACGGCAGCGCTCATCGGCGGTGACGTGGATGTGTACGTCGGCAGCGTCGCTGATCCGGCCTTCGTGCAGGGCATGGTGGAAGCGGTTGCCGCCAAGCACGGCAACATCAACGGCTTGTTCAACAATGCCGGCATCATCCGCACCGCCATGATTCACAAGATGTCGCTGGCCGACTGGCAGGCCGTCATTGACGTCAATCTGACCGGCGTATTCCATTGTCTGCAAGCGGTCGGCCGTCACATGCTGGAGCGCGCCGAGGCCGGTGAGCAAGCGTCGCGACGCATCGTCAACGTGTCTTCCATCGCCGGCCGACGCGGCACTATCGGCCAGATCAACTACGGCGCCGCCAAGTCCGGCGTGCTCGGCATCACCATGAGCGCGGCGCGTGAATGGGCGCGCTTTGGCATCGGTGTGAACAGCGTGTGTTTCGGTGCGGTTGAGACGCCCATGACGGAAGTGATCCGCAGCCCGAAGTTCATCGAGCGCACCATGGCCGGTATTCCCATGGGTCGCATTGCCCAGCCAGCCGAAGTGGCCGAGCCGTGCTGCTTCCTGTTGTCAGATGCGGCGAGCTATATCACCGGCCAGCATTTGAATGTCGACGGCGGTGCGCAGATCGGTTTCTGATCCGCGCCTCATTTCAACAGTTCCTCAATGGCCGGCAAGCTCTCGGGTTGGATCTCCCAGCCCTGGGGCGCCACCCAGGCACGTTCGCGCAGCAGTTGTTCATCAGCGTGTGCCAGCACCAGCTGCGTGACACGTTTGCGTTGCGTCTCGTCACCATCGCGATAAACCTCGGTGATCAAGGCGCCGCTCAATACGCGTAGTGCCCGTATCGCGCCGAGCACTTCGTCGGGCCCGGCCTGAGCGCGGGCCAGCACTTGTGCCGCGTTGTTGGACGCCTTCGTCAGCGCACTCTCGTCCTTGTCGCCGAGCGCGTGGCCGAGTTCCAGCAGCCGTGCGAGTTCATCGCAGTCATAGCGGAAGCGCAGAGGCAGACGTGCCGCCATCAATTGCAGCGTGCCGAGCACTACTTGCAATTGCTCCACGGCCAAGGCGTTGTCGGGATCGACCGCCGGCATCACCACTTCGGTCAGCGCGCGAATGGCGGTCTTGAGTTGAATGTCTTCGCGCATTTGCATGGTGCAACTCCAATGGCTGTTCAAGCCTGGGCGAGCAAGTCACGCAACTCGGCCATCAGCTTGGGACCGATGCCGAGTATCCAGGCCATCAACACATCCTGATGGGTCTTGCCGTTACGCGCGATGCGCCAGGCGGTGCCGAGTGCGATCACGCCTTGCAGCCAGCCGCAGTAGACCTTGTAGTAATGCAAGCTGCGCGGATCGATGTGCAAGCCCGCTTCCTGTTCATAGCGGGCGATGAATTCGTGTTCGGCCAGCAGTCCGCCTACCAGCAAGGTCTTGTTGTCTTCGGCATAGGTGCCGTAGGCAGGGTTGGCCGCCCAGGCGATGTCGAAATGATGATCGCCGATGCGCGCCATTTCCCAGTCGAGGATGGCGGTGATGCGCGCATCGTGTTCAGTGAAGAGAAAATTACCCATGCGATAGTCACCGTGCAGCATCACCGGGCGTGCGCAGGGCGGCATGTTCCGCCGCAACCAGGCAGCGGCAAGACGCATCAGCGGAATGTCTTCATCGACATCTTCTTCCCACACCCGCTCCCAATGGTTGAGCGCGAGTTCGATGGAAGCCGTGCCCGGCGCGGGCACATCGAAGCTTGGTAATTTCGCGGCATCGATAGGCTGGCGGTGCACGCGCGCGATACATGACACGAACTGCGGCCCAAGGGTGTTACGCCAATGCGGCGCGAGCCGCGTGCCCATGCCGGTCGCCTGGCTGGTGGCATCGCGCGGCTTGGTCACGCCGGAGACGAAGCCATAGATGATGGCGGGGTGAGGAAGAAAGTCGCCATCGGCATCCACCCAGTACACCGGTGGCACCGGCACCACGCCCTGCATCGCGTCCAACACTTCGAATTCGCGCCGCCGACTCGATTCGACCAGCGATTCGGCCGGCTGCATGCGCAACACCATGGCGGTGTGCTGGCGCGTGCCTCCCGGCGGCGTCCAGTCCAAGCTGAAAGCCATCTGCAATTTCGACGCACCACCGGTCAACCAGCGCGCATCACCCATTGCAAAATCCTCACCGTGTCGAGCGCGGATCAGCGCCGCGCTGCCGGCTAGCAAAGCATCCAGACTCTGCGTCACATAGCCGGGCCCTGCGCGCAGGCGCATCTTGCGCGTCAGCACCCGATCGACTTCTGCCTCGCAGGGAAAACGTGCGCGCAAATCGGCAATGGCTTGCGGCGAGGGCCGGTTCTTATCGAGCTGCAGCACCGAACAAGCGCTCCTT